>JAJQFC010000174.1 GCA_021201355.1 Planctomycetaceae bacterium | reverse complement strand
CCCCCCTGTCCCCCCGTTGCGCGCCCCCCCCCCCCCCCGCGCGCCTCTTCCTTCCCCCCCTTGCCCGGCTGTTGTTGGGTGGTGTGTCTGCATCTGTTCCGTCAGTCCGGCCGAGGCGGCGGCGGTCTCTTCGCTGCTGGAGGCGTTTTGCTGGGTGACCTTGTCCATCTGGGCTACGGCATGGTTGACCTGGTCGACGCCCTGGGCCTGTTCGCCGGCGGCGCGGGCGATTTGCTCGATAAGATCGGTGATGCCGCTGGTGCCCGATTCGATGCCCTTGAAGTTCTCGATCAGGCGTTCGGTGATTTCCGTCGAATTCCTGATGCTGTCCACCGTGCCCTGAATCAGCTCCGTCGTCTCCCGGGCCGATTGGGCCGAACGGCCGGCCAGGTTTCGCACCTCGTCCGCCACCACGGCAAAGCCCTTGCCGGCCTCGCCGGCGCGGCCGCTTCGACAGCGGCGTTGAGGGCGAGGAGATTCGTCTGGAAGGCGATTTCCTCGATGGCTTTGATGATATTGCTGATTTGCTCCGCCTTGCCGTTGATGTCCCGCATGGCGGCTTCCATCTCCCGCATGGCGCCGGCGCCTTCCTGGACCAGGGAGGCGGTGGAGCGGGTGCGGGTGCTGGTCCGGTCGGCGTTGTCGGCGCTCAGCTTCGACATGGACGCCATCTCCTCGAGGGCGGACGACGTTTCCTCCAGGGACGACGCCTGTTCGTTCGACGCCTCGGCCAGGCTCTGGGAGGCGCCGGCGATGTTGTCGGCGGCGTTCGATATGATGGTTTCGCCCTGCACCAGCCGGTCGATGACGCTGACAATCGGCAGGACAATTCCCCGGGCGGAAAGGACGGCCATGAGAAGGCCGAAGAGGATTATGACCGCCAAAAGGACGATCTGGACAATAACCGACCGTTCGACTACCCGGTTGACCTCGTCGGTGCCGGTGAGGATGGCGCCGGTGCCGTCCGCCACCTGCCCGAGAACGTTGGCGGCGGCCGTGCTGGCCAGCGTCACCGTCTCCCGGGACAGGCCGAGCATCTGCTCGGTGCGCCGGTCCATGGCGGCGTATTCCTGTTTCAGGGCGGCGACGACGGCGGCGATGTCGGCCACCGGTCCCCGTACCTTCTGGTACTATTCCTTCTGGATCGGCGTCAGGACGCTGTCCGGGACGTTGTGTTCGTCGATGGTGGCGAGGACGCCGGCCAGTTCCTCTTCGGCGCTGGTGAAGAGATCGATGGCCGCCTGGCCGCGAAGGGTCTGTGCCCGCCAGAAAAACCGGTCGCAGCGGATGATATAGTCGAACACGTCCGAAAGGATAGAGACCTGTTCGGCCCGCCGGTTCGCCTCCTCCGCGTCGAAATCGCGTTCCTCGAAGAGGGCGGTGAGGGCGGAGTAGGCGTCGTAATACATTTCGTCCGCCTGCTCGTTGATATTCGTATACGAGGCGGCATAACGCTCGTTCAACTGGCGGAACCCGTCGACGGCGTTGTGGATGTCGTTACCGAGCCGGCGCATTTCGGCGGCTTTGGCTTTGGCGTCGTTCAGGGCTTCGCCCCGGTTCGGGAGCGGCACGTCGGAAGGAACCCGGGCCAGGCGTTCTTCGATGGTCTTCAGCATGGCGTCGACTTCGTCAAGCGTCTTCAGGCCGGTCTGGTAATCGGCTTCACGGTAGTTGAAACCGTAGGCGTAATAACTGGGGCCGACAGTGGGGATTTTCGACGAGACAAAGGCCCAGCCCTCGTTCAGGGGAACGAGAACGGTGCCGGTGCGGCGGACCTCGACTCGGGCGCGGTCGATTGCCTTGTCGATGGACCGGAAGGCGAGGAACGACACCACCGCGGTGGCGGCGGCGAAAAGGATCATGGCGAAATAGGACAAGTACAGCTTCGTCTTCAGCGTCAAGGAAAGCTCCTTTGGGTGATTGAGGCCTGGACCGCGCCAGCCGGTTACAATGTCGATACCGTATTCAAACACCGTTACATTTTAAGTCAATTCGAAAAAAAGTGGAAAGTTTACTTTCTCGTGACGGCCTCCACCGTTTCCGATCAGATGTCTTCTCCGCCGTTTTCCGGTCGCCTTCGACGTCATCGAACTCGTAACTATCTATGATATATAAATTTAGTGTAATTTAGAACGGTTGCCGGATAGACACTTGAGGCAGCGGGACCGCTCTAAAACCAGACTGAACATCCCGGACGGAAGGCGGCAAATTGTGATATTTTTCATTGGAGAATTCATACCGTACCGTATTATTACCCGTTACGTGAGGCGTGTACGCACAGTGGCGGAGCGATGGAAGGGTCCGGAAACGAATAGACCGATGAGCCGTCGGTGATTGACGGGGACGGTTTAAAGGTGTGGATGAATGGATCGACCTGATGTTTTCCGCTACGGTTTGCTGGGGACGCGGACGTCTAACCCCGTTGGCGGAGTATTTTGACGCCGACCGGGAGATCGATGTATTTGCCGATAATGGCCTCGTAGAGTTCCTGGTTCCGAAGAAACAGGGTGCGGCAGCCGACGTTGGCGTCGGGGATCATCACTTCATAGACGCGGCGCCAGTTGGCGACTTCCGACAGGTCGGAGAAGATAAGGCCCTTTTCGCGCCGCTGTTTCGGATGGTTCCGCCACTCCCAGCGGATGCGGGTGAAGGCGCCGACGAGGGAATCGGAATTGATCAGATCTCTTCCGACAAAATTCCGGCTCGACTCCCAGCGGTAATCCGCGAAGAGGTGGAGGAAGCGCCGCTGGCGGATGCCTTCCTTGGCGAACAGGGTGGGGATGAACAGGTGGCCGCCTTCCATGCCTTCGCGGGCGAGGGCGCAGTGGCAGCGGATGCCGGCGACGGGAACGAGGACGATTACCGGGGTGAGCCTGAACTCCACGCGGTTTTCCCGCTTCCGGGCCGGAATGATGGTGTTCATGAAGATGCCGGGGTCCCGTTCCTCCTGCTCGAGAAGGATCTGGCGGACGGCGGCGCGGTCGTTTACCACGCCGTCCTGGCTGATGTCGCTGCCGCGGAGAAGAAGCGGGACAAAGCGTTCCTTCGGGCCGGCCAGATGGCGGGAGACGTCGGAGAGGGTCCGGCATTCGCGTTTCAGAAGGGCGGCTTCGTCCGGCATCCGGAGCTCGCCCTTCCGGAACCGGCCCTCCGCCTCCTGCACCGATTCGATGATGGACGCCACCACTTCATGTTCGATACGATGGATGTATTTCTCGAAATTGGTTTTCTTGATGGTGACGTTTTGGATTTCCGTCTGGATGTCGAACAATTCGCTTTGGCCGAGGGTGTCCCGTTCCGTCGCCATCCGGTTTTCCAGAGTGGAAATAACGTGCTCGTGGTGCGCCACCCGGTCTCCCAGGCTGGCTATCATCTCTTGGAGGAGTTCATTGTAGCCCCGGGCGTTGACGATGCGGCGATAGGCGCGCTCCGTCTTCCACTGGTCGGAATTCTTTTCCAGGGTGACGAGGTGTTCGTCCGGCGCCGGCGGGCAGTCCATCCGGGCGACGGCGCCGAGGTATTCGTCGGCGTACAGGATATTGAGGTCGCCCGACCCGCGTTCGTAGGCGGTGACGACGTCGTCCTGGCAGTCGGCGATTATCCAGTCGCGGAGCTCCGGTTTGAGCCACCAGGATTTGAAGCCGATGGCGCCGTGGCGGAGGAAGGCCCGGACCGGAACCGGCATGTCGCCGGAAGCGGGGACGTAGTGGAGGGCGACGCGGAGATAGACGCTCCGGAATTCGCGGATAAGGAATTTTTCCATAAACGCGGCTTCGCGGCGGAGCATGTCGAGACGCTGGAGTGACGCCGCCTCCCGTTCCCGGAGGCGGACGGATTCGTCCCGGATGAGCGACCGGTTTCGGAGATTCTGCGCCCT
>JAJQFC010000166.1:9590-27860 GCA_021201355.1 Planctomycetaceae bacterium | reverse complement strand
CTCGGCGCCATTGGCGAAATTGCTGTACACGAAGACATTGTTGGTGAGGTCGCCGGTATCGACAGCGATGTCGCCGAGGTTGAACTCGGAGGCTATGGCCGTCGGCCTCCCGTCTTCGGCATCGAAGGTGATGGCGTTTGCGACATTCAGGAGAATTTCCTGCTCATCGCAGTTCAGGAGCGAGCCGCCACCGTTCATGGTGACGGTCCCGTTGGCCGTGACAGTCATGCCTTCGTTGAACATAATGGTTGCGGCATTCCGGAGGGCCAGGGTGCCTTCATTATGTTCATACGCTTTTCCGACCGTGACTGTGGCCAGATCCGTCAAGCCCAAGGTGGAATCGGCCGCCATCGAGAGTGTATCGACACTCATGTAAACCGGCTTGAAATTGAGGCTGTTGGTGCCGGCGGCCCAGCCGGCGTTGGTATCGCCGATGATGAACGTCTGGTTCGCATTCACGGTGATGCTCTCGCGGACCAGGGGAGCCTCTTCGCTCGTCCCGGCCGTGGCGCCGGAATCACTCAAGCTATCATTGGTGGCGACTACAATAGCCTCCGGAATCACCGGCGCAGTCGGGTCGCCGATATCATATTCGGTACCCGCCCAGGCCAGCCCCGGTATTAGCATTGCCGCAAGGACAATAGCAATACTCCTCACTCTTCTCTGCATTTCCTTCTCCCTTTTCTCCTCAATCATGTAAACAGTTACCGCACCATATCACACATTAGAGGCATGACAAGATAGGGCGCTGTTATGGAGAAAAGGGGGCAAATATGGCGTGCCAGGCAGGCGCGGGCATCCGCGACGGAGTTACCGCGTTTAGGGTCGCATGCGCAACCATAACAAATTGAGGGAGTTAAGTATTAGGGGAAAGTGGTTTGGATAATGTGTGTTATGTTGTAAGTCGTTAAACCATAATGGCTTTCGATAACACACAGGAGATACAAATAGGGCTTCAAAGAACCAACATACCAGAAAATGAACTTTTTGTCTATACCTAATCAACCAATTAAACCGAAAAAAATAAAAAAAAACGCCCGCGTAATCGCGGGCGCAGTGAAGAATCAACGTTTTATAGTGTGAAGACGAACTATAACGCAAGAAAATCGACCTGGGAAAGCGTCTACCAGATATTTACGTCCGGCTTTCTTTGGCCTTCTTCGCTTCAATGCGGGCGATGCGCTGGCTCTCGCGGAGTTCGCGCTCGCCTTTCCGCGCCCGGCCGCTAAAGAGCCACGTCACCATGACGAAGAACAGCGGAACAAAGAAAATGCCGAGGAACGTATTCGTCAGCATGCCGCCGACAATGCCGATGCCGATGGCGTTTTGCGCGCCCGAGCCGGCGCCGGAACTGATGGCGAGCGGCAGGACGCCGAGGATGAACGTCACCACCGTCATCATGATCGGGCGGAGACGGAGGCGGCACGCCTCAAGGGCGGCCTGGGAGACCGTCATGCCCTGGTCCTCGTGGAGTTCCTTGGCGAATTCGACGATAAGGATGGCGTTTTTCGCCGCCAGGCCGATGATAGTCAGGAAGCCGACCTGGAAATAGACGTCATTGGACATCCGGAAAATCAGCGCCGCCGCCGCCACGCCGAGAACGCCAATCGGGATGGACAGGAGAATCGAGAACGGAATCGTCCAGCTCTCGTACAGCGCCGCCAGGAAGAGGAAGATGGCGATAATTGACAAGGCGTAGAGGGCCAGGGTCTGTTCCCCGGCCGCCCGTTCCTGGTAGGACAGGCCGGTCCAGGACAGGCCGACGCCGGGGTCGAGGCGGCTCATGATTTCTTCCGCCGCCAGCATGGCCTGGCCGGTCGAGACGCCCGGCGCCGGATTCCCCATGATCTGGGCGGACGGCAGGCCGTTGTAGCGTTCGAGACGCGGCGACCCGTAAATCCATTCGGTGCTAATAAGCGATCCGAACGGCACCATCTTGCCGAGGCTGTTTCGGATATACCACTTGTCGAAGTCTTCCGGCACCATGCGGGCAGACGGCTCCGCCATCATATAGACCTTCTTGATACGGCCGTTATGCATAAAGTCGTTGATGTAGCCGCTGCCCCAGCCGGTCTGGAGCATGTCGTGGATGTCGGCGAGGGAGACCTGGAACGAAAACGCCTTGGCCTGGTCGATGTTGACCTGGTACTGCGGGTTGTCTTCCTTGCCGTTCGGGCGGGTCTGGCGCAGGCGGTCGGAGTACTCCGGCGAGTTCGCCATGGCGATAAACTTGCCCCGCTCTTCCATCAACTTGTGGTGGCCGACGTTGGTCTGGTCCTGCATCTGGAGGTCAAACCCGCCGGCAAAGCCGAGTTCAAGCACCGCCGGCGGCACCATGGCGAAGACGTTGGCGTCGCGGACATTTGAGTAGAAGTGGTAATTCGCCCGCTCCGCCAGCGGGAAGACCCGCTGATCCGGCCGCGACCGTTCCTCCCAGTCCTTCAGGCGGACAAAGGCGAGGGCGGAGTTCTGGCCCCGCCCGGAAAAGCTGAAGCCGCAGACGTAGAAGACGGCGAGGACATTGTCCGATTCCTGTTCCATAAGGTAGCGGCGGACCTCGTCCGCCACCTCGCGGGTGCGGTTCAGCGTGGCGCCGGCCGGAAGCTGCATTTCGACCATGAGGACGCCCTGGTCTTCGTCCGGCAGGAAGGCGCTCGGGATATGCCGGAACGAATACATCATCGCCGCCACCAGGAGGAGGTAGAGAATGAAGTACCGGGTCCAGCGGTAGATCATGTGGCCGACGAGGGCGACGTAGCCCCGGACGCACCAGGCGAAACCCTTGTTGTAATAGTGGAAGAACCAGTGGTGGGCCCGGCCGATGACGCCCCGGGGCGCCGGTTTCTGGTCTTCCGGCACGAAGTCCTCGGCCCGGAGGATGGTGGCGCAAAGGGCCGGGGTAAAGACGACGGCGACGACGATGGACAGGATCATCGCGGTACAGATGGTGATGGAAAACTGCCGG
The DNA here is from genome assembly GCA_021201355.1 of Planctomycetaceae bacterium. Classification (GTDB taxonomy): domain Bacteria; phylum Planctomycetota; class SZUA-567; order SZUA-567; family SZUA-567; genus JAJBSZ01. The sequence goes on along the minus strand of JAJQFC010000166.1, from coordinate 24,895 downwards.
TAAATGACGCCCGTCGACCCGCCGAAAAACGCCATCGGCAGGAACACGGCGACAAGCACCATCGCCGTGCCGACGAGGGCGCCGGTGAGCTGTTCCATCGATTTCTCGGCTGCCGCCTTCGACGTCAGCCTTTCGTCCGAGATGAGTCGTTCGACATTTTCGACAACGACGATGGCGTCGTCGACGAGAAGGCCGATGGCGAGAACCATGCCGAGCATGGTCAGGGTGTTGATGGAATAGCCGAAGCCGAGCAGGACGGCGAACGTCCCGAGGAGCACCACCGGCACGGCGATGGACGGGATAATCGTCGTCCGCCAGTTCTGAAGGAAAATGTACAGGACGAGAACGACGAGGATAACCGCCTCAATAAGCGTTTTCACCACTTCCCAGATGGACAGCCGGACAAACGGGGTCGTGTCGTAGGGAAAGACGTAGTCGAGGCCGCTCGGGAAGAATTCCCGCTGGGTGGCGAGGTAATTCTTGACGTTGTCGGCGGTGGAGAGGGCGTTCGCGCCACTCGCCAGCCTGATGCCCATGCCGGCCGACGGCAGGCCGTTGTAGCGGGAGAAGAAGACGTATTCGTCCTGACCGAGTTCGACCCGGGCGACATCCTTCATCCGGAGGACGGAACCGTCCTGGTTGACGCGGATGTACATGCTTTCAAATTCTTCGACCGTCTGCAATTGCGACTGGGCGATGATGGTGGCATTAAGTTCCCGGTCGCCGGCCTGCGGCATGCCGCCGAGCTGGCCGGACGAGACCTGGAGGTTCTGGCGCTGGATGACCGCGTCGAGATCCGCCAGGGTCAGGCTGTAGTTTGATAATTTCGTCGGGTCCACCCAGATACGCATCGACCGTTCGGCGCCGAACATCGTCACTTCGCCGACGCCGGCAAGGCGGGAGATGGTGTCCTTCAGGTAGGTGTTCACATAGTCGGAAATATCCGCCTCGCCCATGGAGCCGTCGTTCGAAATAAAGCCGACGACCATGAGGAACGTCGCCGACGTTTTTCGAACAGAGAGCCCTTGTCGCTGCACCTCCTCCGGGAGAACCGGCGTCGCCAGTGAGAGCTTGTTCTGCACCTGCACCTGGGCGATATCCGGATCGGTGCCGTTCGCGAAGGTCATCGTGATGGAGGCGCGGCCGGACGATTCCGAGGTGGAACTCATGTAGAGGAGGTTGTCGATGCCGTTCATGTTCTGTTCGATCACCTGGGTGACGGTGTTCGACAGCGTTTCCGCCGACGCGCCCGGGTAGAAGGCGTCGATGATGACCTGCGGCATGGCGATGTCCGGGTACTGGGCGACCGGCAGTTGGCTGATGGACAGCATGCCGGCCAGCATCATGACGATGGCGATGACCCAGGCGAAGATCGGGCGGTTGATGAAGAATTTTGCCATGGTTTTCGTCTGCCTTGATTCGTGAGGAACCCTGTTTTCTCGTTGACGCTACAGGGAGACGGGGAAAATCAGGCAGCGGCCGGCCGGGGAGAACTCCGGCCCGGGCGGCCGCTGTCAGAGGATGATGCCGGGAATCCGCTACTGGGCCGCGGCGTCCACCGGAGTGACGACCGGCGCCGGAGCGCCGGGGACGAAGCGGATCCGCTGGGTGCCGTCGACGACGATGCGTTCGCCGCCCTGGAGGCCTTCGCCGATGAGCCACTGGTTCCCGATGGTCCGGAGGGTGGTGACGTACCGCTTCTCCACCGAATTGTCGTCGTTCACCACCAGGACAAAGGCGCGGCCGTCGATTTCCCGCATGAGCGCCAGTTGCGGCACGGTGACGGCGTCGTCCTTCTGGGCGACGTCGAGGAGGGCGCGGACAAACATGCCGGGCAGGAGGATGTGGTTCGGATTGGGGAATTCGGCCCGGAGGCTGATTGAACCGGTCGTCTGGTCGACGGTGACGTCGGCGAAAAGGAGCTTGCCCGGGTGTTCGTAGACCTGGCCGTTGTCGAGGACGACGCGCATTTCGGCGTAGGACTGGCCGGTGTTCTGGAGAATGCCGGCCTGCATTTCGTCCTTCAGGTTCAACATCCAGCTAATCGGCTGGCTGACGTCGACGTAGATCGGGTCGAGCTGCTGGACAATGGTGAGCGGTTCGGCCTGGCTGGCCGTGACGAGCGCGCCCTGGGTGACGTTCGACTTGCCGATGCGGCCGGAAATCGGCGACAGAACCTTCGCGTACTCGACATTGATGGCGGCGACCCTGACCTCGGCTTCGGCGATTGTCACCTCGGCCTGGGCCTGAAGGGTGGTGGCCTCGACTTCGTCGAATTCCTGCCGGTTCACCGCGTTCGCCTCGATGAGACGCTGGTAGCGGGCCAGCTTGGCTTCGGCGACCTTGACGTTGGCGTGGGCGGAAGCAAGGGCGGCCTCGGCCCTGGCCAGTTGCGCCTCGTAGGTGGCGGGGTCGATTTGGTACAACTGCATGCCTTCCTCGACGTCCGACCCTTCCTCGAAATAGCGGTTCAGGATGATGCCGTTGACCTGCGGCCGGACTTCGGCGATGAGGAACGGCGTGACCCGGCCGTTCAGTTCCTGGGTGATGGTCACCTCTTCCGGAACGAGGGTCGTGACGCCGACCATCGGCGGCGGCGACAGGGTGGCGGCGCCGGGATCCTGGGACTCGACCCGGTCGGTGGCGGTAAGGACGACCGCCGCGCCGATGGCAAGAAGGATAACAAGAGATACGAGAACTTTTTTCATGCTGTCACCTTGTCAGAGGGCGCCGTTCCGCTCCGGCCGGCAAAGGGCCGGCGGCAGGGAGTCTGGCACGCTATCTTGAATTTCGAGTCATGCTCTTCGCCGCTCCCGTGCGGAAGCCCGAAGAAGCCGTATATTAGTGATGCCGCACGCCTGGCCGCGTCAGGGGAACGGCGGAAGCGTCGGCGAAACGTTCGGCAAAGCCGTGAACAACGAACAGCGTCGCACCGCCGACGCCGTATGGTCCAACCGGATTTATAATAAGTACGGAACAACGACACGGAAGAGTGCCTCACTATACCATGTCGCCGGACGCAAACTTTACCGCTCGGTATATTATAGATTTTCCGTCAACGTTGCAAGTATTTTCCCCGGCCGTAAACATTACGTCAAGAAAACCACACAGCGCGTCCGGTTCTCAACCATCCGTAACTCCGGAGACGTGTTGGCGTTTATCGGATAACGGGTTACGCCGGGCCGGGCCGGAGCCCGGCGGGACCGCGCCCGGCGCTGGAAAAAAACCGTCCGCCGTGCCTGTGGCAAATTCCGTCCGGCGGATTGACAAAGCGCCGGCAGCGGGGTATAGTAAGTCTTGACTTTATGAAATACATTTAATAAAGTTTTTATATAAGTCGGCGAGTCGCTTCCGTGTTTACGAATACCCACGAAGGAGGAACTTATGTCGTATTTGGAATCCATGTTCGGACTCACCGGCAAGGTGGCGGTGGTCACCGGCGGCGGCCGGGGCATTGGCCAGGTTGTGGCCCACGGCTTCGCCATGGCCGGGGCCGAGGTGGTTATACTCTGCCGCTCCGGCGCGGACGAAACGCTGGACATCATTACGCGGGACGGCGGCACGGCGTATTACATCGCCGCCGACGTCACGGACGAATAATCCGTCGACGCCGCCTTCGCGGAAATACTACGCCGTTCCGGCTCGGTGGACATCATTTTCAATAATGCCGGCATCTGCAAGCACCAGGGAACGCTGGAGGCGTCCATCGCCGATTTTCGCGAAGTGATCGACGTCAACCTCACCGGCGAATATATAGTCGCCCGCGCCGCCGGCCGCATCATGATTGAAAAAGGAATTAAAGGCTCCATCATCAACATGGCGTCCATGTCCGGCTCCATTACGAATATTCCGCAGTGGCAGTGTTCGTACAACGCCTCAAAGGCGGCGGTCATCCACATGACCCGTTCCCTCGCGGTGGAATGGGCCGGATACGGCATCCGCGTCAATTCCATCAGCCCCGGCTATGTCGGCACGCCGATGTCGGCGGACACGCCGCAGGAATTGCGGGATGCCTGGATGCCTCTCATCCCCATGCACCGGATGGCCAAGCCGGAAGAACTGATGCCGGCCATCCTGTCCCTCGCCTGCGATGCCGCCGGCTACACCACCGGCACCGACGTCATCGTCGACGGCGGCTATACCGCCGTATAACCGCTTCGCCGCGGATACCGCAACAGCGAAAGCCGACGCCACAGCGCTTTATCGCCCATAATACTCAATTAATGACGGGAGGCCGGTTTCGGGCCTCCCGTTTTTTGTCCGGTCATGCCGGAAGAGCCGCAACCTTGTTCGGAAAAATGCCTGACATATGGTTTGCCCGACATGTAGCGCCGCTACAAACTTGGTTATTCGTTATACCTCAATTAGCACGGAATGCGCCCGGGCGATGGACCGTATATCTTGTGGCGCACCGATTCGGGACACGCAGTGATGGTGGTGGAACGGCTTCCCGTCGGCCGGAAAATCGCGGGAGTGCCGACATTCCGATTTGGACAGCCAATTGTAAGCGCCCGCAAACGTGTATGTAGGACGGGCTAAACGGTGTCACCCTTATCGGGAGAAGCGCATGTCATTTAAGCATAAAATCTACGGCGTCATCGGACTTCTTGTCCTTGTCACCCTGTTTATCGCCGGGTCCGGCCTTCTCGCCACATCCCGGATCAATACGCAACTCGGCGCCGTCACCGACGCCACCAACAACGTCTCGCACCTGAAAGATCTTAAATCCGAAATGCAGGACGTCCTCATCAGCGTTCGCGAAATCGTCCTCTCTCCCGATCCGGGCGGCGCCGCCGGTGAAAAGGAAAGCCTCGACCGCCACGTCGCCAACATTGACAACGTCCTCCGGACCACCATGGTCAGCCCGGAATCGGTGCAGTTGTGGGCCAGCCTGACAAATGAATGGAACAAGCATAAGGAAATCGTCGGCCGCATCTACGACCGGAGCATGCGGGGCGACCAGGACGGGGCTTTCGCCATCCTGGTCAATGAATGTAATCCTACCCGCCTCGAGGAGTCGCGTCTTATTGGTGAAGTCGTCGCCAATGAAGAGGCAAATGCCCACGCCTCCGTTTTGAACGCGACCCGTACCTACGACCGCTCGTGGATGACGCTTCTCATCTCCAGTATCGTCGGCGTCGTTGTCGGCATCGGCCTGGCTATTTATTTTATGACCGCGCTCGATCGGTCGCTATCCGGCTCCATCAACCAACTGCGGGACCGTTCGGAAGACGTAAACCGCATCGCCGCCCAGCTCGCCGCCGCTTCGGAACAACTTGCCGCCGGCGCCACCGAGCAGGCGTCGAGCCTGGAGGAAACGTCGTCCGCCCTTGAAGAGGTGGCGTCGATGACGCGTCAGAACGCGGACAATGCCTCGAACACCCAGGATACGACCACGGACACCCTCGGAAAAATCAATACGGGATCGGAAACGGTCAACTCCGTCATTAACGCCATGAACGAGATTGACCAGTCCGCCGAAGAGATTCACCAGATCATTAAAACAATCGAAGAAATCGCCTTCCAGACAAACCTCCTCGCCCTCAATGCCGCCGTCGAGGCGGCCCGGGCCGGCGAGGCCGGCAAAGGCTTCGCCGTCGTCGCGGACGAAGTGCGGAACCTGGCCATTCGTTCGTCCAGCGCCGCCAAATCGACGTCGGAATTGATTCAGGCGACGGTTGAAAACGTCCGTCACGGGTCGGAACAGGTCAGGGAGCTGGCGGAGAATTATCAGGATATCGAAACCGGGTCGAACGGCGTCGGGCAGCTTATTTCCGCCATTTCAAGCGCCAGCATCGAACAGGCGCAGGGCGTCGACCAGGTGAACATTGCGGTCGCCGAAATGGACAAGGTCACGCAAACGAACGCCGCCACCGCCGAGCAGGCCTCGGCCGCGGCGAACGAACTGAATGTCCAGGCGTCGCAACTCAACACGCTTGGGCAGGATCTGGCGGGCGTGGTATATGGAGCCAAGGTGCACAGGGGCGCCGAGTCGGCGCTTGGCGGTTTACGCGAGCGCGTCAGTAAAACCGTGCGGGAATACGAACTCCCCGCCCTCCCCGGACCCTCGGCACCGGCGGTATAGCCGGGTCAATCGTGCACGGCCGGGTACCGGACAGGTCTGGTAATAGCCAAGCACGAAAAACCGGACGACGGACAAAACCGCCGTTACGGGGACAGCGCAGCGGGACGCCCAGGTGGGGCGTCCCGCCTGCCATGGAATTCACCGTTTTTTTGCCTGGGTAGAGTTCCTTACTGTGTCCAATAAAGTCTACCAATATTCATGGTGAGCCCTATGACGATGATGACAAAGGGCTTTCTCATTGTACAAGACTTCCGTCCTTTAGGGTTAAGTTTAAACAGGCCATTTTGACAATCAGCCGCTTTTATGCGATATCCGCGCTAACGATCACCCAATAAACATCTGAAAGCAGGCAATCAGGCGACGACTACGGCCGCTTGGTGGGCGATGTGGTGACCAGCGCCCTTGAGACCATCCCCCACCCTTAAGCGTATCCTCCCCATCCTGCGCCCGGGCGGCCAAGCCGTGTTCATAAAAGGACCGGCCATAGACAACGAAGTGGCCTCCGCCTGCCAGACTTTAGCCGGAACCTACCGGCTTGGCAAGGATATCGGCTACACGCTCCCGAACACGGATCAGCAGCGGCACCTGGTGGTGTACATTCGGGATGAGTACCGAACGTAAATGCGACAACACAGTCTTTTAGTTGATACTAAACTCCTGATGTCCTACAATCATTTCCCGGGGCTACCTCAAATTTCGTTCCTCATTTCGATCGATTTTTTACGTGCCGATGAGCCACCTGTCGGCGTATCTGCGGCACAGGGGGAATAGAATGGGCATTATTCGCATCTTCGCGTTCTCGGCATTGGTGGGAGTGGCGGCGGTTCTTCCCCTCGCGGCGGAAGACTACACACTTAACACCCCGGTAACCGGCCCTGTCGTGGTCGGCCCATCAACAGGAGCTTCGAACGACAACTCCCTTACCATCACAGCCTCCGGCAGCGCACCGGAGGTTGATGTCGGCGTCAGCGACAGCGGCGATGCAAGCAGGAATACTTCCACCGGCACCGGCGGCACGATTCAACAGGCGCTCAGGGTTGGAATAACATACAACGGCAATGCGAATGATAACCTTGTCAATCAGCAGGGCGGTGCTTCCGGCCAAGTAGTTGTAGGCAATACCGGTGTCGGTAACGCCAATAACAACGCGGCCGATCTTTCGGATTACCGTACCGGTTCTGTTCAGGTGGGTGACAGCAGTGGCGGGAATTCCTCCAACAACAAAGTGACGCTGAACAACGTTACGCTGGATGGTGAATACGCTATAAATACCGTGGGTCGAGCCAGCGGCACTGCCTCGGACAATGTCTTTGAGGCAAAGAACGGCACGACCATTGCCGGCGGGGTGGAAGTGGGTGTTAGTACGGGTAGTGGTGACGCCACGAATAACCGGGTGAGCCTCGGGAATCCCGGCACGATGAACGGCGCTGTCGTGGCGGGGATAACCACAAATGGCGACGCCAAAAACAACCAGATCGTCCAGACCGGCGGGACGGTTCTGGGAGGCTCTGACCCTCTGAATGGCTATTTCGGCGTTCTGGCAGGATATGCCGATACCGGAGACGTCACCGGCAACACGGTGACGCTTACCGGCGTTACGGTCACGAAAAGTGTGGGCGCGGGTCTGACTAGTGACGGGGACGCCAGCGATAATACCATCACGCTGACCGGAGGATCGTCCAGTTCCGTGCATGCCGGTATAACTAATTCCGGCAATGCCAGCGGCAACTCGGTCTCCCTCACGGATTACCGTACCGGTTCTGTTCAGGTGGGTGACAGCGGTGGCGGGAATTCCTCCAATAACAAAGTGACAATACGTAACGGCAGTGTGGCCGATTCCATCCATGCCGGAAGTGGCACCAAAGCCTTTACTAATAGTATCATGATGTATGCAGTCGATTTTTCAGGGACGGAGATCCTCGCGGGAAATGCGGATAGCGAATCCGCCGACAATTCCATCTCCATATACGGCGGTACAATCGGCGATAACGCGACACTCATGGCAGGGCGGGCAGACGGTTCGGGAGGCGTTGCCCGCGATAATACCCTCACTCTGGACGGCGCTCTCGAACTTGCCGACACGGTCCGTCTCATAGGCGGCGAGGCCGTGGATGGCACCTCCACCGGGAACACACTTAATCTCTGGCTGGGTAAGGCCATCGTGGTCGAGGAAGTCAATTGGTTCCAGAATTATTCGCTGCTGGCTAACGCCGACCTCAAGCAAACTGCTCTCATCACAACCAGTAGGGTAACCAACCTGGCTGCCGCTCGGGTGGAGAAGCTGGATATCGTCGGCGGCAGGCCCGGCCTGAAAACCGGTGACGAGGTGGTGCTGATTAGCCAGGCCAGCGGCACGCTTGCCAAAAACACCGTATCCGGCTACCAAGGGCTGATACTGCGGCACGACTACACCCTCTCCACCGCCAGCGGCGCGCTCACCGCCCAGGTGGAGCGGACCACCACCAATCCCCACAACAAGGCTCTGGGCCAGCTCCGCGTCGGCGGGCTTGTCGGGCTCAACCAGGCAGCCGATCTCGCGTCCGGTCAGGGCCTGCTCCGCGCCGCCTCAGCCTTAGGCGGCGGGCAGTCCTTCTTCAGCGCCATATCGGCGTCCGACACCCGCACCAAAACCGGCAGCTATATAGACACCACCGGCGTCAATTTCATGTTCGGCTTCGCCCGCCGCTTCCAATGCTCCGACGCAGGTCCGATGGCCGCCCTCTTTCTTGAGACCGGTTATAACCGGCACGACAGCCAAAACGAATTCTCCAACGCCTCTTCCGTGCGCGGCGACGGCAACCACAGGTATTTCGGCGGCGGCGTGCTTGGCCGCTGGGACAAGGTTTTCGCCGACCTGTACCTCGAGGGCTCGCTTCGTGTCGGCTACAGCCGGTCAAGCGGCCAGGTCAAGAGCTACCAAACCGCGGAAGGCATTCGTAATTTGCCGGAATACCGCCTGCGCGGCGCCTATTACGGCGCCCACGCCGGCGTCGGCTACGACCTGCCGCTGTCCGAGGAATTCAGCCTGGACCTCTTCGCCAAGTATTTCTGGAGCCGCATGGACGGCGACGACGCCACCATTATGGGCGATCGCTTCCGCTTCGACGACGTGGATTCCCACCGCCTGCGCCTGGGCGGCCGGCTGGCCTGGAAAACGGACCAGGCCACGCTCTACGCCGGCGCGGCCTTTGAGCGCGAGTTCGACGGCGAGGCCGGCGGTAGCGCCCGGAACTACGGTCATAAACTCGACGCCCTTCGCACCAAGGGGAACACCGGTCTCTTCGAAGGCGGCATAGAGTTGCGGCCCGCCGTGTGGAACCGACGAGTCAGCGTGGATTTAGGCGTAACCGTCAACGTCGGCCGCCGCGAAGGCGTGGGCGCGCATACCGCCCTCAAGTGGGATTTTTAGTTCACGGCCGTCGCAGCCGCATATATCATTGTTCCTCCCGGATAACGGCGAAGGCTATTGGTAGAAGGGGTTGGCGGTCGGTGACGACCCGTTTCGCAAACGAGCCGTTCATCCCGATGGTGATTAAAAATAAAGTAGCAAGAAGTGACGCGCTCCCGGCATTTCGGAAAGCGCGTCGCGGCAGGAAGAGAAGTATTGTCTAAATCGCGTCAGCGCAGATTGACATCCGCAAACGTATTGCAACTCGCCGGACTCCCCGAGTTGAAGCCCTGCATGAACCAGCCGAGGCGTTCCTTCGAGGTGCCGTGGGTGAAACTGTCCGGCACCACCCGGCCCGTTGTCTGGCGCTGCAGGTTGTCGTCGCCGATGGCTTCCGCCGTCCGCATCGCCTCCTCGATGTCGCCGCCCTCGAGAATGCCCCGGTCCTGCATCGCCCGGCCCCAGACGCCGGCATAGCAGTCGGCCTGAAGTTCCATGCGGACGGACAGGCGGTTCGCGTCCGCCTCGGACACCCGGGACTGAAGCCGCCGCACCTGGGCGTCCAATCCGGCCAGGTGCTGGACGTGGTGGCCGACTTCATGCGCCAGGACATAGCCCTGGGCAAAGTCGCCGCCGCCGCCCATCCGGTCGCGAAGCTCCTGATAAAACGCCATGTCGACGTAGACCGTTTCGTCCTCGGGACAGTAGAACGGTCCCATCGCCGCCTGGCCGTAGCTGCAGGCGGTCTCGGTGACGCCGGTATAGAGGACGAGTTTCGGAGGGGTATACGTCAAACCCTGTTGACGGAAAATCGTGCCCCACGTTTCCTCGGTGGTCCGGAGCACGACCGATGTGAATTTGGCCATCTGTTCCTCTTCGGCCGGCGGCAGGGTCGACTGGGTCTGGCCGCCGCCAACTATGGCGCCGCCGCCGCCGCCGAGCATGGGCGAGAGGTCGATACCGTAAAAACTGGCTATGATGACTATGGCGAAAAGAAGGATGCCGCCGCCGCCGGCGACGCGTCCGCCATAGCCGCCGGTCCGCTGGCCTCGCCGGTCCTCGACGTTGCCGCTGCCGCCAAGATTGTCCAAACGCATGATGGGAACTCCACGGCGCGCCAGGCGGCAGGCCGGTTGACAGCCGCGCACGACTCCGCGACATGCCGCGAACCGCCGGCTCCGCGTCCTGACCGCGCACCTCCTGTCCGCCCTCATCCGGACATTGATACATGTCCGAATTTTGCCCTTGTTCCCGCAACAGACGTTGTGGATGATTTGCTCCTGCCGGAACCTGTACCCCCAGTTAGACTCCCAATCCACCATAGTCCCGGCGCAAAGGAGACACGCGAAATGGCAGTTCACACGGAAAAACGCACCTACCATACCACCGCCCACATGGGCATGCTGGACATCACCGCCGACTTCCGGGAAGCGATCAGGAACGCCGGCGACGCCCATTCAATCCGGAACGGCATCGTCACCGGATTCACCACCGGCGGCGTCGCCGGCCTCACCACCCTCGAGTTCGAACCCGGCATCGTCCGGCACGACCTGAAGGCGGCAATGGACATCTTCTCGCCCTACACCGACGCCAGCGGCAGGATAATTCATTACCGCCACCACGACACCTGGAACGACGACAACGGTTCCAGCCACATCAAGGCGGCGCTTCTGTCGCCGTTCATTACCGTTCCGTTCGTCGACGGCGACCTCGTCATCGGGCCGTGGCAGAACCTCACCCTTGTCGAATGCGACACCCGGGACCGGGTGCGGGACGTCGTGTTCCAGGTAATGGGAGAATAGGCCGCCGTGAAAATTCTCCAATTCTCCTTCTGGAAAGCCGCCCTCCCCGGCCTCGCCGCCGCCGTCGTCCTCGCCGTTGTCGCCTCGCGGGTCGGGCGGCATATTTCCTGGCTCGGACCGGCCGGGTTCGGCATTCTGGCCGGTGCCGCCATCGCCAGCCTGGTGCCGATACCGGCCCGACTCCGGCCGGGCCTGTCCGCCGCCGGCAAGCAGATCCTCCAGCTTGCCGTCATTCTTCTCGGCGCCGGGCTCAATCTCGCGGCGGTCTGGCGCACCGGCGTCAACACCCTGGCCCTCATGCTCGTCACGATAAGCGCCGTGTTCATCGCCGCCGCTGTCATCGGCCGCGCCCTTCGGATTCCCCGGAACAACCGGGATCTCGTCGCCGCCGGCACCGCCATCTGCGGCGGCTCCGCCATTGCCGCCATCGCCCCGGTCATCGGCGCGGACGAAGAGGAAATCGGCCATTCCATTTCCGTCGTCTTCCTCTTCAATCTAGCGGCCGTGGTCCTTTTCCCAATTCTCGGACACGCCCTCGGCCTCGACCCACACACTTTCGGCGTCTGGGCCGGCACCGCGGTGAACGACACCTCGTCCGTCCTCGCCACCGCCCTCGCCTACGACGACGCCTCCGTCCCCGTCGCCACCCTGGTCAAGATGACGCGAACCGTCATGATAGTTCCGATGGCCGTCATCTTCGCCGTCGTCGTCGCCCGCCGGGCGCGGACGGAAGGCGGCGGCGGCGCGTCGTTTTCCCTGGCCCGAACCTTCCCGTGGTTCGTCCTCGGCTTTCTCCTCCTGTCCGTCCTGACGACCTGGGGCGGTCTGCCGCCGGAGTGGGCGTCCGGGCTGAACGGGGCGGGGAAGTTCCTCATCGTCGTCGCCCTCTCGGGCATCGGCCTCAATACAAACCTCGGAAAGATACTCCGGACCGGGACGCGACCGGTCGTTCTCGGCGCCTGCCTCTGGCTCGTCGTCATGGTCCTGGCCCTCGTCATGATCCGGGCCTGACCGGCCGGCATCCGCCGGGGAAAACAGACGCCCGGAACAGGTACCGGCTTTTTCCATTCGACCGCCTGTGGTACAATGCGGACGGTAAAACGCGGTTCTTTTTTCATCCCGGAAGCGATTTCTGACCTCGTCCACGCCGACGATCCGAAGTTATGAAATCCTCCCGGACTTCCGCCACTCTGGAGACATTCACCAATGCCCGACACCAAATCGCGGCCCCGGGGCATGTGGCCCCGCCTGAAACGGTACCTGCTGGCCGGCATCATCGTTACGGCGCCGGCGTTTCTGTCCATATACATCATCATCTTCCTCGTCAACCTCACCGACCGCTGGGCCAAGTCGCTCCTGCCGGCCCGGGTCCATGAAAATATGGCGTTTTTCGGCATTCCCGGCGTCGGCATCCTCTGCCTTCTCCTTCTCCTCATCATCATCGGCCGCCTGGCGACGAGCTGGCTCGGACACTTCATCGTCAGCCTCACCGACCGTTTCTTCACAAACACTCCGGTGCTGCGGACGTTTTACACCACCATGAAACAACTGTTCCAGACCGTCCTCGGCGAAAACACCAATTCCTTCCGCCAGGTCGTCCTGGTGCAGTTTCCCCGGGCCGATTGCTGGTCCATCGGCTTCATCACCGGCGAGAGCGAAGTCGCTTCGGAGGCGATCGGCGAAGAGTTGCAGTTCGTGTTTATCCCGACGACGCCGAATCCGACAAACGGTTACCTTGTACTCCTGGCGAAACATCAGATAAAATCTACCGCGATGACGGTGGAACAGGGACTGAAGGCGGTGGTGTCGATGGGCATGTCGAGGTAAGCCGGAGAGGAATGGGTTCGCCGCCGGACCGATTTTTTCCGTGCCGGACGCCGGTCCGGCGCCAAAGGTGGGCTGGTCAAACTTTCCTCCCCGCCGCCGGACACGCCGCCAGGCTCGTCGACATAGTGTGAGACGGCAGGTGTTAGACCAGCGGGCAGCGGACAGCCAGAAGCCCGGCCGGCCAAGCCGGCCCGATGATGAAAGGAACGCGCCATGGGTGCCACCACGAGACGGATTGCCGCGTTGGCGTTACTGATGACCGTCGGGACGATTGCCGTCGCGGCGGAAGGCCGGACGTTCAATCCGGACCGGGAATACGACCGCCTGGCCTGGAGCGATGTGGAGGACCGGTTTGGCCCGGTGCCGGCGGCCGGGCAGGACGTCACGGTGGGCGCCGTCCTGAAAACACTGACAAACCCGTACTGGCAGGCGGTCAGGGCCGGGTACGAGGAAGCGGCCGCCGCCCATGGCGTCACGGTCGAGGCCCGGGCGGCGGACAACGAGGCCGACGCCGACCGTCAGGCCGTGGTCGGCGACAGCATCCTGGCGAACTCGGACATTCTCCTCGTCTCGCCCCTCACCGACCAAAACCTGGCGCCGCTCGCCAGAAAGGCGCGGCGCGGCGGCGTGACCGTTCTCAATGTCGACGATGCCGTCCTCCCGGACGCCGACCATTATATCGGGAAAGTCCAGTATGACAGCGGCGCTCTCGCCGCCGCCTGGTTCATGGAAAACTTTCCGGAAGGCGGCAAGGTGGCGATAATCGAAGGCGCCAGATCGGCCTACGCCGTCCGGCGGCGCACGGGGGGATTCAGTGAAACGCTGTCCCGGGCCGGACGCCGGTTCAGCGTGGTGCGGGTGGAGTCGGGGAATTGGGAGCGGGGGTTGGCCCGGAGCCTGGCCGCCGACATCCTTCAGGCGCATCCGGATCTTCTCGGGTTTTATTGCCACAACGACACCATGGCCCTCGGGGTGGTTGACGCGGTGAAAACGGCCGGCCGCCATGGCAAGACCATGGTCGTCGGCACCGACGGCACCGCCGAAGCCTACGACGCCATCGCCCGGGGCGACCTGGCCGCCACGGTGGACGGTCTGCCGCGCCTCCTCGGCGTCCTGGCGGTGGAGACGTCCCTCCGCCTCCTGGCCGGACAGAACCTGCCCCGCGTCGTCATAACGCCGCAGGTGCTCGTGACGCAGGAGACCGCCGGACAGTACCGGGAGGCGGACACGGCCACGCTCCGTCGCCTCCTCATGCCGTAAGGAGCAATCATTTCAGGCAGGAAAATCCGCTCGTTCCGACCTGGAGTCAAAGATATACCGTCGGCCGGAGGGGAGAAACAACCGCGACGTCTTCGTCGTCCGGTTCAATGTCGAAAAATACCGTGATCTCACCTGATTGAACATGCGGCGACGGTCTGTCGTGGAAGCGGGCGTTACTTCCGTGGTAGAAGCGACGCTATCTCGCTCGTATATTCTTCAAGCGTGAGCTTGGAACGCGCACCATGACGGGCATGGGCCGCCGCGATGACGGCCGAGTCATCGCCGGCGTGCTGAAGGCCGTATGCCACCCGTAAAATATCGACATGGTCCCTGACACCGAGCGGCAGAAGGAGAATGGCGGCTTTCCTGACCAGGCGCGATGTCGGCGCCCGGTTGCAGTCGCCGCACAGGGAGTTTTCCGGGCCAAAGAGAATGGCTTCCCGGTACGTGTCGCGCCATTCCTGTTCCCGCCCGCGTACTTGTTCCATGACTTCTTCATACTTGGAAAAATCCATGTCGAAAATGGGCTGTTGAATGCTCCGGTATTCACGTTCCAGGCGATTATAGATTTCCGTACAGGTGGTGCAGTAGCGGTTTCGCTTCCTGTCCATGGCGATGACCGACACTTCCGGCTCGACGTCGGTGAAGAAACTTTCGCCGCCCTGACACGCCGTTCCCAAAAGCGACACGACGACCGCCATGGCGAGAAGCGGCAACCGGCCGACGGTTTTCCGGTACATCATTTCCCCAGCGCCCCCTTTCCCTGCGAAGTGACGGAAAACGCCCCCCAAACCACCGGGTTGGCCTCGGCGCCGAAACCGTTCAGCGCCTCCCGCTGCGCGGCCGCCAGGCTGGCGGCGGGATCGTCCATGTTCCGCAGGTACTTTTTGTAAAACAGCACCATGAATTTCGGCGTGAGCAGATCGTTCACGTTGTAGTGGGT
>JAJQFC010000166.1:0-9580 GCA_021201355.1 Planctomycetaceae bacterium | reverse complement strand
GTGGGTGGTCATGACGTTCCCGGACCCGCTCTGGAGAAACGCGCTTTTCAAACCGGCGATGCCTTCACGCCGGTACGCCTGGCCCCGACCGGACTGGCACGCCGAAATCGTGACAAGCCCCACCCCGGAAAAATCCAGGGCCTGGATTTCAAAAGAAGTCAGGAAGGACGGGTTGTCGTCCTCGTTCCCCAATACCAGTCCGCTCAAAAGAAACGGATTGTCGAAGGCATTGTCCGCGTCCCGGTCCACGGCGAACCCGTGGGCTGCGATATGAAGCGTCCCGAGCGATTGTCCGCCGGCCGGCGAAGCGTCCAGGAGGAACTCCTTCTCCGGCGATATGACTACTCGGACACCCGAACCGGCCAGAAGGTCGCGCAATCCGACGACCTCGTTGTAGACGCCCCTCAGCTTCTGCTTTAGGGTCCGCAATTGCGTATGGGAAAAGAGGTGCTGCCTGGCGCCACGCAGCACCACCGCCCCGCCGTCCGTGGCCGCCGCCGCGACGTCCCGGGAGACGGTTCGTTCAGAACTGCCGTAGAGAATGCCGAACGCGTCGCCACGGCGCCGATCATCCCCTTCCAGAAGGCTCCGGAGTGAACTGACATACACGGGGGTGAAATCCTCGACGACATATCACTCGCTCCGGTCGTGAAGGAGTGCGAAGGGAACATTGCCGATTGCCGCGTCGGGGCAGACGATCAGGCGGTCCTTCCCCCGGGTAAATGCTTCGACAGGACCAAGCAGCCGGTTACGGAGGCCGACAAGGACGGCGCGTTCCCGGAAGTCAATCGCCCCCCGGTCCAGTGCGGCGAGGAGCGAGTCTATCTGTTCGTCCATCCCGTCCGCCTCGCCCAAATCCACGAATCTGTACGTTGTCCCCGAAAGGACCAGGGCGGCGTAACGATTGTCCGGAATGCTCCCGGCCGTACCGCTCCGGTAGTCTCGGTAGCGATGGTAGTCGACAATGACGGCCCGATCCGGCAGCAGCGTCTGCAATCGAAGAAACGCGTCCGGCGTCGCCTCCGTGGTTCCATACCGCTCCCGTTCAAACGCCTGGATAATGCCTGCTTCGCCCGCTTCACGGAGTGGCGCGATACGGCGGCCGGATTCCCCCCGTTCGATCCACAGTTGGGCCAGGCGGCTTTTCGCCTCCACGTATTCACGGAATTCGTCCCGGTCGATTTCGCCTTCGTACTTTCCTCTCCGCAGGGAATCAAGCGCCACCGCCTTTCCGTTGACCAGGCTGTCCAACCGTTCGACTGTTATGTGTCCGGCGTTTTCCGGTCGGACGAGTATGGCGACCAGTAGATCCAGTGGTTCCAGCCACAGCGAATCGAGGCCCTTGCCGGAGTTGATGGCGTCAATGTAGGAATAGCGCTGGAGGACGGTGGCGGCGTCCATGGCGGCATAGGTGCGCTGAACGCGGTAGCGGTTGATGTCGTCGATTTCCCGCAAGGCGGCGGCGACATCGCCGCGCCGGTAATGAATATTCGCCAGGGCCTTGACGATGTCGTAGCGGTCGTCGATTTCAAGACGGCCAGCCGCGTCGATGACGGCCAGCGCCGCTTCCATGTGTTCCAGCGCCCCGTCGAGGTCGCCGGCGAAAAACGCCATGATGCCCCGCAGTTGGTGCGTGCGGTACAGGAAACGTGGTTTCCCGTGCGACGGTGGCAGGCCGGCGACGGCGGCGGCATACCGTGCGGCTGCCTCGTCCCGATCGCCTTTCAGGAGGAGACAACCGACAATGTCAAGCGCGCAGTTCAAGGTCTCTTCGTTATGCCTGCCCAGTTTTTCCTGAAAAATTTCCACGCTTTTCCGCAGATCCGCCAGTGCGTAGTCAACCATCCCCAACTGCATGAGAACGCGCGCCCTTTTCTGCCGGAGACGCGAATGCCATACCCCGTCGTCCCGGACCGCCTGCTTCAGGGCGAGCGTCACGGCTTCCAAGGCGGCCGGGTAGTCGTTCCGGGCCATTTCGACATCGCAGAGGATGGACATGACATCCCACGTGTCGCCGCCGCTGAAGCGGGCGGCGGCCTGGCGTAGCCGATTGCCAAGCGTTTCGCTGTCCCGGAAGCGCCCGTATTCCGCCGACAGGATGACCAATTCGGCCAGCGCTTCATAGGCCGTGAACGCGTCCTCTTCCGGGTTTTCGTCAATGACGTCCAAAGCCTTCTGGAGCTCCGCGCCGGCCGAATCATAATGCCAGTGTTCCCTGTACAATTTGCCCCAAAAGACCGCCTCGGCGATAATCTCTACAGGCAACGGAGGAATTTCGGCGCCCGCGCCGCCGTAGGCGATGGCCTCGCTGTCTTTCATGAACTTATCGGTTAATTCCTGGATTTCTTTGTTGGACATAACGGGTGTGTAGGAATATGGATCGCCGTCGACGGAATCGCGGACCAGCCGCATCATGTCGTCCATCAGTTGTTGACCGCGTATCTGGAGGCGAAGGGTCCTTGCCTCGTCGCCACTTTGGAAACGCGCGTTGTGCTTCATGATGACGGTGTCGAGTTCGTGCGGAAGATGGCTGTCCGAATCGTCCCACGTGCCGCCGGCGTCGCCTGTCTGAAACACGCTCATAAGCCCTCCGGGAATCGGCTGGAATCCACCGGGCGGAGGCGGGATGCCGTCGAGGGTGTTCGCCATGTGGTCGATGAGATCGGCATAGAGGTTATTGAGATCCACCAGCATGAGGTCTTCGGCGTAGGAATGCCGTCGGAGCAGGAACGGAAGCCGTCTTCCGCCCGCGCCTGATTCATGCTCAGCCAGATTTTCCTTCATGTGAAGGAGCATGGTGCGTTTAATCATCGTCTCCTCGGGGATGACTCCGAGGGACGCGACTTCCCGGAAATGGGAACTATAATCGGGAACTCCGTTGCCCGTACCGGCATAACGCCCGGACAATAATTGCAAATGATAGGCGCTTAAATATTCATCAAGAGCCTTGTCCGGCTCGCCGTTGTCGGCATAGCCCTGAATCATGGTTTTTTGTACGTAGAAAAAATGGGGGATGTTTTCCGCAAGTAACATTTCCATGGCGACGCGTTTGGCTTTGTTAAAGTCTCCATAGCGTACGAAAGCCAGAATTTCTCTCTCCGCTGCGGTGAGGTCGGAGACCTCGGTCCGGGCGAGATCGGAAAACAGGAGGCGCCAGAACGCCTCACGCGCTTCCCTGTCCTTGTCGACATTCAACAATCTGAAAACTGTACGTAAGGGATAATCATCACCCGGTTCACCGGCCCCCGGACCCCGTTCTCCCCAAAGCCAGTTGTTATATTCGGGGAGCAGCCTTAATTCGCGATCATGGACCGTGAAGGTGTCGTATTTTTCTGTCACCGGGGTCAACGCCCGAATTTCCGCTAAAACCGCCTTCGCATACTCGCCGTCATATGGCTGGACCTGCGCGATTTGATTGATCCAATACGTTATAGCGGCATGGTTGTTCAGCCCCGGGCCGGTCGGATCCTGAACGACCGACCCGCCCCATGACGCGAGCATGTTTATGGCTTCCAGCCGTATGTGGGCATTATCAAAATTGGCGATTTTTTTCAGGCGGGAGGCATTTTCCTCAAGATAGGTAAGAAAATCGCCAACGGCCGATAGTTCCAATTTTTTCGGTACGGTATAGCCAACCACTCCTGCCAATACCGGCGAGACCGGTTTAGACAGACGGTCTATCTTGTGCGACATGATTGGAAATTCGTTTGGGGTTATCCTTTTCAATTCTTCGACGGGGAGGGATAAAACGTAAATCCGGTCCATATCCCTATTAACCGTTGGCGCTCCAAGCACCGCCTGCAACTGCCTATACTCGTCCGTTAATTCGGCTGAAACAGACGACGAAGTCGTTATGATTACTCCCGCCATGATATAAATCCCTAAGAATTTTACATAGCCGGCGATACGTTGACCCAAACAGTTAATGGTAAAATTCATCGGGCGGCCCTCCAATAAGATTGCGTTTACGCATTATAAATTCACGATTAACGCACGCAAATGTAAAGTGGCCGCGAGTAACACGTGTTAAACGGATTGACCGAAACGGGGATCATGATACATTGGGTGGGAAGTAGACGCCGAGGAGATGCCGCATGAAAATTAAAACGACTGCCAACCAGTCAACCCGACACCATGCCAGTTTCCTTGTCATGATTGCGGATTGGTTGCGGATACCGCCAAGGTACCGGAGACCGGTCGCCATCGCGGTTGTTATCGTGATTATCGCGGGATACATAATCGGCTGGCAGTTTGAAAGCTCCAGCCAAGCTCACCCGGCCGAGACAACGACCATCACCAACACAATCACAAACGACAGCACCAATAAGAACGACAGCACCAATACCAACACAAACGTCACCAACATCACTATCACGCTGCCCCAAGGAATTCCGGCCGACGCCGTCACCGTCCCGAATCGATCGGCGGGACAAACACCGCCCGTACAGCCCGCCACCTCGCCGCGAAAACATTCCGCCACTAACGCACAGACCACGTCCCGGACGGCTGCCCCGGCCTCTGTCGGACAGGTCGGTCTTCCCATAGCCGTCAAACTGGACGACGGCCGTTATCTCACTATCGAGGCCATCTCCGACAACGAGTTCTATTTCGACGCGCCGCCCGGCGAGAGCTATGTCCTGTACCTGTTCTCGCCCGGTGGCGACACGACGAAGTACACCGTCGCCATCGACGGGCTTAACATCATCAGCAAAATGTCCATGGAAAATCCGAGGAGTGCGCGGCGCGGCATTATAACCGACAAGACGCGAAATCCCATCGAAGGATGGTATATGATGGACGGCACCGTCGAGCGCTTCCGCTTTTACGATGCCAAAGAGCAGGGAACCGCCGGCGTGGATACCGGAACCATCCGGGTGACGGCCTACCGGCCGAACGAGGCAAGCCTCGCCCTGGTTCGCGGCGTGGGAACGGAAGGAGTGAATGAAGGTGACACGCATTTCGTCCGGGATACCTATATCGAACCGGACGAGGAAATCTTGCGTTCGTTTCTTGTTCGGTACGGCCGGACCGGCACGCCGGTCGAGGCTCGATAAGACATAACGTTCGAGGTGGCGACGGCCCGAAAGATGACCGCGCAACGAAGTGATTCCAAGCACAGTGACTTCCTCCGTTCACACGAGGGAAGTCACATTTTTATTTTACCGTCCGACGAACTGATCCCGGTCGTACAGCGGCGCCGACTTCTCCGGGTTTGCCCGGTTGTAATAGTCCGGCCGCCAGCTCCGGTCGCGGTTGTCGCCCATATTCATTTCCATCATGGCGTCGGCGTCGGGGAAGCTCGAGTCCACCATGGTGGAATAGCCGTCGAGGCCGCGGCCGCGTTCGTTTTCAGGGATAAGGGCGTCCCGGCCCCAGCGTTCCGCCGTCGTCGCCACCCGGCTCGACCGGCCTTCCGGACGCCACGACTGGATGCGCCGGTCGCCGCCGTTCCGGAGAACTTGGTTCTTGTCCATGAACGCCTGGTCGAAATAGGCCTCGCCCCGCGCGTCCGTCTCGTAATCCGGGATGCGGCTGTCCCGTTCAATCAACGCGAGGAGCCGTTCCTGGGCGCGGCGTTCGTCCTGACGGTTCTGCTTGGCCTGGGCCTTGGCCCGGTCCTCGGCTTCCTTCACCGCCTTTTTCCGCGCTTCCATATACGCCGACGCCAGTTCGTGCGCCACCACGTCGTAGTATTTGCTCATACTGCGGATATAGACCTCGGTGTCGTACGGATGGGCGTCGACCAGATGGGTCAGGCCGTATTTCGACACGTCCATCCCCACCGAACCGATACTGGAATCGAACGTCTGCTGCCGGACGTAAATCGTCCCGCCGCCGCTGGCGCCGCCAGTGGTGGCGCGGGGGATGCCCCATTGGGTCATCTCGGCGATGGCCCGGGCGGCGGTCTCGGTGGAACCGGTGGCGATGAGGCGCATGGACACGCTCATCCGCGGGCGCATGTACGGATCGAAGTCGCTCACTTCGCCGACGATGATGGCGTCGGCCTTGGCCCGCCGGGCCAGGCGGATGGCTTCGTCGACGTTCTTGATCGGGTCGTAGTAGCCCCGGCGTCCCGCCTCCGGATCCTGCGCGAGCATTTCGGCGTTTTCGTCCGCCTCGAACAGACCGAGCTGGAGCCGTTCCTTCAGGCGCGCGTTGTGGCGGCGGGCGGCCTGGTTTTCCCGTTCGACCTCTTCCAGAATGTCCCGGGGATAGATGACCCTGACCTTGCCTTTGGAGGCGAGTTGATTGGCCAGTTTGTTGGCGAAATCGTGGGTGTCGAAACCGGGTTGCGGCGCCCGATCGGCAAAGGGAAATACGGCGACGGTTTTAATCGTGGTGAGGGTGACCGGGTCTTCAAGAAATTCCTGATACGGCTTCGACGACGATCCGAGGGAAGCGGCGACGTGCCTGGCCTCGTACGTGCAACCGGTCAAAAAGCAGACAATGCCGACCGCAACCGCCACAACCGTGAAGTGCCGATGAAGCATCATGGAAAACCTTCCCCGAAGTTGATGACCGCCCGTCGATTCCCGCCGTAACGCTCTTACCGATAATCCGATTCATCGTTCAGGACGGTTGTCGTTCAGCCGAAGTATTCGGGCGATGAACCCGCCGTGAACCCCTCTCATGAGACCTACTGAGACTGCTGCACCTGCTGCACCTGGCGCTCGGCCTCTTCCCGAAGATCGTTCAGGAGGCCGGGGAGAAGCGGCCGCACCGACCAAATTGTCGGGTTCCCCTTCCGGCTCGACGTGAAGTAGATGCGTCCGACCGGGTTCCCTTCCTCTCGGGCCCAGTGGGGGGTACCAGTCCGGCGCCGGGTGGTCGGTGACCTGGGTGAGGTCGGTGCCGTCGACGCGGATGGCCCAGATGTCGTCGGCCCGGTAGATGCGGGCCTGCATCTCGGACAGGGGCGACTTCCGGACCGACGCGAAGGCGAGGTAGTCGCCGGTCGGCGACCAGGACGGCGTAATGGCGGCCCATTCATTGGAACTGACGATTTCCTTCGGGCTGCCCATGGCTTCGACGCGGCCGTTCGGCTGAACCGCCAGGTCGAGGGTCCAGATGGAATACCAGGGGATGTCCCGCTGGCGGTGGCGCTGGTAGGCGATGGTGTAGATCGGTTTGCCGTCCGGCGTCATCTTGCTCTGGACCGGCTTGAAGGTCGGAAACAGGCCTTCCGTGATGGCGGTGAAGGTTTTCCGTTCCAAGTCCATCACCCAGATCTGCCACTGGCCGTCCATCGAGTTAAAGCGGCTGAAGGCGAGGAATTTCGAGTCCGGCGACCAGGTCGGGTGGATGTCGTCGTCCGGCGTCCGGGTCAGTTGTTTGGCGCCGCTGCCGGCCGGAGCGTTCAGTTCCCGCATGAGAAGGCTCCAATTGCCGTAGCGGTTCGAGCACCAGACGAGGGTGTTCCCGTCCGGGCTGACGGCCGGCATCATGTCGGCCATGGTGTCGTCGGTGAGGAGGGTCCAGGCTTTGGAATCGACGTCCTGCATCGCCAATTTCGGATTCTTCGACATCCTCGTCGTGGAAAAGTACATCGTCTTCCCGGCCGGATCGAGGCTGACGTTGTGGTCGCCTCCGGCCGAGGCGAAGGTGTTCTGGGTCAGGCCGTTTATAAGGCCGGAGCCGTGGGTCCGGACGCCGAGGCTGTTCGGGTTGTACAACCCTTCGACCCACTGGCGCGGCTGGTATTCGATGCCCATTTGTTCTTTTTGGATGGGATTGGCCGGGTCCATTTCCGGGTAGCGTTCGCCGTAGCGCCACTCCTCGTCCCGTTCGAGGGCGCTTTTACCCGAACTGAACGGATTGTGGTCGCGACCGTAGACCGGCATTTCCGGCGCGAACGGGTTTGACCCTTCCGGCATGCCGCCGCTGGTCATTTTCTTGTCCGAACTCGACCAGCCGAGGCGCGGCCATTTGGACCCGGACGGCGCTTCGTTCCGGCCGCCTGCGGCGGGTCCGCCAGACATGTAGTCGTTCTGGTTGCCGCCACCGCCGCCGCCGAACGGCATGCAGCCAAACGGACCGGAAGGCAGCGACAACACCGCCGCCAGCGCCAGCAACGCGGGAATTCGTTTTGACACAGGCTTCTCCTCGAGAGGTCCGACCATACTTGAAGGTGAACATAACCGGACTCGAACACGTACACATCCGCCGGACGCGCATGCCCCGCTTGCCGCGACGGGCGCGAGGGCGCGATACCTTCCCTTGTTATTGGTCCAGTTGGCCGTCCTACTTGAGCCGATATTCCGGGAATGCGGCCGCATACAACGTTATCGGAAACGTCATTTATCGGAACCCTTTTCAGAATAAGTTGTTATGCAAATTTTAACTCAAACTTGACCGGCATTGCGTCGACAAGGAGAAGGAGGCTGTGTTTTGCAGTCGCGGCATGAACGGGTGACATGGAGGGAATTTGTATGCGGAAAAGAGTCTTCCTCGGCGCGCTGGTCGCGACAGTCCTGACGGCACTGTCGGCGCGGCCGGTCCAGGCCCAGACCGTGTACGAAATCCGCGAAGACGCCGCCCCGGGCGGGAACGTTTTCAATTACCTTGATGATCTGCGGAGAGCCATCAACAACGGGACGGTGACGTTTGGGCCGGGCGACGAGATTGTACTTTACAATAATGACGTCAGCCTGGACGAGGCTATTGAGATTCTCGGCAGCGCGGATATATCTGTACGGTCCGCCACCGGTGCTCCGGTTGCCATTCAGGCGCCGGACAGTGACTACACGCTTTCTATAGGCTCCACCAAGGCTCCGACCACAGTCCCGGACGTCCATCTGAAAAACGTTCATATTGTTAACAATGCCGACGATTCGGGAAGCGGCCTATTCTATCGAAACGCGGAAACAGACCGGCGCACGGTGACCATTTCGAACAGCGAGTTCAGTAGTCTTGGACGAGCGCTACGTCTCGAAGGCAATGTCGACGCCACATTGACCGACACAATTTTGAAGGACAACAGCGGCGGAATCTTGACCGATGATTTAGGCGAAAGTCTTGGCCTCACTATAGCGTTTACCGAGGACGCCGCGTACACATCGCGATGGAATAATGCTATTGTAGCGACCGGCGGAGGGACAACCACCGTTACCGTCGATGTGGTCAAGGGTCGGGTCTTCGATCAGCGGGCCGGACTCAACATTTCCGGGCGACTGAATAAAACCGGCGGCGGAGTGTACAAGGTGAGTGCGAACAGCTTTGTCACCAGTACGGATATTCGGGAAGGGACCATGCACTTTCGACCCGGAACCTGGGTCGGCGACAACCTCTCCGTCCGCAGCGGCGCGGTATTCAAGGTGACGCTCGATCCCGGCACCAACATGACCGATTGGCTTGAAGGAAAGTCAGACACTCTCGACGGCTGGAATGCGTCGCATTTCGCCCTCGGCACATTTACTGGCGAAAACGGCGCGCGAATGGAAATCGGCGGCATTTCCAAATTTCCCGTTCTTCCCCATACCTGGCACTCTGACACGCCCACAAACCACATGCGGCTTTTCGTCAACATGATCAGCGTCGACCCGGGGAATCCCGGCGCCAGTTTTATCCCGGAATCCATCAA
>JAJQFC010000349.1 GCA_021201355.1 Planctomycetaceae bacterium | reverse complement strand
GAGCACTGGTTTCCAAAACCAGCGGCTGGGGGTTCGACTCCCTCCGCCCCTGCCAAATTTAACCGAAGCGCGGGAACGGGGTTGCAGTAGACCGGGACCGGTGGTGACGCTTCGAAAACAGTTCATTCGACCAGCCCGGCATATGGAGAAAATGTGCCGGGCTTGTCCTCTGTATTCGAGATGTGCGCTTGACGCGGTGTATTTCGGGTGACACGACCCCGTTACGCGGCGTGAAGCACTTTCGTCAACCTGTGGAGATGCCATGTACAAGGCTGGTCAAGGAATGCCGTCCCGGGTGGGGACAATGATCGTCGGCGTGCTTATCGCGTTTTATGCGTCGCACAGTTGGTACCGGTGGCACCCGTTCAGCGCGGTCGGGCGTTCGGCCCAGCTTTTTTCCGTGGATTTCGTCGTCTCCCTGGTACTTCTGGTCGGCATCGTCGCCCTGTTCGGCTGGCTCGCCTTCCGCCGTCCGGGCTCGGCCGACTACCTTATCGACATGGATGACGAACTTCGCAAAGTGGTATGGCCTTCGGTCATGCCGCTTTTCGATCCCAAGACCGAAGCGTGGGGATCGACGTACGTGGTTATCGTCTGCGCCATCCTCTTTACCATCTTTATCTGGCTGGTCGACCTGATTCTCCAGTACGTGGTTACTTACGGCTTGTTCCAGAGCTGGCTGTTCGCCTGACGCCCGCGTCCGGCAATGGCCTGGCGGGTGGGGAATTGATACGGCGGTTCGGAACGATTACAACTGGAGAGTTCGCGTTATGGCAACCTGGTTCGCACTCAAAGTTCAGCCCGAAAGGGAAGAACAGATTAAAAACCTGATAGCGGAAAAAATCCGGAACAAAGGCATGGGCGACGTTATCCGCACCATCCTTATCCCGACGGAAAGCGTCTCGGAAGTCCGGAAGGACGGAAAGAAACGCGTCGTCGATCAGAAAACGTACCCCGGCTACCTGTTCATTGAAATGGACATGGACAATGACGAGGCCTGGTACATCATAACGGAAACGGCCGGCGTCAGCGGCTTTGTCTCCGCCGATCCCCGGAAGCCGCAGCCGCTTCCGGACGACGAGATGGACCGCATCCTCCGGGTCATCGACGACGGCCGGGAAAAGCCGAAGCCGAAGGTCGAGTTCGAGGCCGGGGAACAGGTCCGGATCAAGGAAGGTCCGTTCGGCAGTTACGAAGGCGTGGTCGAGAAAGTCTATCCCGATCGCGGCCAGTTGAAAGTCAACGTGTTTATCTTCGGGCGGTCGACGCCTATTGAATTGGGTTACCACCAGGTGGAGCGAGTCTAGCGCGGTTGGACGGTCGCGTCCGGCATCAGCCGTGAATGACGTTCCGGAAACACGGGGACGGCATGGCGGCGGATCGGACGGCGGGCTGTCCGGCCCCATGGTAGTGGGGCCAAGCATTTTCTCGGAAGCATCGCGTAATCCCTGGAATGCGCCGGTTAGGTTCTCGCCGCTTCTCACCTGGAGGCAACGACGAATCCGTGGAACCGCCGGTTGTTTGACCGGTTTTGTTCGGCGGATTCACCGTATAGATGAGGTTCAAATACGTGGTAGCAGGAGCAAGTCATGGCCAAAAAAGGCAAGGAAGTCGTCAATAAAATCAAGCTCCAATGTCCTGCCGGCGCCGCCACCCCGGCCCCGCCGGTCGGCCCGGCCCTCGGTCAGGCCCAGGTTCCGGTCGGCGAATTCGTGCAACGGTTCAACGCCGCCACTCAGGACAAAAAAGGCATCGTCGTTCCGGTCGAAATTTTCGTCTATTCCGACCGCACCTTCGACTTTGTCGTGAAAAGCCCGCCGGCGGCGGCGCTTCTCAAGAAGGCGGCCGGCATCGAATCCGGCTCTGGCGTGCCGAACCGGAACAAGGTCGGCAAGGTCACCCAGAAGGATCTCGACGAAATCGCCGAGACCAAGAAGGCCGACCTGAACGCCCGGAGCGTGGAGCAGGCGAAGAAAATCATCGCCGGCACCGCCCGCTCGATGGGCATCGAAATCGCCGACTAGTTCTGGCCGGTTCTGTTTGAATCCGACCCGCATGCGGGGCAGGTTCGGCGGGCAGGCGATTCGAGCCAAAGTACCACCACAACATCACAAAAGCGGTAGAAGGTTTTCAACGGCGGCAGATTGGCGGGTATTGGGTACCTGTTCGGTCGAATGACCGCTGGCAGCCGGGTGGCGCGACATTGACGCCCGAACGGCGTGAAAACCGGGAGAAAAAAATGGCACAGAAACACAGCAAGCGGTTCCGGAAAGCGGCCGAGAACCACGATCGGCACAAGGCTTATTCGGTCGCCGACGCGGTCAAGCAGGTCAAGGAAAAGGCGTCCGCGAAGTTCGACGAAACGGTCGATCTGGCGATCAAGCTGAAGATTGACGCGAAGCAGGCGGACCAGTTGGTCCGTGGCAGCCTGTCCCTGCCCCACGGTATCGGCAAGTCCATGCGCGTCGTCGCCTTCGCCGAAGGCGAAATGGCGGAAGCGGCCAAGGCCGCCGGCGCCATCGAAGTCGGCGCCCAGGATCTTGTCGACAAAATCACCGGCGGCTGGATGGATTTCGACGTCGCCGTCGCCCACCCGGGCATGATGCGGTTTGTCGGCAAGCTCGGTAAGGTGCTCGGCCCGAAGGGCCTGATGCCGAGTCCGAAATCCGGCACGGTGACGGACAAGGTCGCGGAAGCCGTGGCCGAATTCGCCGCCGGCAAGATCGAATTCCGGAACGATAAGGAAGGCAACGTGCACATGGTTGTCGGCAAGGTGTCGTTCGACGCGGACAAACTCGTCGACAACATCAACGCCGCCGTCCAGCACATCAAGTCCATCCGTCCCCAGGCCGTCAAGGGTGAATACATCACCGGCGTCTACGTCGCGTCCACCATGGGCCCGGGGTTCAAGATTTCCAACCAGGCCGAAGCGGCGCCGGCCAACTGAACGGACGCCTTCGGGCTTCCGTCCGGCGGCGGCTTGCGCTTCGGACTATGAGTCATTATTGGGAGTGGTTTTATGCCTAACAGGATTAACGTACTTCAGGTCGAGGAATACAAGAAGGCCTTCAAGGACGTCGACTTCGTCATCACGGTCGGCTATCCGAAGATGACCGTTCAGGGTATTGACGAGCTTCGTACCAAGCTGGAAGCGGCCGGGAACAAGATGCTTTTCGTCCGTAACCGCCTCGCCAATATCGCCATGAAGGAACTTGGCCACGGCGAAGTCAAGGGAATCTGCAAGGAACAGACGGCGTTCGTCTGGGGTGAAGACCCCGTGTCCGTCGCCCGCTTCCTTGTCGATTTCAAGAAGGAACACGCCGAGCTCCAGCTCCACGGCGCGCTCGTCGAGAAGTCCCTTCTCGATTCGAAACAGGTGGTCGAACTGTCCAAGAGTCCCACCAAGGACGAGCTCAAGTCCATCATTTCCGGCCAGATCATCGCAATGGGCGGCAAATTGTCGGCGCAGCTTCTCGCCGGCGGCGGCCTGGTGGCGAGCCAGATCGAGAAGATCGCCAAGAAGGACGAAGAAGCCGCCTAATGCGGTCGGCGCCGCATGTCTGCGGCGGGCCGGAAGCGAGCGGCAGTTACTTCATGGTTATGAGAATTACTAATTTACCTTTTTACCAAAGTTATTGTTGAGGAGAAGTTGCAATGTCGGCAGAAAATCGTGAATGGAATGCGGATCTCAAGGCTCTTGGCGACAAGATCGTCGGTCTCACCCTTCTGGAAGCCAAGGAACTCTCGGACTACCTCAAGGAAGTCCACGGCATCGAACCGGCCAGCGGTGGCGCGGTGATGATGGCCGCTCCGGCCGCCGGCGGCGGCGGAGCCCCCCATGCCCCCCCCCCCCGCCAGCGCGGAGTGCGAGAAGGGGTGGCGGCCCCCCCCAAAAAAAAAAA
>JAJQFC010000014.1 GCA_021201355.1 Planctomycetaceae bacterium | reverse complement strand
GCATGGCCTCGGTGTAGCGCATGAGTTCGAGGAATTTTTCCTGGCTGGAAAAATGCTCGTTCTGCCGTTCCAGCTGGCTGTAGCAGAGGCTGATGAGGTTGAGGCGTTCCATTGTGCTGGCGGCGGAGGTGAGGATGAGGCGGCCCTGGCGCATGACCGAGACGCGGCCGGCGAAATTGAGGGCGTCGCCGACGTTGTGGGTGATGAAGAGGACGGCCATCCCGTTCGCGACGTGGACGCGGACAAGGTCCAGGACCCGGCGGAACGACGGCTGGCTCAGTTCCTCAATGGCTTCGTCCATGACGAGGAGGTCCGGGTTCTGAAACAGCTTCGACAGGATGTCGACGACCGACCAGAGGTCACGGGGCACGTCGAGCATGGTTTCGAAGAGCGGCAGGACGATGCCGTAACGGTCCAGTCACTCCTGGACGCGGGCGCGGTTTTTCCGCTTCGGAAAGAGGCCGAGCCAATGCGATTTGTCGCCGGAGACGAGGTTGTCGAGGACAGTCATCCGGGGATAGATGCGCGGCCGGGCCGAGACGTGGGCGATGCGGAGCTTCCGGGCCCGGGCCGGCGACAGGGACGGATACGCCGTGCCGCCCGCCACCACCTGGCCGCCGTCCGGGTCGGCGAGGCCGGCCATGACGGCGCCGACGGTGGACTTGCCGGAATGGCGGGCGCCGACGAGGGCGTGGACTTCGCCCGGCCGCACGCTGAGGGTGACGTCACGAAGAGCCGGATGGACGCCGTAGGAGAAGTAGACGTTCCGCAGGCCGAAGCCGCCGTGGACGTCTTCGCCGGCCGCGAACCCGTTTGTCGCGGCCGCAGCGGGAAAGCCGTCGCCCTTGCCTGCCTCACGGCCGGACCCGGAAGCGCGGGCGGTCTGCGGGGAGTCAGGATATTCCATAACGTTCCAGCTTGTAGTAAAGGGACCGGACGCTGATGCCGAGGCGTTCCGCCGCTTTCCGGCGATTGCCGCCGACTTCGGCGAGGACGTTCTGGAGCGCGCCCTTTTCCACATCCTCGAGGCGGCCGGACCGGGAGGTGGCGGCGCCCGGGCCGGATTCGGCGGCGGCCGACGGCGATGCCGCGGTCACCGAGTTCGGCAGATCGGCGACATTTATGATCATCCCGGGCGTCAGAAGGACGCAGACCTTGACCATGTTCTTGAGTTCGCGGACATTGCCGGGCCAGGCATAGGCGAGGAGGCGCTTTTCCGCCTCGACGGAAAACCGCTTCTTCCCTTCCCGCGCCGGCATGGCGGCGAGGAAATGGCGGATAAGGACGGGGATATCCTCCGGGCGGTCCCGCAAGGGCGGAATGTCCAGGTGGAGGGCGTTTATGCGGTAGAGAAGGTCGTTCCGGAACAGGCCCTGTTCAACAAGGGCGGCCGGGTTCCGGTTGGTCGAAGCGACGACGCGGACGTCGATGCGGCGTTCCCGGCGGCCGCCGACCAGACGGATAAACGAGCTTTCCAGGGTGCGGAGAAGTTTGGCCTGGATGGCCATGGACATGTCGCCGATTTCGTCCAGGTGGATGGTGCCGCCGTCGGCCTGTTCGAAATAGCCGGCGTGGTCGTCGTCGGCGCCGGTGAACGATCCTTTTGTGTGGCCGAACAATTCCGACTCGGCGAGGGAATCGACGATGGCGGAACAGTTGACGCGGACGAGCGGTTTGGCGGCGCGGCGCGACCGGGCGTGGATGTAGTCGACGATGAGTTCCTTGCCGGTGCCGCTTTCGCCGGTGATGAGGACGGGGATGTCGGTGGCGGCGGCGTTGGCGGCCTGGCGGAGAAGGTTTTCCATGGCCGGACTGGCGTAGACGAGGCCGGACTCGCCCCCGGCCTGAAACGCGTCGGTGGCGGGGTCGGATAGAGGCCCGGCGGCGGTGCCGGGCGCGCCTGTGGCGGGCGCTTCCGCGTTGCCTCGGATATCGATGGTACCGATAGTCCCGGTCGCTCCAGTCGCTCCGGTCGTGCCGGTCGTGCCGGTCGTGCCGGTCGTGCCGCCGGTGCCGGGATCGGCGCGGCTGGAAGCGATGGCTTTTCGGACGACCTGGTCGAGTTGTTTGAAGTCGAGAGGCTTTGCGAGGAAGTCGTAGGCGCCGAGCTTCATCGCCGCCACGGCGGCCTCGAGGGTGCCGAAGCCGGAAATGAAGACGACCGGGAGAGCGGGGCGGAGGCGCATGAGTTCCTGCATGACGTCGAGGCCGCTTTCGGAACCGAGGGACAGGTCGATGATGGCGGCGCTCAGCGTGTTTTCCAGGACGGCCCGGAGGGCGGCGTCCTTGTCCGGTGCCCAATGGCAGGCGAGGCCGTTTTTCTGGAAATTGATGGCGAGGCTTTGGTAGACCCGTTCGTTGTCGTCGACAATGAGTATTTCGTCCGTCATCGGTTTTGTCCTCATTCGCGTCGTTTCGGCGGCAGGCCGTCGATGAGCCAGTCCCAGCGGAGGTTGAATGCGTGCACGACGGCGGCGAGCCGCCGCCAGGGGACTTGGGCCCGGTTATGCTTCCAGTTGCTGACGGTGCCATCGGTCACTTCGAAGATATTGGCTATTGTGATCTGTTTCGTTTGCGGGAACAGTGAAAAAAAACCGCGTGTTGATTTGCGCGACGGGAAACGTCGGGTTCAGGGATTTCGGCGTTCTGGCTTTTTTAACGCTTTCCTTTGGCATGATGCCTTCCAGCAACCAATCCCAACTAATCGCCTGGCTATCCGATAGGTATTTCATTTTGCTCCAAGGTAGGAACCCTTGGGTGTGCCACTGGACAACATACGACTGGCTGGACTGTAGAAGATGAGCGACTGCGCGTTTCGACACACCGGGATAACATGAGAAAAAGCGGCCGCCGATGGCCTCTTTGTCGAATTCTCTTGTATTAGGATATATTGAAAATTGGAAAAGATTATTCTTGACATTATCGTCGGCCGTGTTACGATGTTTTGGTGGAATATCGTCAATGAGCCAGTCCCATTTGACGCCAAAAGAATCAACGGCGTGTTTAAGCCAGCGCCACGGGACAAGCTCTTCGCCCTTGTGCCAGCTATAAATGCGGCTGACCGATATGCCCAGCTTTTCAGCGATATCTTTATGTGAAAGGCCATCGTATAGAGAAAAGAATCGGCTGTTTATTGACTCTTTCGGGAACTTGGGATAACGATTCCGTATGGCTTTGGGCGTTTTGCCGCTGTACTTTTCGCCACGATCCTCCAGGAGCCAATCCCAGCTAATGCCCTGGCTGTCGGAGAGAAACTTCAATTCCCGCCACGGGACCAGTCCCTTTGTTTTCCACAAGACCACGGTCGATTGCGAGACCTTGAAGAAACGGGCCGCCTCGTGCGATGTCATCTTCGGGTAACACGAGAAGAACCGCTCGGCGACCGCAACTTTATCTATAAAATCGTGCAGCATATTGAATTTTCCGGAAAACATAATTGACAAACGTAATTAATCGTGTATAGTTACCGTGTAGTGGGTCCGGTGCGGCAGCGGCCGGGTTTCATGTCGATTTTCATGCGGGACAATTGCAGAGCGTCGATGCTGTGGCTTTGGATTACCTCCGCGTCCCGGCGTCGGCGTCGTGATCCCGGCGCCTCGCCTCGCGGGAATGCCGCAACGTGCCATTATAGCGCCACGTAACAGGATGGCATGCGAAACATCTCATTTTGCGCGTTTGTAGGGGTGGTTTCGGTCCACTCGGCCGGAACCATATACATGGCCCACGCCGTTACGGGCGTGGGCCGATACATGGCTTCCCTTCGGGTGAGGGGGGGCAGGTCGAATCGGGCAGGGCGTCAAAGAGACTTGTTTGCGTCTGGAAAAAGTCCTTTTTTGCGGCTCTCACACTACACATCCATGAGTGGCATCAATGGAACGGGTTTTCGCAAAATGCCGCCTTGTCCCG
>JAJQFC010000294.1 GCA_021201355.1 Planctomycetaceae bacterium | reverse complement strand
ATACTCCTCCGTGTGGACCCCATCTCCTCGGCGACCTACGACATAGCCAACTGCAACCTCACCGACCGCATCGTCGATCCGGACAGTCCTCACTATGTCTTTGTCCTACTGTCCCGCAGCATCAACGCGATGGCGGAAACCATCGAGCGCCTGTTCACGAACGAGCGCCGCCTCCTCTCGGACATCTCCCACGAACTCCGATCTCCCCTGACCAGGATCGGAGCGGCGGTGGAACTTCTTTCCATGCACGCCGACGACGCCACCAGCCAGAACCTCCTCCGCCGCGTCGAACTGGATTTGGCCCATATGAACCATCTGGTCGAACTTCTTCTTGAACAAAGCCTCAACCGTCTGGCGGTCCGCGAAGGCCGGGAACGCATCGACGCCACCGCCCTTCTCGGCGAGGTGGTGGACGCCTGCCAGTTAAAGGGCGCGACCGAAAAAAAGGCAATCAAGGCGGCTATCGACGATGGCCTGGCGGTGAAGTGCCATCCGATGCAGCTCCGCCTTATCGCGGAAAACCTTCTTGGAAACGCCCTTTTTTACGCCCCGGAGGAATCAACGGTGGAAGTTTCCGCCGGGATGGACGGGGAAATGATCCGGATTCACGTCCGTGATTACGGCCCGGGCGTGCCAGACGACACTCTCGACGCCATTTTCACGCCGTTTTTCCGGGTGGACTCCTCCCGTTCCCGAAAAAGCGGCGGCGTCGGCCTCGGCCTCAATCTGGTCCAGGAAGCCAGCCTGGCCCTCGGCGGTTCGGTCCAGGCGGTGAACGCGGCGCCCGGCCTGGCGGTCACGGCGCGCCTTCCCGCCGCCGAGTCGGAACCATAAGGAATACCGTGTTGTATGAAATTTGACCCCATACAAAAGGAGAAACAAATGACACGGCGATGCGCGCACGCAATCCTGGTAGTGATGGTGTTGTATCTGGTCACCGGGTACGCTCCGGCGGAAGATTCGCGGAATGAACCGCCGTTCTGGGCCGAATACCTCGGTGTTGTCGAAATTGAAAGGGTCGCCCCGGATGGTCCCGCCGTCCTTGTTAAGCCCGACTCCGGACTGCCCCTTCGGCTTAACACCGACGGCATTCAGGAATGGTCGCAACGCGAGGGGGTGCGGGTCGAGGTTGAAGGAGGCATTCGTGTCACATCATCCCTTCCCCTCATGGATGTCGCGGAGTTTTCCCGTGAAAATGACATCGACCACCCCATTAGCGCCGAAGGGATTATCTCGAACGAAAAGGGTATCATATCCCTGCGGACGCGGACCGGTGGGTCAGTTCCATTGGTAATGGAGTCCGGCTGGGTGCGGCCCGGAGTGCCGGTCGAAGTAAAGGGCGTGCTCGTCCCGGCCGGAGGCGGAGTGGCAATTGAAGTCCGGGATGTCGATTACGATTAACGTAATCATAA
Source organism: Planctomycetaceae bacterium (assembly GCA_021201355.1). Classification (GTDB taxonomy): domain Bacteria; phylum Planctomycetota; class SZUA-567; order SZUA-567; family SZUA-567; genus JAJBSZ01. The sequence goes on along the minus strand of JAJQFC010000294.1, from coordinate 2,502 downwards.
TCCGTTACCGAAAACCGCCATTGTCTCTTAACGCAGGGCAGAGATACTGCACCGGCTGAAAACGTCAGTGCGACCAGTCCCGCGCTACACCGGTTCCATTCAACCGCACCCCGAGGTGCGGTTTTTTTTTCAAATATAGAAGTAAAGTTTGTAGCCGAACTGCCGATAATGAGTAATGTGTTTACAAATGTTATCATTTATCGAGGACGACGCCATGACCAGCATCCCCCCCACTTCCGGCACTGCCGCATCACCCGTCTACTCGGATTCGACGCGGGCAGCGGCGAACTAGGCTGAATCGGAGAAAAAGACCTTTGATCGCTATGCCGCCAAAGGCAGCCATACCGATACGGTGGAAATTTCCGACAGCGCCCGCATCCTCCAGGAACAGGCGGAGCCGCCCGCCACGGTCATGAGCCCGGAAAAAGCCCTCGTCCCCGACTCCAAGGCGGAGAAGGCCTATCGCGACCTCCTGAAAAAGGTCAAGGGCCAGAAATCGGACATCATGTCCCAGATTATCGATACCTTGAAGAAAAAAGGCATTTCCCTCGACGGCAGCAAAATGAAGATCGAGGTCGCCAGTAACGGCACCATCGTTGTCGGCGGCATCAAGGACAAGGATCTGCAAAAGGCCGTCACCAAGGCCCTGAACGAGGACAAATCCCTCGCCCCCAAGATCCGTGAGTTCCAAAGGAACGAACAGGAACTGTCCGGCCTCGTGAAGGACTACACCGGGTGAAGCCTGTACGAACTGACCATGACCGCCAAGGGCGACATCAACAAGCGTATCCGTGACACTGTCGAAGCCCAGGATCCGGACAATCCGCCCCGTGACGAATATTATTATAATCTCGCATTCCTTGGCGAGACCGCCAGCGTTATCAATGTCAACGACGTCATGGCCCTCGCCTTTGACGGCGCCATCGACTTCTCCGGCGAACTGACCACCATGGCCGAACCGGAAAAAAATATAAAAGACGCGATGAAGGACTTGACCGGCAAAATCACCCAGGAGTTCGAGTCGCTGAACGGCGCCGTCGCCGACAAGGCCAAGAACGGCCTCATCACCGAGGAGATGAAGGCGCGTCTCAGCCTCGACCTGTCCAAGGTCACCATCTCCATCGACAACGGGGGCCAGGCGACCATCGAAGGCCAGCTTTGCGAGGCCAAGGCCACCCACGACCGCGGCGCCGCCCTGATAAAGCAGTTGGCCAGCGCCATGCTGAACGACTACGACTCGAACTCGTACCACAAGTCGAAATTCGTCGACGCGAGCGATCACATGATTAACAACATGAAGGAAAAAATGGGCGAGGACGGCGAAAAGTTCGGCCGTGAAGCCCGGGTGGTCGCGCAAATCGCCAACGGGCGCGTCGGCGACGTCACGATCTCCGCCCCGAAAACGGAAAAGGAACTGACGGAGAAAACGGAAAAGACCGTCAACGCCCTCCTGAAGGACGAAGGCCTCTCCGTCCCGGGCGGCCTCGCCATCGAGGTCGACGATTCCGGCCGCATCCGCGCCGCCAACCTGGCTGCGGACGATCCGAAATCGAGGGAAATTCTCGATTTTATCGACCGCCTGAACGACACCATCGCCGGAATGACCCCGTCCGAAGAAGAAGAATCGGACGAGGAAACAACCAGGGACGCCACCGCCACGACCGCGCCGAAAAGCGGAATTGAAGCCCTGGCGGCCTATATCGAAACCCTCAAAAAGCTTCGGGAGTGATAGACCGTCCATCAAAAGGCATGATTAAAAACGCCGTCGGTTCGTGCCGTCGGCGATTTTCATGGAGCGTAAATCCGATATACCCTTGGCCGGACGCATGCCGGACGTTCAGGTCCGGCCAGCCGGTTCGGCGCTGTCACGACGCTTGCCGGTCAGTTGAATAAAACTGAAATATTTCCCGGCCCCCGCTTCCATCATCGGGATATCGCCTCCGGCGTGCTGACTTGGCGATTCCAGCCATTCGTCCCACGCCTGCCCGCAGCAGTCCATTTCCCGGCTTTCCAGGTCGGTTAAACCTGGCTCTTTCCGCCACAGGTCGTGCCACCAGCGGCGTGAATAGAAATACCATTCCGGCGTCCAGAAAGGCTTTACCTCCGCCGGCAGGTTCCCCTCCGGAAAATCCTGGTTGAAGCCGGGCACGGCCACCGCGATAATGCCGCCCCGTTTCAAAAAGGGCAAAAGCTTCCCGAGCATTTCCGCGTTGCCGCCGAAGTATTGGTACGCGTCCACGCTGACAAGCAGGTCGAAATAGTCGTGGGCGAACGGGATGTCCTTCGTCGCGTCGACGCGGAGCGGGAATATCTTCGCGTCCAGTCCCAGGCGGGCAAAGCGTTCCGCATTTTCCGTCGGCGAAATCCACAGGTCGGCGGCGAAAACGGTCGCATCGTACTTTTCTGCCAGGAGGATGGACGAAATCCCCATTCCGCAGCCGAGATCGAGAATCCGCATATTCGGCCGGAACGGCAGAGAGGTTGTCATCTCCTCCAGTATCC
>JAJQFC010000339.1 GCA_021201355.1 Planctomycetaceae bacterium | reverse complement strand
CCGGAACACCGCCGCCCGCCCGGCCCGGAACACGTCTTCCACCCCCGGCGAACCTGAAGAAATCGATCCGGAAATCGAGAAGATTGCCGCATCGCTGGTTGAGGTGGTGGATAAAATCCATACACCGGAAAGCGAACGTCTCCTTATGGAAAAACGTTCCGCGCCGGACAAATCCCGGGCGCCGTCGGCTGTGCCGGACGACCCGTTCAGGACGGCGGACACGAGCGGCGTTCCCGGCCCCGGCGGGACCGACGGCGACACGTCAGGCCCTGACGATGATGACGACGAAGTCCCGCCCTGGCTGGCGCATCCGACCAATGTCCCGACGCCGTCCGCCGCTTTCTCCGCGGTGCCGCCGGCGATGGTCGGCATCCCCGACGAGCGGTCAGGCCCGAAACGGCGCCGGCAGGAGGAAGACAGCGATTCCGCCCGCCTCCTTCTGAACGACCTTGAAGGCAAGTTCATCGCTATCGCTCCGGAGGACAACGCGTCCGACACGGACGACCCGTTTATCCTCGTGCCTGCCAATGTCCATTCTGTCGTGCCGTGGTGGGGCTGGCTGACCATCGTTCTCGGCCTTGGCATGCTGGTGGCGGGCGTCATCCTCCTGCCCCTCATCACCCTCAACCGCACCGCCGCCAAACTCGGCGACAGGAATGAAAATGCCGCCCGGAACGCCATGCGCCAGCTCGTCCTTCGTGGCGATGAAAGAACGGTTAAGAAACTTTTTTCCATCGCCTCGGCGCCGGACGAACGGGTCGACACCCGCCTCCGCGCCATCGACACGATGACCCTTATCGAGCGCGTTCCGGAAGTCGACCGCGCCCTCCTCCGCCTCGAACTGTCCGACGGCACCCATGAACAGGTGCGGGAAGCCGCCATCGCCGCCCGCCGCCAACGCGAAGCCGCCCGCGCCCGCACGCGCCAGCGCCGCTAACCGCACGCGTCAGTGCCGGTGACCGCACGCTTAAGCATTGGTGTTCCGCTGCACCTGGCGACACTTTACGCGTTGCGCGAATGTGCTGCAGGGCGGTTATTCTACTTCGTTGCCGCATGGTCCGTTGTAGCATGTCGGACGCCAGTGCTTTGGAACGATTTTTCGTCCTCTTTACTTTGGGCACGTCCGGCTTTTAAAGGGCAAAACGGCCGAAGAGTGTCGAAAAAGACGGGCGAAATACAGGGCGAAGAGGACGTAAAAGCGCCCACATGACTCGAGTCCTCACCCTCTGGAACATAACCGAATATTTGAACCGCGCGTATCGTTGAGGCGCGGCGCCGTGGCAATACTGTTCCCCTGGGTATTTCGCGGGAGCAGCGAAGCAATAAAAAGGACGCCTAAAGTTAATTGGTATCTGAACGCTTGAGAGCCGGATCCTGGTTTTCCGCCAGAAATACCGGCGACACAGCCTCCGCCGCCGCGCCTTAGGCCCACTCGCGCTGATCATATCCGAAAGGGTTCGGCACCCGAACAGGCTGACACAATTCATGCGTCCTCAAACCGGGACGCCGTCTGTTAACCGCGTCGATGTGTTTATGAAGGAAAACTCAGAATGCGAGACGACCTGCCGCCAAAACATACGGCCATAGGGCAAAATATGGCAGCGTGACATCATATTACAGACGCTGGCGACGGTTCGCCGCCAACGGAAATGGCAAGGGCGTTTCTTATGTTTTTGAACAATACCGCTATATCTATGGAGGTCGCGCGCGTTAAAGGTGATGAAAACGGGTGTATCGTGAGGCGTACCGGATCAACCGGGAAAAAACCCGCCCAGTCCATCGCCAGCCCAGATGTATTCAGGAAAGACCATGACGAAACGCCTTCTCTTCCTTAACGGTTCACCGCACCGGAACGGCCACAGTATGGCCCTGGCCCGGCAGTTAGCCCATCGGGTACCGGGCGACGCGCGGTTTCTTCATCTGTACGACCTGACCATAGCCCCGTGCCGGGGCTGTGACGCCTGCCGGGACGGCAAAGGCTGTATTCTCCGGGACGACTGTGACGCGGTGGTGGCGGCGATGGCGGAGGCGGACGCCGTTCTCCTCGTCTCACCCCTCCACTTCACCTCGCTTACCGCCCCGCTGGTGGCGCTTATCAGCCGTTTTCAACAATTCTGGAACGGCGTCCGCACCCTCGGCGGCAGGCCGGACAAGCGCGGCGGCATCCTGGTCACCGCCGGCGGCGAATATCCTAAAATGTTCGACGCCGCCCGCCGCGTCGGCGGCGCCGCCCTCGTCTCCCTGAACATTCCCGTGTCAGGCATGGTTACGGCCAGCGGCACTGATTCCCGACCGGATTTATCCCGAGAAACCCTGGACGCCCTCGACAACCTTGCCGCCGCTCTCGTCGCCCTGCCGGACGGGACGGATCACCGGTAAACGCCAACGGTATAGCACCATTTTTTAACGGATCGCTTTTCATTAACGGTTTTATAAACTGATTATCGCCATATCAAGGCCGAAACCACGGCTTTCACGTCGTTGTTGACAACTTTAACCGTTTATAATCCAAGATATTTGCTAATATAACGATTAGTATCGTTTATGATAAACCAATGATAGTTTAACTTTACTTTTTTCTCAACCTTTGACGGAAATTTTTGTGGGTGGTCGAACCATTTTTGACTCAATGGAGCGATGAACCATTGTTTATGACGCGTTTACAAGAGCAGTTTATGGTACTTTCCATCATTTTTCGCCGGAAATTCAAAACGATTTGACGTCCTCATCCGTTTATTTTAGGCATTTTCGTTAACCATTGCTGATAATGATAACCCGACGATTCCCGAGGCGGTGGAAGCGGTCGTCATTTTTTAACGGGTGGCAACCACCGTGCCGACGTCAGACCAGACCAAGCGCCCGGCAGTACAGGGTTAACGCGGTGGCCGCTTCGACCTCGACGTCGAGGAGTTTACCGGTCCACTCGCTCCCTTCCGGCACCGCGAACACGCAGATGAGGTTTTCCTCGCTCCGGCCCAGCCAGCGCCGGGCGTCGCGGCCGGACACCCCTTCCACCAGAACCCGCTGCCGGGTTCCGACAAGGGACCGGCCGCGCGCTTCGTTGACGGCGTTCTGCACGGCGAGAAGGTCGTTGTTGCGGCGGCGTTTCTCCACGTTCGGGACGTCGTCCGCCATGGTCTCCGCCGCCCGGGTGCCGGGCCGGGGCGAATATTTGATAATAAAGCTGTTCGTGAAGCGGGACGTTTCCACCAGGTGGCGGGTGGCCTGGTAGTCTTCCTCGGTCTCGCCGGGAAAGCCGACAATGAAGTCGGAGGCGATGCCGGCATCCGGGATGACTTCCCGGATGAGCGCCACCTTCGCCTCGTACCCGGCCCGGTCGTAACCCCGGCCCATGGCCCGAAGGATCCGGTCCGAACCGCTTTGCGCCGGCATGTGGAAATGCGCGGCGACCCGGGGCAGTGCCGCCACCGCCTCCACCAGTTCGCGGCTGATGTCCCGGGGGTGGCTGGTCACGAAGCGGATCCGGACGAGGCCGGTGTCCGCCGGAGCATCGGCGTCGATGCGGCGAAGGAGCGCCGCCAGGCTGGTGCCACTGTGCTTTCCGTAGGCGTCGATGTTCTGGCCGAGAAGGGTTACTTCCCTGGCGCCGGCCAAGGCGAGGGCCCTGACTTCGGCGGCAATCTCCCCGGCCGGCCGGCTCACTTCGCCGCCCCGTACGGACGGCACTATGCAGTAGCTGCACCAGTTGTCGCAGCCGCGCATGACGGAGACGTACCCTTGGATACCGGTGTGGCGTTCGCGGCGATGGGCCAGATCGATGCCCGGCTGATCGCTGTCGGCGGCGCCGAACAGGCCCCGGACGTGACCGCCACGGTCCAAATCGGCCAAAACCTCCGGGAGTCGCGGAAACTGGCGGGTGCCGAGGGCGAAATCCAGGTAGGGCAGCCGGCCGAGAAGCTCCTCCCC
>JAJQFC010000219.1 GCA_021201355.1 Planctomycetaceae bacterium | reverse complement strand
CCCTGTATAGCCGAACCGCCGCCAACGGCAAGGGTATGTGCGGGTCGGGAAGGTGCCAATTTCCGAAAAAGTTGCCACCGGGACTTGTCTTTCTCCCGGGTTGACGGTATAGTACTACTGGAACGGGGCGTCCCGGGAGGCGATCCGCGCCGGTGGTCCCCGTACCTCTTCGGGAGATAAATTGTGAAAGCGACCCAAGGCAAGCTGGGGAGGGTGTTTCTCCTCCATCTCGAAAACGGCGACGACGCCGTCAAGGCCATCCAGGACTTTGCCCGGGAAAACGGCATCCTCGCCGCCCAGGTGTCGGTGATGGCGGACCGCGCCCTCGCCGGGATCATCACGCCGGACGACAGCGACCAGCCGGTCCTTAATCTGCACGGCCTGACCGCCGGTCCGATTACCTGGACCGACGCCGATGTCATCATCCAGGAGCTTCTCGGCATGCGCTTCCGCCGGGTAAAGGATCCGGATTCCGGCCTCGAAGTCATTGCCAAAATGCCGTCCACGAAGACGCGGGTCATGGAAAAGCCGTCGCCGACGCCGGAAGTGGCCGGTCCCGGCACGGTTCCCGTGTACCTGTTCAACGCGGAATTCAATTAGGTCACGACGTCACCCGACGCCGCGACGCCGCCACGGGCGGAGTCGCGGCTTTCTACTGGTATATGGCGATGTACGGTCGTTGATCGATTCGTGAGTACGGAACCTTTTTGGCCGGTTTAATGGATCTTTCGTCCAGTCTTTTACCCGGGAGGGAAGTCCGGTATGGCTAAAGTGGGTAATAAGGGAATGATGGCCAAAAGCGGCGCCAAGTCCGGCCTGAAATCCGGGGCCAAAGGCCGGGATCTCGCCGCCATGAAAGCCCGTTCGCGGCTGGCCGCCCGTTCGCGCCGGAGCCGCTTTCTTAAAGAGAACAAGGCCAGGATCACCATCGCGGCGGTGGTGTTCTTTTTATTGATGGCCTTCCTGTTCCTGACGCCGTACGGGCCGAACATTTACCGCCAGCGAATCCAGGAGCGGATGTTCACAGCGCCCGGCGTGCTGTCGCCGGAGGTGACGAACGACCTGGTCCGGCTCGGCCGTTTTTACAGCTTTACCTTCAGGTCGGACAAGGGGTTGGAGACGTATGACGAGGTCGGGCGGTTGTATTACGGGTTCACCTTTAGCGACTACATGTCCAATCCGTCCGGCGCCGAGGACCGCCAGTTCGAGGCCGAACGGCTCAAGAAACGCGGTGAAATCCTTGGTCCGCCGTACGACATGAAGGCGGACAACCTGCCGGGCGTCGGCCGGGCCTTGTTCTATTCCGCCGAATATGCCCGGGCCTACCGCCCGAAGCAGTTCGCGCTTCGACTGTACCAGTTGTACAACAACGACTTTTATGAACGACATCCGGAGGCCTGCGATCCGGATATGGTGGAGACGGCCAAGGGGGCGGAGGAGAAGCTGCTCGGGAGGCGCTAGACTTTGTTTACCAATCGTGATAACCGCACATCAGACTCGGGAGTTGCATGCATGACTACAACCAGGGACGCGGAGGGAACGCCCCTCGCCAAGGAACTTCTCGCCCGAAAGGAAACGGGCCCGGGGCCGCACCCGCCCCAGGCGCTTGACCATCTGGCCCTCGCCATTCTCGCCGGTATGGGCGTGCCGCTCCCCGAAGCCCTGGAGGCGCTCCAGACGCTCCGGCGCTCGTTTGTGGACTGGAACGAAATCCGCGTCGCCCGCCACCAGGAACTGGCCCGGGCCCTCGGCGACAAGCCGTGGTCCGAAGAGGCAGCGATAACCATCCGGAAAGAATACAACACGTTTTTTGAAAAGCGGGGACTTCTCGACTATGAATTCCTCGCCCTCGGGAAACCGGCGGAAAGCCGGCGGACGCTCCTCCAGGTCCTTCCCCGGCTCGGGAAAGGCGCGGCGGCGATTCTTCTGTATGAATTCTGCCCCGGAGCGTCGCTGCCGTTGTCTGACGAGGGACTCCGACAAGCCCGTCGCGACGGTATTGTCGGGAAATCCGGCGACCGGAACCAGTTGTCCCGCATCCTGGCCGAATCCATGAGCCTGGCCGAGGCTGCAACCCTGGTCCAGTACTGGGAAATCGAAGGGACCGGATCTCCGTACGGCGAGCCGCTGAAGAAGGACGCGCCGCCGAAAAAGGGCAAGAAGGCGGCGGGCCGGCCGAAATCGGAAGCGAAATAACCGGTGATTTTTTCACCGCGCGGAGGATTGGCACAACCGACGGCACATGAATATGGAGTCGATACTTTTCCGGTTCATGCCCGTCCGGGCGGAGTGGCACTTTCCGTCCGATGATTGGGAAGGATTGCCGTATTCCGTCGTCGGCGCACGCCGTGGGTTGTATCCACAGGCCGGCCGCCCGCCCGCTTTTTTGGTCTGACGGGTTGACACGACGCCGGTCCGGTGGTAGGGTCCACGGTTTACCTGTTGTGAAGTGAACGACTAATGATTCGAGGGGAGGTACTCGTGCCGGAATTGAAAATCGGTTTGCCCAAGGGCAGCCTGCAGGAATCGACGTTTGCGTTGTTACGGGCGGCGGGCTGGGACTTCAGCGTCAGCAGCCGCAGCTACTACCCGACGGTGAACGACAAAGAATTGACGGCCATGCTGGCCCGTCCGCAGGAAATGTCCCGGTATGTCGAACGGGGCGTCATGGATATGGCCATCACCGGCCTCGACTGGACCCTCGAGAACGATTCCAAGGTCGAAGTCCTTGAACGTCTGGTCTATGCCAAGGCGACGCGGAGCCCGGTCCGCTGGGTTCTCGCCGTGCCGGAAGAGTCCGACATCAAGGCGCCGAAGGATCTCGAAGGGAAGGTCATCTCCACCGAAGTGGTGGGGTTGGTCAAGAAATACCTCGAGAAACACGGCGTCAACGCCCGGGTCGAATTTTCCCACGGCGCCACCGAAGTCAAGGTGCCGTATCTGGCCGACGCCATTGTCGACGTCACCGAGACCGGGTCGAGCCTCCGGGCCAACCGCCTCCGCATCGTCGACACGGTGGAGGAATCGGTGACGGTGGTTGTCGCGAACCAGGCCGCCCTCGCCGATCCGTGGAAAAAGGCCAAGATGGACGCCATGGTCCTCATGCTGAAGGGCGCCCTGACCGCCAAGGAAAAGGTTCTTCTCAAGCTGAACTCGCCCAGGAAAAGCCTCGACGCCATTCTCAAGGTTCTTCCGAGCATGCACAGCCCGACGGTGAACGACCTGTCGGACAAGGACTGGACGGCGGTGGAGACGATTGTCGACTCGAGCGTCAGCCGGACATTGATTCCGGAATTGAAACGTCTCGGCGCCGAAGGCATTCTGGAATTGTCGGTCAACAAGATTATTCCGTAAGGAAAACATCACCGTCGACGCCGTCCGGCGTGAACCGTGATGACAGTATTGTAATGGAATGGACGCGGAGCGGGACGGTCGCGACAGACCTTCTTCGCGTCGCGGTTCCGGTACCGCCAGCCCGGGCGGGTTTCGGTTCGCGAATGTGGGGCGTGTGATCGGGTGGTACGATGCGCTCCCAGGCTTTTTGGGTCGGCACGGCGCGGCGGCGAGGCGTCATGACCGGCACAGGAGTGAGGCGGATGAGAAGATGCCATAGATGCGGCGAGCCCTGGCGTGACAAGGGAACACCGGGTTCACGGGAAGACTGTCTGAAATGCGGTTCGGCGCTCCACGCCTGCGCCAATTGCCGTTTCTACGACGCCATGGCTCTCGAATGGTGCCGGGAACCGATGGCGCGGCCGGAAAAACCCCGGGAGCCGGACAAATTCAACATCTGTTCCTGGTTTGTCTTTAACGATCCGGACGAAGAGCGCTTCAACGCCGAGAAGTCGAAAAGCGCCCGCATGGCCTTGGAACAGCTCTTTGGTTCCCCGGCACCGGTCCGGAAGGAAATCCCCGGCCTATAGTGTGGAGCCGGG
>JAJQFC010000361.1 GCA_021201355.1 Planctomycetaceae bacterium | reverse complement strand
CCCGCCATCCTGGCCGAGCCGGTCTCCGCCGTCCCGGCGGAACGGGCGGCGGCCCTGACCCCGGCCGCGACGTCGGCAATGGACATTGCCGCGCCGACCCCGGACGATTACGAACTCCCGGCTTTCGACCCGACGCCGGGTCTGGCGACCGGAGCCGCCGGCGGCACGCCGATTCCCCCTCCGGCCCGTGATCCGAACGCCCGTCGTCCGGTCCAGGCGGTGTCCCTTATCACGATAGGCGTCCGGGACATGGCTGCGTCCATCCGCTTCTACGAGGCGCTTGGCTGGCAGCGGGCGGCCCGGGGCAAGTACGACCAGACGGCCTTCTTCCAGCTTCAGGGCCAGATACTCGCTCTCTACCCGATGCAGGACCAGCTCCGCGAGCAGAATATGGCCGGCGCCATCCCGGCCCCGGGCGGCATCACCCTGGCCCTTCACGTCTCGGACAAGGCCGACGTCTGGTCCGTCTACCAACGGTTCATCGATGCAGGCGGCACCTCCCTCCGTCCGCCGGCCGAAATGGCCTCCGGCGCCGTCTCCAGTTACGTCGCCGACCCGGACGGCAACCCGTGGGAAATCTCCTGGGTTCCCCAGTTCCGCATCGACGCCGAAGGCGGCCTCTGGCTTCCCTGACCGTTATGCGATTATCCATAAAGGAATTATCAACGGGACAGCCCATCGCGGCTGTCCCGTTTTTTTCATACCATACTGTCGGTGACGACCACGCCTATACCGGTGATCATTGGGGTAACGGGGAATGCGCTGCCATGTCACCAGGCGTGACGCCACGAAAAAAGGACAGCCTCGAATGGGGGCTGTCCTCTATCTGTACATTCCTCGGGTTATTCAGCTTACTTCACCCGTTCCACCTCAAAATACAGCGTCGCGTCCGGGGGAATGACGCCGCCGGCGCCCTTGGAACCGTAGCCGAGTTTGGACGGGATGATGAGGGCGCGGCGTTCGCCGACCTTCATGTCCTGGAGCGCTTCGTCCCAACCCTGGATGACGTTGCCGCGGCCGACGGCGAATTCAATCGGGCCCCGGCCTTCCGAAGAATCGAAGATGCGGCCGTCCATGAAGCGGCCGGTGTAGTTGGCGGCTATTTTCTGGCCCGGACGCGGTTTCGCGCCGCTGCCCTTTTCCAGCACCACGTACTTGAGGCCGGACATGGACGTCTTCGCCTCTTTTTCGTGGCGGCGGATGACCTTGCCGTAATCCTTTTCGTTGACGGCAGCCTGTTTTTTGGCCGGAGCCTTCCGGGTGGACGACGTGCCGAGGCCGGCGTTCTCGGCCTGAAGCCGTTCAAACTCGGCCTGGTCGGGACGGAACGCCTCCGCCTCGGGACCGACCCGGATGATGCTGACCCTGGTCATGGCGTCGCCCTGACGAATGGCGTCGACCACGTCCTGACCCTCGACGACCTTGCCGAAGACGGTGTGCTTGCCGTCCAGGTGCGGGGTCGGACCGTGGGTGATGAAGAACTGGCTGCCGTTGGTGTTTTTCCCGGCATTTGCCATGGAGAGGATGCCGGCGGAGTCATGGCGGAGGTTCGGGCGGATTTCGTCGGCGAACTGGTAGCCGGGACCGCCGGCGCCGGTGCCGGTCGGATCGCCGCCCTGGATCATGAAGTCGGCGATGACGCGATGGAAGACGATGCCGTCGTAGTAGGGCTGGCCGGGCTTGACGTTGTTGTCGATGGTGCCTTCCGCCAGGCCGACAAAGTTGGCGACTGTCATGGGCGTGTCTTCGAAAAACAGCCGGCAGATGATGACGCCTTTCGTGGTGTCGAAGCGGGCATACAGTCCGGGAGGAAGGTCTCCGCCGGAAGCCGGGACGGCGAAGAGGGCGAACAGCGGCGCTATCGTGACCAGTCCGGCTTGAAGCATCTTGTTCATGAACAGTCCTTTACTATGGAAGAGAGAGAGTCGATACACGTCATTAACACGTACCGGGAATAAAATAACCGCCCGGCCGCGACCGGCCAGGCGGTTTCAGTATAGCGATTTACTGCGTGGATTCAACCATGCGGTTACCTGGCCAGGCTGGCCTGGCCTTCCGCCAGCTTCCGCATCTCCCCCGCCAAGTAGAAGCTGCCGGCGGTGAGGATAAGCCCGTCCACCGGGGTCGCCGCCTGGGCCAGTTCAAGGGCATGGGTCGGGTCGATGGCGACGGACGTCTTCACCTTCGGGAACTCGGCCTTGATGAACGCGTCCAGTTCCTCAGGCGCCACCGCCCGGTCGGAGTCGAACGGGGTGACGACGATGTGTTTAAACAAAGGCGCCAGCACGCGGAGCATGGTGCCGTAGTCCTTGTCCTTGGCGACGCCGAAGACGAGGGTCCGCTCCCCGGTGGAAAACGCCTCCGTCACAGTCTCCGCCGCCGCCCAGGCCGAAGCCGGGGTGTGGGCGCCGTCGACGATGTGCCAGGGGGTGTGGCCGACCACTTCCATCCGGGCCGGGAGGGTGAGGCTGCGCCAGGCCCGCTTCAGGGCGATGACGTCCAGCGGTTCCCGGTCCATGTATTCGAGGAACAGGTCGACGAGGCCGAGGGCCATGCCGGCGTTTTCGATCTGGTGACGGCCGAGCATGGCGACCGGGATATCCGGGTAGACGCTCCGCCAGGTCTCGAAATCGAGGCGCTGGCCAATGGACGGCTTGTCGGCCTGGACCGGTTTCCGGCATTCGACCTGGAGATCCTTCCCGACCACGAACAGCGGCGCGGACAAGGCCCGGGAGCGATCCCGGATGACTTCCATGACGCCGGCGTCCTGGGGCATGGCCACGACCGGGATGTTCCGGCGAATGATGGCGGCTTTTTCGCCGGCGATGGCGGTGAGGCTGGACCCGAGGATGTTTTCGTGATCACGGGAGATCGTCGTGATGCCGGCCGCGACCAGCCGGAGATCCGGGAGATTGGTAGCGTCGAGGCGTCCGCCGAGGCCGGTCTCGAGGACCATGGCTTCGACCCGGGCATTCTTGAAGGCGACGATGGCGGTGGCGGTCATGACTTCGAACCAGGACGGCGCCACCCCTTCCCGGCGCATGGCCTCGGCCTCGTGGAGGACCGGAGCGCTCGCCTCGACAAAGCGCATCTCGCCGATGGGACGGCCGTGGATGCGGATCCGTTCCCGGATGTCCGAGACGTGCGGCGACGTGTACAGCCCGGTCTTTAGACCGGCGGCGGTGAGAGCGGCGGCCACCATATGGGTGACCGAACCCTTCCCCTTGGTGCCGGCGACGTGGAGGGCCGGGATGGCGGCCTGGGGCGACCCGAGCCGTTTCATGAGCCGGGCCATCCGTTCCGATCCGCCGTTCATGGCGGCAGGGGTGACGCCGACCCGTTCCTGATTATGGAAGGTGTCCAGATGCTGGAGCGTTTCTTCGTAGGTTGGAAGCGTGTTCAGTTCCATTCAATTATTCCTCGTGTTGGGAAGGTAGGGTTCCTGTGAGGGAAAACGTATATCGGTCCGGCCCGCCGTTGTGGCGGCGGGCCGCCCGTGAGGTTTCGTATCAGTCGCCGATGGTGTTCTCGGCCAGATCCTCTTCCGCCAGTTTTTTCCGGTTCTCTTCCGCGAGGCCGCGGATGGTGGCAAAGAACGGGGTGTCCGGAAGGCCGCCAATCATGTCGCCGAGGACGAGGACCGCTTCCTGGAGGTAGGCGTTTTCCTCGAGGTCGACGTTGTGGTTCTCTTCGCCCTTGAAGTCGCGGAGATAGGTGGCGATGCCGTAGCGAAGCTCTTTCCGGACAAGGTCGGGTTCGATGCGTTCCTTCGGGTACTTTTCCTGAAGCTGGGTCAGGAGCGACTCGAATTCGGGATAGGCGTACGGGTCCAAGTTGTCGAATTCGAGCAGGCGGCGGAACTCGTTCTCGTAGCGTTCCCAGCGGTTTTCCTCCTGAAGCCAGAAGGTGACGTCGTGGTGATCGCGCATCTTCCAGCGCGCTTCCGCTTCGGCGACGGACAGGTCG
>JAJQFC010000061.1 GCA_021201355.1 Planctomycetaceae bacterium | reverse complement strand
GCGGCGAGGGAGTCGATGGAGTTGGCGCCGGACTTGTCCTGGAGCCACTTTTTCGCGAAGCGTTTGACGACCTTGTCCTTTTCCCGCTTGCTCATCTTCTTCCCCTGGGCGTTAAAGACGAGGGGAAGGTGGGCGAACTGGGGAACGGGGAGGCCGAGGGCGTGCTGGAGCGCGACGTGTTTCGGCGTGTTCGAAAAATGCTCCTGCGCCCGGATGACGTGGCTGACCTGCATGAGGGCGTCGTCGACGACGACGGCGAAATGGTAGGTCGGCATGCCGTCCGACTTCCGGATGACGAAATCGTTGACGTGTTCGGCCGGAAAATCGGTCGGTCCCATGACGAGATCGTCGACGTGGACCGTATTCTGCGGCGCGACGAAACGGACGACAATCGGCTTTCCGGCGGCGAGGCGTTCGGCTTCGGCGGCGTCGGTGACAAGCCGTTCCGGCCGGGTGTGGCCGTAACTTTCCTCGGGCGCGGCTTTCCGGAGGACGGCGAGTTCTTCCGGCGTCTCCCAGGCGTAGTAGGCCTGGCCGTTCGCGAGAAGGCGCTCGATGTACGAGTCGTATATCTCTTTCCGCTGACTCTGGAAATAGGGGCCGTAGGGGCCGAAGTCCTTGAGAACGCCCTGGCGGACCGCGTCCCGATCCGGGCCTTCGTCGTATTCCAGTTCGAGCCACTGGAGGTCGTCCAGGATGCCTATAAGGGATTCGGCCGAGTTCCGCGCCTGGTCCGTGTCTTCAATGCGGAGGATGAAATCGCCGCCGTGCTTTTTGGCGAATAGCCGGGACAGGAAGGCGGTGCGGGCGCCGCCGATATGGAGGGAACCGGTCGGCGACGGGGCGAAACGGGTGCGGACTGCGGGGCTGGTCATGACGTGATTCCTTTAGAGGTATAAATGCGCTCAAAATAATAGCGGAAGAATTAAGCAGCGTCGGCGAACCGATGTCGCGTTGAGGTGGCGTCGACATCATCGTCAGCGCCCGGTCAGCCGTTCCAGGCGATGGTTTTCGCGTTGAAGACGGGACCGTCGTGGAAGACCCGGCGGTAGGCGGTCTCGCCGTCCCCGTTGTTGACGAGAACGGCGCAGCCCATGCAGGCGCCGAAGCCGCAGGCCATGCGTTCCTCGAGGGAGACTTCGCAGTCCGTGCCGGTCTCTTCGGCCAGGGCGGCGACGCTCCGGAGCATCGGCACCGGTCCGAGGGCGTAGAGGCGATCGACCGCACCGAAGCCGGTGTGTTCCAGGCGGAATGCGTCGACGGTGGTGCCGGGACAGCCTGCCGAGCCGTCGTCGGTGGCGATGATGACGCGGTCGGCGGAGTGTTTGAAAAGGTTGTGATCGAGAACGGCGTTCGCGGTGCGGGCGCCGGCGATGACGACGACCCGGACGCCGCGAGCCTTCAGGGCGTGGGCCAGCGGCGCCAGGCTCGGCACGCCGCAGCCGCCGCCGATGAGGACGGCGGTGCCGCTCTCGAGTTGGGTAAAGGCGTTCCCGAGGGGGGCGAGAACGCGGACCGTGCTGCCGGCGCCGAGATCCGCGAGGCGCCGGGTGCCGACGCCGACCACGGCGTAATAAAACGATATGCCGTCGACAAAAAACTCGCCCGGAGCAAACGGCCGGCGGAGAAACGGACCGGCGCTGTCGGCGGCGCCGGCGGTTATCTGGAAAAATTGTCCCGGCCGGAACAGCCCGGCGAGGGCCGGGGCCTGGAGCCGCATCCGGTAGTACCCGGGCGCGACTTGGGCGTTTTCCCGGACGACGGCGGCGACGTCCTGTTTGCCGGCGGCGGCTGGGCCGGAGCAGGGCGCGCCGGCAACCGGTTTGGTCTGAAGAGCCAGCGTTTCCGCCATGATTATCCGGTAAACGGCGGCGAGGCTTTCCGGCGGGAACGATCCGTCCGACTGGGCGATGCGGCGGGCGATGACGTCGGCCTCGCGGCCCGGTTGGTGGAGGGGGAGGTCGAGCTCCCGTTTGAGACGGCCGATGCGGCGGCCGATACGGCCGCGTTCGTCGAGGAGGCGGACGATTTCCGCGTCAACCCGGTCGATGTCGCGGCGGGCTTCGTCAAGGGACATAGATTGGACTCCAGTGAATGGTGCTGTCGCTTCCGCGGGGCGGGAGAGCGGTAGTATGAAAAAGACCGCTACAAGGCGACGGTTCGCCTGGTAGCGGTACATGATTTACAGCCTTCTACCATACTCCAGGCTCAGGGAAAACTCAACCTGATTCTCCAGATGTCCCGAATCGGCGCCTTCATATGCATGGACATGGATGTTTCGTCGGAGAATTCGAGTTCGAGGTAGGCGTCGAAAAACCCGTCGTGGCTGTCCGAAATCCGCATCAGGGTCACTGTCCCCCGGCCCCGGCTGGTCCAGCCGCGCCAATAGGCGTCGCTGTCGTCCCGGAGATCGACGGACAGGCGGTGGGCGAAAAGTTCACTCGTACGCGCTTCCGCCGCCATGTACAGGTCGTTCAGGGCGTCCTGCGGGTTTTCCAGGTGCCCCGAACGGATGAGCCGGAGAATCCGGACATCCCGTTCGGCCGCCTCGATAACCGCGGGTTCCGGGGCATAGGCCAGGGTGTAGAGGAAATGCCGGAGCGCCCCTTCCAGATCGTTCAGGCGTTTCATGAGGATGTTCGCCAGATCGAAATGGGTTTCCCAGTCGTAGGGGTCGTTTGCGAGGGCGTTTTCGTAGTGGCGGCGGGCGCTGTTGAAGTTGCCGTTCCGGTCGGCGACGAGCCCGAGGCGGCGCGCCTCGTTGTTGCGGGATTCCCAATCGACGTCGCGGCGAAACACCGTCACCGCCGCCGCCACCGTAATGACGACGAGGGCAATGGCTATAATCTTTCGCCAGCGCCGGTCGGTCCCGCTGTCCCGGTAGCGTTCGGCGACGAGACGAAATGTGGTGTTTGGCACTGGTCTCCGCCTTGATTGGTTTTTTCGTTCGTATGAAATCGATATGGCGGCGCTGACTGAACCGGGCGCCGCCGCCCCGGGGTGTGGCCGGGTACGGCGGCGGTTTTACTCAGTATACCCGATCGGGTGATGTCGGGCCACTGTTCTCTAAGGATAGAGCCTGCGATACGGATTCACGGGCAAACGGCCTATTCCCCAAGGCATCCTACAGGACTTCGCCTTCCGCTTCCGCGTCTTCCGAGAGGATACTGAAGAGCGGCTGGCCGTCGTCGCGGCGGCGGGCCATCTCTTCCTGGCCCCGGCAGGAGACGCAGGTCGTGGCGGACGGGAGGATCTTCAGGCGGGACGGCGAAATGCCGCAGCCGCAGATTTCGCATTCGCCGTAGGTGCCTTTTTCGATCTTCTCGAGGGCGACCTGGATTTCCTTCAATTCCTGATCGTTCGCGGCGGCGATTTCGAAGGAGAGGTCTTCGTCGTAAGCGTCGGTTGCCTTGTCGACTTCATCCGCCACCTTGCTTTCGGCCCGTTCCTTCTGCATGGCCAGTTCGCGGCGCATGCCGGCGAGGAGGCGTTCCCGACGCTCGATAAGGGTGCTCTTGATGTCCTCCTTCTCTTTTTTGGAGAGGCGGCGGTCGGACGGGCGCGGCGGTTCCGTCGGTTTGACCTGGGCCGGGCGGCCGAGAATCATAACGCCGGGTGCGACGGAGAGGGCCGGTTTCTTGCTCGCGACCTTGATGCCGAGGCCGGACGAGCCGAAGCTCGGGGCCGGCGGCGGGGTCGGCGCCGGAATGATGTCGGTGTCGCCGGAGCGGCGCTTGACCGGTTTTTCAACCTTTTCCTCGGCCACTGCCGCCTGTTCGATCGGTTCCGCTTCCTTCGGGGCCTTTTCCTTGGCCGGCTTTTTGGCCGGGGCGGCCTTGGACGCCGCAGGCTTGGTTCTGGCCGAGGCCGACGTCCGGACGCTCGACTTGGTCGCGTCTTTTTTCGCCTTTTTCCCCTCGTCCACCTTCGCCTCGTCGGCGCGCTTCGCGGCTTTGGGTTTTGTGATTATTTGTTGCGGAAAG
>JAJQFC010000112.1 GCA_021201355.1 Planctomycetaceae bacterium | reverse complement strand
CGACTATATGGCCTACACCCGAATTCCCCAACCCAAGCGGGACGCTCTCCATCCCGTCCCCCTCACCGGCGCCGCCACCGTCGCCGTGGTGCATAAGGGCCGCTGGCACATTGTCACCCTGTCGGACGAAAACGGCGATTTCGCGCCGGCCGCCGAGGTCGACCGCGCCCTGGCGGCGATTCAGTCCGGAGCGGAGCCCCAGCCTGTCCAGCCGCCGGTCGGCGCGGTGACGGCGACGGATCGGGACGGTGCCACGGCGCTTCGGGCGCGCCTCCTGGAAAACCCGACCAGCCGCCACTCGCTTGAGCGCCTCGAAAACGCCCTGTTCGTCGTCTCCCTGGACGGCGCGGTTTCCGGCGACGGTTTCGGCCGCGACCTTATCGCCGGCGACGCGGCGAACCGCTGGTTCGACAAGTCCCTCCAGATCGTCACGGCGCCGGACGGGAAAGTTGGCGCCAACTTCGAGCATGCCGGCTGCGACGCCGGGTTCTGGATATATGCCCTGAATTTGGTCGACGCCGAAATAACGGCAGGCCTGCCGGCGGCCGGACAGGTCAAGGTCGAGTGTCTGCCGCTCGCCTGGGAGGTGGACGACGCCCTCGCCGCCGATCTTCAGGCCGCCCGAGAACGGCACAACGCCAAGGCGACGGCGATGCCCACCGTCTTCCAGTCGATGACGAGCGTCACCCGGGACACGGTGAAAGCGCTTGGTTGCGGTCCCGACATCTTTGCCCAGCTCGCGTTCCAGTCGGCGTACTACGCCCTGACGGGGACGTTCGGATCGGCCTACGAAGCGGTGGCGGTGCGGGGCTTTTACCAGGGCCGCACCGAGGTTGCCCGTCCGGCGACCGGCCCGGCGCTGGCGTTCGCGAAAGCACTCAAGGACGGCGACACGGCGTCACTACGGGAATTGTATAAACAGGCCGATCTCGAACACAAACAGCGTATCGGCCGCTGCCAGCAAGGGGAGGGCGCGGAACGCCACATGTACGGCCTCCGCTGCATGGCGGAACGTGACGGCCTTCCCCTGCCGGACCTGTTTGCCGACGCGGGCTGGAACAACTGCATCAGGAACACGCTCTCCACGAGCAGCGTCACCGCGCCCTGCGTCCGTTTCTTCGGCTTCGGCCCGGTCCTTGCGGACGGCATAGGAATCGGCTACGCGATGGCCCCGGACTGCCTCCAGTTCACCGTCACCAGCCTGCCCGGTTCGAAGGTGACCGCTCCCGCCTTCGCCGATGCCGTCGCCGCTGCCCTTCAGGCCATGATCAAGGGATTAAAAGAATAAAAATTTGTTTCAACCTTTATTAAGAACATAAAATAGATCGCGGAAGTATGGAAAATCTTCATCCTCCCGCCAAACATTTCATTCCCATGGCGGGAGGATTAGAACTAGTAATCCTTGAATAAACCTTACGGAAAACATGATTAAAATACTCTTGACAGCGTATAAAATATGTATATTTTAATGATATCAGTACGGCGGAAGAGCTATATTTCACGTGGCTGGAACTCTTTGCAAGTGAGTTTGAGTATCCTTTGCGGTTTCATTTATATTGGGTGGTTATTTAATACAGCTCAGTAACATAACCCGAGTTAGGGGATTAACAAGATGTTCGGGAAGATTCTGAATATTACGGAATATCTGGGGGAGAAACGATCTTGAAAGTATGAAAGATGTTATTTTAGCCGCTCCGTAAAATATACATTTAGTTGGGCTATAGAACTTTATGACAATCCTATATAAGTGGATAGATAACTCGGGTTATGTGCTGTCTCAATGAGGTAGTTAGACAGCATGCGCTTCGGGAGAATACTAATGCTAGGGGAGGGTGAGGATGCAAAGTGAGGAATGGGAGGTTTTTCCGCCGGAATTCGATCCAGAATTTTATCTACAAAATAGTACGGTGGCGAGTGAACGAGAGGAAATAACGAATGAAATTGGCCTTTTAAAGCATTTCACAGTATTTGGAAGAGAAGAAGGTCGCCCAGGCTCAAAAGGCGTTTTTCGTGAAGAAATTCGAAAACTAATAGCTGGCTTTTCACCGGCCCTCGAAATAGGACCATTTGTTACACCATTTCTCGATTGTCATAAGGCATCCTTTTTTAATGTCTTGTCCACAGAAGACATGCGCCAAAAAGCTTCCTCGTTAATGAATGGAACTACGACCGCAATACCTTATATTGATTATGTTTCATCCCGAGGTGATTTATCGATTATTGATGCCCAGTTTAAGTTGGTTTTTTCCTCCCATTTAATTGAATACCAAACCGATTTGGTTGAGCATCTCCAGCAGGTAGGAAGAATCCTGGAACTGAACGGCATTTATGTGGCTATAATATCTGATTATCGCTATTGTTTTAATCATTTCCTTTCACATTCCAGCATAGGCGAAGTTTTGGAGGCATATATTTGTAAATCAGGAAAAGCTAGACTGCGACACGTTATTGAACATTGGGCATTAGGAACTCATAATGATGCTTTTCGGCATTGGAATAAGGATCATGGTGATACGGGCATCTTAACGGAAAATGTTTTGAAGTGTATTAAAATATGTCTTGATGAATGGCAGGATGGGTGTAATGATGCATGTTATATGGATGTTCATTCTTGGCGCTTTCATCCAGAAATATGCCGGCTAGTTTTACAAACATTATATGATTTAGAATTCAGTACGCTTCTTCCAATAAGGGTTTACAATACGCCGAGAAATCGTGGTGAATTTATAACTGTTCTCTTAAATACCAAAAAAGAAAATAGGTTAAGTTCGAGACATAGTAAGGAGCGTGACCTTGAGATTTGAAATCATAGTAGTTTTTTGTCAATTGTGTAACCGAATCATATGGCCCAATTATTTATCTTCCGTTTTAACTGTTATATTATTTATATTAACCAGTGAAGCCTCGGCTATCATAGTCGCGAGTTCGTGGGAATTGACATATAACCATATCCATTTGCCCTTAAGTTCCACCCTATTGATAGGAATGATTTTGCCATCTACTAGAAGCGATGTACAGCGTAGAAGTAAAAGTTTGTTTATTAGAGTACTTTCAAACAGCACAATGGCTGACTGCCTGTTTACTCCACTTTTCCAATTATCGTCAGTAAAATTACTTGGTTTAACTTTTAACGTGACATCAACAGTGCGTTTTCGTAATATTGTTGCAAACACTTGCTCTTTTGTCAACCATGTGGAAAAAGTACGCGGGATTGATGGAATTGAATAACCAGTCTGGTTTAAATCGCGAAAATCCTTTTCGAATGCCGTTAAAACAGCGTCACGAAATTTCCCATGAATTGGGCACTCATTAAACCTAAATATCCAAGTGGGATTTAGGCTGAACAGCACAATCAGGTAAGTAATTATTACAACAGGGACATTTTTTAGGAATCTTCTTGAATACGGCTGTAGTAATATTGAGAAAAAGATCAACCACATACAATTTTGCGCATAATGGTATCGATCAGGGAACGTGTTGATAAAATCTTTGGTGTACTTCAGCAAGAAGGGACGTTCTAATAATGTCATTGTGGTGAATGTTACGCAGGCTAAGAGTACAAGTAAATAGAAGTTCAAAGCTTTATTCTCATTGAGTCTGTAAAAATAGACCATCCGAATTATCGCTGTCGCCATAAGAAGTAGCAGCAGGAGGAACGCCTTACCAACGGAAAATTTTGCCCAGAAACTAAACACAAAAGGATAAAACACCTGCCTGCTAAAAAATATGATAATCTGGGACATCTCCCATGGTGGAATTTCTTGTGACTTTCGAGTTAGATATACAGCGGTATATAATGCGGTGCCAGTAAGTAAGGCCCCAAGTATCAACCAATGGATAAACCATCGTCTTTTAAGCAAAGCTTTAAGCGATCTGTTTTTATTTATCGGGTCGAGTAGAAATTGAATAATATCAATGACAAAAAATCCACCAACAAGTATATATACCGCGTCTACTTGAGATTTCGGGAAATCATCCAGCGTATGCGACTCGGG
>JAJQFC010000170.1 GCA_021201355.1 Planctomycetaceae bacterium | reverse complement strand
GTCCAGCAAAAAACGCTGGACTTGTTCAAATATCTAGTGAAGGGCCAAACATGAGCACGGGGTTACAGGCTGGACCTGTAACCCCGTTTTTTTATGCCCGTACGGACCGGTTTGGTCACGGCGGGCAGGCTTTGACGTGTGAATCCCGTCCGCTCCCGGTATGGAGGAGGAACGGGCCGGTGGGGCCGTTTAAGCGCGGGGGCCGGTCGCCACCTTTTTAAACCAGTCGTCCAGACCGGTTTCTGTAACGCCGCGCGAAGAGACAGCGGTTTGATACTTTGCGATACCGCTTGGACGCTCGCTGCGTGCGCGATCCCGCCGTTTCCCCGGCGCCGACCCACTTCCGCGATCACTCCCGGCATTATCAACATGTAGGCAAAGCGCATTGCGTTGGAGCGGCCAACGGCCGTCATTATTCGGCATGGAATCGCTCCACAAAGGAAAAGAATGACATTTAGTGAATTGCAGTTGGCGGAACCCGTTCTCAAGGCCGTGGTCATGGAAAAGTACACCACGCCCTCACCCATCCAGCATCAGGCCATTCCGCATCTTCTCGCCGGCAAGGATGTCCTTGGTTGCGCCCAGACCGGCACCGGGAAGACCGCCGCCTTCGCCCTGCCGATTATCCACCGGCTTTATGAAAAGAGCGATACAAAGCGCCGCCGTGCGCCCCGGGCCCTCGTCCTCGCCCCGACCCGCGAACTGGCGGCCCAGGTCGGCGCCTCGTTCAGCGCCTTCGGCCGTTTCGCCGGCATCCGCGCCACCGTCATTTTCGGCGGCGTCAACCAGGGTCCGCAGGTATCGGCGCTCCGCGCCGGCGTCGACGTCGTCATCGCCACCCCCGGACGCCTCGTCGACCTCATGCGCCAGGGCGTCTGCGACCTCCGGTCCATCAACACCCTTGTTCTCGACGAAGCCGATCACATGCTGGACCTCGGCTTTATCCACGACATCAAGACGGTCCTGAAGGCGCTTCCCCGGGAACGGCAGACGCTTCTCTTCTCCGCCACCATGCCGAAGGAAATCGCCAGCCTCGCCGCCACCATCCTCCGGGATCCGGTGTAGGTCGCGGTGGCGCCGGTGTCGTCGGCGGTGGAGACGGTGACCCAGTCCGTCTACCACGTGCAGAAGTCGAACAAGGGCCGGCTCCTCGTCGATATCCTCCAGAAAAGCGGCGGCGACGCCAGCCTCGTTTTCTCCCGGACCAAGCACGGCGCGGGCAAGATCTGCAAAATGCTCAACACCGCCGGCATCAAGGCCGGCGCCATCCACGGCAATAAAACCCAAAACGCCCGCCGGGACGCGCTGGACGGCTTCAAGCGCGGCCGCCTCCGCGTCCTCGTCGCCACCGACATCGCCGCCCGCGGCATCGACATCGAAGCCCTGCCGCTGGTGGTCAACTACGACCTGCCGGACGTGCCGGAGACGTATGTCCACCGTATCGGCCGCACCGGCCGGGCCGGACGGGTCGGGTCGGCCGTGTCGTTCTGCGATCCGGAAGAACGCTCGAGCCTTCGGGACATCGAATCGCTGATTTCCCGCCGTATCCCGACCATCCAGGATCACCCGTTCGCCGCCAGCATTGGCGAACCGTCCAGGGCCGAACCCCGGCGCCAGTCCGCCGCCACGCCGAACCGGAACAGCGGCCAGCGCCGCACCGGGTCGGGCCGTCCGGGTTCGTACCGGTCGTCCGAATCGGATAGCCGTTCGGACAGCCGGACCGATCGCCGCCTTGACGGCCGCTCCGGCGGGCGTTCGGACAGCCGCTCCGACAACCGCCCGGCCGAACGCGGCCAAAAGCGCCGCCGGGCCCGGGCGCCGTACCGGAAAACCGCGTAAATTCGGTCCTGACCCGCGCCTTGCGGTGAGTCGGTTTATCTGTACAACTGGAAGGCATGCCGTGAAGAGCGGCATGCCTGCCGTGAAGAGCGGCATGCCTTTTTCAGTATGCGGAGACGGGATATGTCTTCTTCACAACTCCACGGTAATCGTTACGGCGCCCGCGCCGTCCTTCTCATGGCAACGGCAATCGCGGTTAGTCTCGCCCTTGCCGCCGCGTCCGCCGCATTCGCCGTCGACTCCATCGATGACTGCTCCCGTTCCGAACTGGCATATTACCGCCATCTCGCCCTGATTTCCGAACTCGCCTACGACGATTCCCAGCCCGGTCTCGAGACGACGCCGTCCGGCTGCGTGGCGCTGGTGCGGGAGGAGGCTGACGGCGCCCTGGTCATCGCCTTCCGGGGCAGCATGCTCGGAGACCGCACGCCGGCGCACCGGTTTTCGAACCTGGGTGGCGCGGTCATCCGCCGTAACTACCGGGACTGGGTGGCGACGAATCTGAAGCAGACCGCCGGTTTTCTTCCGCGCCAGTACACCGAGGCCGCCGTCCTGGTAAAACGCCATATGCTCGACCGGGACAACGGCGCGCCGGTGTACCTGACCGGTCACTCGAAAGGCGGCGGCGCGGCGACCTACGCCTTTGTCTCCGTCCTCCTCGACGATGACATCGCGCCGGAGCAGGCGGCCCGGCTCCGCTGCGTCACCTTTAACGCCGCCGTCGTCCGGGAACAGAACTGGCGCCGCCTCGAACGCGAGCACCGGCGCACGCCCGACCTGGCGGCGCGGCGGCCCGCCGACGGGGCCGTCACCGCCGTCGTCATGGCGGACGACCCGGTGTCGAAAATCGCGTCGGCGGAGGAGCGGGCCTGGGTGCGGCGGATTGTCGTCGACTCCCGGGCGGCACGATCGTCAGGGGAGGAGCACGCCATCCGCGCCATCATCGAGGAAATCGAGGCGCGGCTCGAGCGGTTGCCGGAGGGAAGGCGTTAACGAAACGCTGTTCCCGCGCCTTCCGTCCAGCGTGATTCACCGAGGATTTCGGTGATATTCCCGGACTTTTCTCGAAAAACCCTTTTAACGCGACCGGTTATTCATATACTGTAAACGCTAAGGGTGAATGTGTTAGTGAGGAAAGTCCACGTATGCGCCATTTCGGCCTCTCCCGACTCCATCTCCGTCATGCCGTCAAGACCGGCCTTGCCTGTTGCCTCGCCTATCTCTTTTCCGCCCTCCTCAAGTCGAACTACCCGGTGTGGGCGGTCGTTTCCACTATCGTCGTCATGCAGCGGACCAGCGTGGCGGAATCGCTCCAGGCCAGCCTTCTCCGGTTCAGCGGGATGGCCCTCGGCGCGGTGATTGGCGTCGGCCTGTCCCTCGTCTTCATCCATCCGGAAAACATCTGGTCGATAACCGTCATCCTTTTCGGGCTGAACGCGGCCGGCGCCTACTTTTTTCAGTACGGCTCCCGCTACATGCTCGCCTCCATCGCCGCCACCATCGTCCTCCTCGTCGGGCATTTCTAGATGCACCACTCCATGGGCGAGGCGGTTATCTTCGGGCTGACCCTGATTTGGGAAATCGCCCTCGGCGTCGGCATCGCCATCGTCGTCTCCGCCCTTATCTGGCCGGTCCGAATGTCGGACACCCTGAAGCGCGACCTCGAACACCAGTTCTCCCTCGTCGCGGACCACCTCACCGGCATCGCCCGGGCCTACGCCCGGGACTCCACCGTGGCGACGTCGTCCCTCCGGGAACCGGTCGGGAAGCTCCTCAACAACCGGTCCCGCCTCACCGCCGCGGCGCAAAACGAACGCTACCTGTACAACGAAAATTACGACGACCTGGAGGCGCGGGTGGTGACGGTCAACCGGACGGTGACGATACTCCGCATTCTCCTCGACGTCCTGAACGACAGCGACCGGTCCGGCCATCCGCCCCTCATGCCGGAGGAAGCGGAGGAGGCGGCGTCGCACCTGGCCCTCGCCATCACCGAGTTCGGCCGGAACGGCAGCGTCGACAGCCCCGGGATAAAATCGCAAATCGACAAGGCCGTCGCCATGTCCCGCTCCGCCATGGACGAGTTGTGCCGGGAGGAGGAGAAGCCGGCCACCGACCTCCACGGCGTCATGCGGGCGCATTCGTTTTTCCGACTCTACACCCAGCTTGGCGGTTTTTACCCCGCCCAGGCCCTGGCCGAC
>JAJQFC010000236.1 GCA_021201355.1 Planctomycetaceae bacterium | reverse complement strand
GAGACAGAATGCCCACCTCCATTGAAGGCGTGCTGAACGCATCTGGCATGCGGAGCGCCATCATTGTCAGCCGTTTTAACAGCTTCATCACCGAACGCCTGGTGGAAGGCGCGGTGGACGCGCTTGTTCGCCACGGCGCCAAGGAAGACGATATCGCCGTCATCCGCGTCCCCGGCGCATTCGAGATTCCGGTCGCGGCCAAGCTGGCCGCCGCCAACGACAAGTACGACGCGGTCATCGCGCTGGGCGCGGTCATTCGTGGTTCCACTCCCCACTTCGACTATGTCGCGGCGGAAGTGTCCAAGGGCCTTGCCCACGTGGGCCTGGATGCGGTGAAGCCGGTGTCGTTCGGCGTTCTCACCACCGACACCATCGAGCAGGCTATCGAACGGGCCGGCACCAAGGCCGGGAACAAAGGCTTCGACGGCGCCATGACCGCCATCGAAATGCACAATCTGTTCAAGGCCCTGAAATAGGCGTCTTTCCGAAACGGAGGGCGGCAGCGCCGTGAAACGTGACCGCGCGGCGCATGCCCGCGATCATTGGATGCTCCGGCATGTCTCCGCGCCGGGCGTTCCTGCGTCCTCCGGCGACAGCTATTTTTATAAAGATGTTTTTGGCGTTCAGCCCAGTATGAACCAAGGATCAGCATGCGACCACGAAGCGTGGGAAGACGCCTTGCCCTCCAGTACCTGTTCATGACCGACATGAACGGGTACCGGGATGTGGAAACGCCTGGCGAATTTTTCCAGACACAGCGCCGCGCCATTATTGAAAACGCACCCGGCGGCGACAGCGGCTTTGCCTTTGACCGGGACGACCCGCACCAGGAAGAGGCGGAAGAATTCGCCTACGTCCTTATCCGGGAAGTCGAGAAAAACCAGGAAACCATCGACGCCGACATCTCCGGCGCGGCCAGCAACTGGTCCCTCTCCCGAATGGGCGTGATTGAACGGAACATCCTCCGTATCGCCGCCGCCGAGTTCCGCATGGGCGACACGCCCCGGAACGTCATCCTTGACGAAGCGGTGGAACTGGCGAAACGCTTCGGGGACAAGGAGTCCGGCGCCTTCGTGAACGGCATCGCCGACCGCTTGGCCGGCAAGGGCCGCGTATCCGGGCGGGAGTCCTGATGCCCCGGAACGCGTCCATCGACCTGCATGTCCACAGCGTTTTTTCCGACGGCCGCCTCACGCCGGAGGAACTGGCGGTCAGGGCCGGCCATAACAACGTCACCGCCCTCGCCGTAACCGATCACGACACCATGGCCGGAACGGCGGAAAAGGTCGAGGCCTGCCGGCGGCATGGCATCGAGCCGGTGGTCGGAATTGAACTGTCCTGCGAACTGGACGGGAACGAGGCGCACATCCTGTCCCTCTTCGCCGACCCGGATTCGCCCCTGGTCAGCCGGATTAACGATCTTTCCGGGTTTCGCGAGAGCCGGATGCAGGGCATGCTCGACCGCCTCGCCGACCGGGGCATTAATATCGCCCTCTCCGATCTGCCAGTGGAGGACGGCGTCTACGGCCGGCCGCACCTGGCCCGGGCCCTGGTCGACAAGGGCGTGGTGCGGAGCGTCAACGAGGCGTTCGCCCGCTATCTGTACGACGACGGGCCAATCCACATTGCCAAAACCCGGTTTCCGGTCGGGGAAGGAGTGGCGCTGGCGAAGGAACTGGGCGGCGTCGCCATCCTGGCCCATCCCGGCGTCAGCGGCTGGATAAAGGAAATCGACCGGTTCCGCGAACTCGGGGTCGACGGCATCGAAGTCTACCACCCGAAGCACGGCGGGGAGACCATCGCCAAACTGCTCCGCTACTGTCGGGACAACGACCTGCTCGTTTCGGGGGGAAGCGACTTCCATGCGCCGGGCGACGGCGCGGACATCGGCGCGGCCCGGGTTCCCGTGGATGTCCTGTGGCCGCTCCATGATCTCGCCGCGGCGAGGAAAGGGTAATAATGGGTTTTTTCGACAAGATACGTTCGGGCCTGAAAAAGACCCGGGACATTCTCTTTATGGACGTCAAGGACGTCTTCCGCATCGGTCGGCGGGTCGATGAGGAGCTCCTGTCCAACTGGAGGAACGCCTCGTCCTCGCCGACGTCGGTCCGCGCCTCGCCGCCGAAGTGGTGGAGGAAATACGGGTTAAATTCAAGAAAAAGGAAATTGAGAAAGCGGAAGACATCCTCGACTTCCTGAAAAACATGCTGTCCATCGGCCTCAGTTCCGAGGAGGCGTCCATCCTCGCCCGGAATCCGGACGGTCCGACCCTCGTCCTTATGGTCGGCGTCAACGGCACCGGCAAAACCACGACCACCGCCAAGCTCGCCCGTTACCTGAAGGTTCGCGGCGACAAGGTCATCCTCGCCGCCGCCGACACCTTCCGCGCCGCCGCCGGCGAACAGCTCGATATCTGGGCCAACCGGGTGGGCGTGGACATCGTCCGCCACGCCGATGGCGCCGATCCGGCCGCCGTGGTGTTCGACGCCTGCGAGGCGGCCATCGCCCGAAAAGCGGACTACGTCCTTGTCGACACCGCCGGCCGTATCCATACCAAAGCCAATCTGATGCAGCAATTGGAAAAGATCCACCGGGTGGCGGCGAAAAAGATTCCCGGCGCGCCCCACGAAGTCCTTCTCGTCCTCGACGCCACCACCGGCCAGAACGCCCTGTCGCAGGCGAAAGTGTTTACAGAAGGCGTCGGCGTCACCGGCCTGGTCCTCACCAAACTGGACGGCACCGCCAAGGGCGGTATCGTCATCGCCATCAACCGGCAGATTCAGCTCCCCATTAAGTTTATCGGTGTTGGTGAAAAGGAGAACGACTTCGCTCCATTCAACGCCAAGGAGTTTACCGACGCGCTGTTTGCCGGCGTCGACACGGAAGAGGACGCAGGCTAAAAAGCGGCAGCGGCACGTTATGCCCAATGGGAAGAACGACATGCCAAATTGAAAACCGCCGGGACGGGCATCCGTCGCGGCGGTTCTTTATATGGTACGATAAGTATTGTCATGGAATGTACATGCCAGGTATGAAGTAGTACAATGCCACTTTATTGATTTAACGGTTTGTAGCTACTAGCAAGCCTTTTTCGGTCGCCGGAGCCGAATTTCATCCGCGTCATACCGCTACTTTTACGGTTATTCCACCAGTCCGGCGGCGAGCAGGGCCTCGGCCAGCCGGAGGTCGGTCGGCGAAGTGATTTTGATATTGAAATCGCCGTCCAGCACGGCGGCGACTTCGGCGCCCATCGCTTCCACCAGTTGCGAGTCGTCGGTGATGCGATCGGACAGTTCGCCGGTCCGCATGCGGTATTCGTATACTTCAATAAGGAGGTCGGAGCGGAATACCTGGGGCGTGCCGGTGCGGACCAGGCCGGCCCGGCGCACGGTTTCAAGTATCTTGTCGCCTTCAAGCCGTTTCGGCGTGTCCAGGAACGGCGACACCGGGACGGCGGCGCCGCGCCGGCGGGCGGTGGAGACGAGGGCCCGCATGGTGTCCAGGGAGAAGAACGGGCGGACGGCGTCGTGGACCGCCACCACCTCGGCCTTGGCCGACACCACCTCGAGGCCGTTCCACACCGATTGCGCCCGGGTTTGACCGCCCGGGACAATCAGTTCGACCCCGACCGCGTGAAGATCGGTCCATAGTTCCTGCTGGATCTGGTCAATGTCGCCCGGATGGGCGACGACGACGATTTCGAAGACGTCGGTCAATTCGTGCAGGCGGCGGCAGGTACGGAGGAGAATCGGTTCGCCGCCGACCGTCAGGTATGGCTTCCGGGGGCCGGCGCCCATGCGTTCGCCACTGCCGGCGGCAGGCACGATGACGCTGACATCGCCCGCCGGGGCGTCGGCACTGGCGTTCATCATGACCGCCTCCTTCCCGCCATCCCCTGGAGCGCCAGGGAAAACCGTGGCGGCGCCGGACGGCGGTGCTTGCGTCCCGGACAGCCGGCCGGCCGGCCGGGAACGGCGGCGAACGGCACCACCCGGGCCGGGGAGCCAAGCGGCCCCCCGCCGAGGATACCGACAGCGCCCCC
>JAJQFC010000270.1 GCA_021201355.1 Planctomycetaceae bacterium | reverse complement strand
TGGTAACTCATGCCGTTGACGGCCAGCCGTCCCGGTTCTGAGGCGCAGGGAATGACCAGTCCTCCCGGGCACATGCAAAAGGTGTAACACGACGCCGCGCCGTCCGTCGGCGGCCGGGACAGGCGGAACGCCGCCGCACCGCCCGACACCGGCCGCGCCGGCCCGGACCGCTGCGACCGGTCAATCGCCTCCTGCGGCATCTCGACCCTGACCCCGACGGCGAACGCCTTCGCCTCCAGATGCACGCCGGCGTCATGAAACATTTCGTAGACGTCCCGGGCCGAATGGCCGGTGGCGAGGACGACCCGGTCGACCGCCACCGTCTCCGTCGGCCGGTCCCCGATTCGGGTTCCGGCATGCGTGTTCCACAGGAGAGCTTCCCGGACCCGCCCGTCCGCGAAAACCAGCCGGTCGAGCCGGGTCCGGAACCGGACCGTCCCGCCCCAATCGGTAATTTCCCGCAGCAAATTTTCCACAACGCGAAGAAGGACGTCGGAGCCGACGTGCGGTTCGGCGTCGATAAGGATCGACTCGGGCGCGCCGGCCTGGACCATGGCCTGAAGAAGGATGCGGAGGTTGTCCCGGTCTTTGTGACGGGTATTCAGTTTGCCGTCCGAGAACAGCCCGGCGCCGCCGGCGCCGTAGAGGACGTTGGAATCGGGCTGAAGAACCCCGCTCCGCCAGAACGCCGCGACCACCGACGACCGGTCATCGGTCGAATCGCCCCGGTCAATGAGGATCGGTTTCCATCCGGCCCGGGCCAGCCGCAGGGCCGCGAACAGCCCGGCCGGACCGGCCCCGACCACCAGCGGACGCGGCCGTCCCGGTTGCGGCGCCGGGTCTGTGAGGACGACCGCGTTGTCCGCCGCCGCCGCCTCGAAAACGATATCCAGGTCCTTGTTTTTCCGCACCTGGCGCCGCCAACGGTTCGCCAGCACGACGCGGACGTGGTAGACGAGAACGGCTTTGCCGCGCCGGCGCCGGGCGTCGAAGGACCGCCTGACCACCGTACAGGCGGCGATGTCTTCCGCCGGCACGCCGAGCTTCCGCGCCACCCGCTCCGGCAGACGCGACGGGTTTTCCCTGGCCGGCGCCACCAGTTGCCGGATGACGAAGGAGAAGGTGCCGCCGTCGGTTCCGCCCTGAATGTCTCCCGTCATCGGCCGATCACTCCGTAGTAGCGGAGGGCGTCGATGATGCGGCTGTGGATGGCGGCGCGGTCGGCGATGCGGCCTTCCTCCCCGCGGCAGTCCACCAGGCCGATTTCGCCCGACCGTTCCCGGGGCAGTTGGACGAATTCGGCCCGCACCCGGGCCTGGAGCGGTTCGTCGGCTGCGGGGATGTCGGCCTTGCAGTTCAGGTAGGCCCGGTCGTCGCCGCTGCGTGTTCCCGCGAGGTTCGCGCGGGCGAACTCCCGGGGGACGTCGAGGTACAGGGTGAGGTCGGGCCGGGGGAGGGCGTTATGGCCGTATTCGAATTTTTCAATCCAGTCGGCGAGGGCGGCCCGGGCTTCCGGGTCCGGCGTCCTGGCGCACTGGTAGGCGATGTTCGAGAACAGGTAGCGGTCGGCCAGGACGACGGCGCCGGCGGCGATGGCGTCGTGGATGTCGACGGCGTATTCCTTCCGGTCGAGGGCGTAGAGAAGCGCCGCCAGCTTCGGATGGACCGCGCCGGCCGGGCCGAAATCGCCCCGCAGGTATTCGCCGATGAGTTCGCCGTACGGCTGGCCGTCAAGGCGGGGAAAATGCACCGTCTTGACCCGGTAGCCGGCCTTTTTATAAAACGCCTCGAGGAGGACGATCTGCGACGATTTTCCGACGCCGTCCGCTCCTTCGAGAACGAGAAACACGCCTTTATGGGCAGCCATTATGGTGCAACTCCTTACATTTAAAATGTCCGCGCGCGACCGGGCGGGACGGTTTTTCCAAAACCGGTCGGCACGGCGCCGGGATACGGCAAATACGGCGGGGTTGACTCAAGTTTTTCCGGCTGGGCGCCGATAATATGTATAAAGGAACAAAACCCCACACCAGGAGGGAATACCATGAAACGCTTAACTTTTCTCGTCAACCAGGGCGAAAACGACTGCTACATGATCCATGGCCTCGATTGGGCGACCTATGCCGAAGGCCGCGACTGGCAGGAATTGACGGAAAGCATCCGCTCCCGCATCCAGAATGATTTCACCGCGGAGACCCGGCCGGAATTCCTCGACTTCCGCTTCCCCGACGGGTCGGTTATCTCCCTTGTCGCCTGATCCGGATTATCGCCGCGCCGGTCCACTCACCCGTTCTCAGACTCTCCGTGCCAGAACCGCATTCCGGTAAATCATCCGGTATCCCGTTCGGACGGCCGGTCCGCCGGTTCACCCAGCCGTACCGGCCAGACGTCACTCCGGTCAGACATCACTCCGCCTCGGCGTCGACGTCCTCTTGGGCCGACGGGCGGTCTGAAAGCCTGTCCGAGTCGCTTTCCGCCCCTTCACCCATTACCGATTCCGGGTCGCTGTCCGCCTCCGGCGCGGTCGCCGGTAACGGCGAATCCGCCGTCCCGTTCACGGATGCAGCCCCGGCCTCGCTTCCGGTCCCGCCGCCGACGTCCTGTCCGGCGTCGTCACCGGCCTCGGCCTCTCCCGCCGTTCCGGCCTCCGTTTCGCCACTCGGGCCGACCTTTTCCCCGTCCCGCATCTTCAGTTCGCCGTTCTCATACACCTCGTCGACAACCAGTTTTCCGTCCTCGTTCCACTCTTTCCACCTGCCGTCCGGCACACCCATCTTCATCTCGGCCTCGCGGGATTTTTCCCCGTTCGGGTGGTACCAGGTCTGGACGCCGTCCATGGCGTCGTCCAGGAAGTTGAAGGTCATGCTCGGCGTCCCGTCCGGTCCGTAGAATTCGCTCCGGCCGTTCCGGACGTCGTTCTGGTACGTTTCGTCGCCCTGGAGCTGGCCGTGTTCGTACCAGGTCTTCATCACGCCCTGGCGCTTCCCCTGGTAAAAGGGAATGGAGGCCTGGATGGAGCCGTTCTCGAAATAGAAATTGACCGGTCCGTCCTGGACGCCGTCGACCCACGGCGCTTCGATGGCGACGGAGCCGTCCGCGAAGAACGATCGTTCGACGCCGTGGCGCCGGCCGTTTTGGTAGGGGATTTCCGTTTTGACGCCGTCGTCGCCGTAGACATACTGCATGCCGTCCAGCGCGCCGTCGTTGTACTGGCCTTCCGACCGGATGGCGCCGGATTCGGTATAATGGACATACCGGCCGTGGCGTTTGCCGTTCCGGTAGGTGTACTCGGATACGAGCCGTCCGTCCGCCGCCCAGTTCCGCCATACCCCGCTGTAGTTCGGGCCGGCGTCCAGGAGGCCGTCCTCGGCCTGCCTGGCCTGGAAGGCGTAGAGGCGCCAGTGCCACTGGGGATTGCCGAAATGGATAAAGCCGGCCGCGGCGGCGGCCAGGATGACGATCAGGGCAAGGGCCGGGAGAATCCGGGACTTTCGCGGTGTTTCCTTCGTCACTCTCACGCTCCTTTAAAAAGTGCTACCATGTCCTTTTGGCGAACCGTATATTGTACAGAATCCGTTGTCCGAAGCAACGCCGCCGGGTGAGCGGCATAACCGTCCGCCGCCGCCCCGAGGCGGCTCGAACCGGACCGGCGGGCGCGCATGGGAAAAGTTGCCAGAACGTCCGCCGCCGGTAATAAACAGATGAACCCAGAGGCAGGAGTGCGAATGACCGACATCCTCGCCACCCGCGTCGGCGGCATCGAAATGGCCAATCCCATAATGCCCGCCTCCGGCACGTTCGGAAGCGGGAGGGAATACGCTGATTTCTACGATATCGGCCGTCTCGGCGCCGTCGTGACGAAGTCCGTCACCCTCGGCCCGACCCGGGGCAATCCGCCGCCGCGCGTCGCCGAAACGCCGTCCGGCATGCTGAATGCCATCGGCCTCCAGAACGAGGGGGTCGACTATTTTCTTCGGGAACTCCTGCCGCCTCTCAGGGAGCGGGCCGGCGTGGTGGTCGTGAACGTCGCGGGGAAGAGCGAAGCGGATTATGTCGGCCTTGTCGAACGGCTGGCGCCGGAAGCGGTGGACGTGCTTGAAA
>JAJQFC010000276.1 GCA_021201355.1 Planctomycetaceae bacterium | reverse complement strand
TCGGCCCCGTAGGTGAAGCCGCCGGGGATGGCGAGGATCTGGACGTGGGCGAGGGGCGTGTCCGACGCGGTCAGCCAGTTTATGTGGGCGAGCTCGGTGACGGCGCCGGCCATTTCGAAGGCGTGGCGCGTCTCCTGGTCGCAGTTGGTGCCGGCGGTGCGAATCACCAGCGCGCGGGGTGTGGCCATGGTTGTCCTTTGTACCGTTTTGAAAACTGCGCGTTCCATAAAAA
Organism: Planctomycetaceae bacterium; assembly: GCA_021201355.1. Taxonomy (GTDB): domain Bacteria; phylum Planctomycetota; class SZUA-567; order SZUA-567; family SZUA-567; genus JAJBSZ01. Next base: position 3,886 of record JAJQFC010000276.1, on the reverse strand, counting down.
AACCGCCGCCACGGCTGCCGTCCGTGGCGGAAATATCACGGCGTGGCGAAGAAAGCCTCCGATTTCGAGTACTCTTCCGCCACCCTGCGAATTATACCTTCCAGACGCTTCCAGTCCAGCCCCGTCATTTGCCAGACCCGTTCCTCGAGGCAGGGAATCTTCCGGTCGCCGCCGTTCCCTATGAGAAGGGCCCGGGAAACGATGTCCGCGACGTTGGCGACGCAGGCCAGGTGCCGGGCCGACTCCGGCGCGGACAACGGCTCGTGGTGGTGGCGGACGACGTTCACCAGGGTCGGCGGCAGGTTCCAGCGTTCCATGACGACGGCGCCGAGGACGGCGTGGTCGTAGCCGAGGATTTTCCGTTCGGCCTCGATAAAAAGGAGATCCCGCTCCCGCACCAGGCCGACGACGCGGCCGGCGTCCGCCACCGCCTTTTCCGCCATGATGAACTTTCCGAGGTCGTGGAGAAGACCGCAGATAAAGGCGTCCTCCTCGAGAATCGGCTTGGTCCCCTTCGCTATGGCGGCGGCGAGAAACGCGGCGCCGATGGAATGACGCCACAGTCCGCCGACGTCCAGGAGCGATCCGTCCTTGCTTTTCGCGAAGGTGTCGAACATGAAGGCGGAGAGGGCGAGGTTCCGTACCTGGTTGAAGCCGAGGATGACGACGGCGTTTGTGATCGTCGTGATGCGGCGGGAAAACCCGTAGTAGGACGAATTGACCAGCTTGAGAATCCGCGTCACCAGGCCGGGGTCCGACGACAGGGCCGAATTGATGTCCGACGCCGTCGTTTTCGGATCGGCGATGAGCCGGGTCAGGCGGGCGACGACGTTCGGCAGGGCCGGCATGTCGTCGAAGTTTTCAATGCCGCCGAAATCGGGCCGCGAAGAGTCACCCACGGATAAGCCTTTCCTGGGCGCTCAGGATGGCGATGCGGGCGAGGCGGCGCATGAGCGGGTCGTCCCGGTGTTCGAGGAACATGTGGCCGATGCGGAGGAGGTCTTCCTGGAGGGCCTCTTTTTCATGGAGCGACTTGATATTGTTCTTATCGCCGTTTTTTCCGGGAGAGTCCATCGCTAGAACCTCTTCCGGTCGAATACGAGGATGGTAAGAAGTATTACCGCCGCCGAATAACCGATGCCGTACGCCATCGCCGTCCCGATCTGATCCCAGGTCGGGAGCGGCCCGAGGACGACCTGGTTCCGGAGCTGGAAATGCTTCAGGTCCGGCAGGACATAATAAATGAACTGGGACAGCGGCTTCAGGAGGAAATAACTTTCCGACGCGAAGCGGGTGACGTTTTCGTCCAGGTTCGCCGCCTGCTCCGGCGTCAGCGGGGTAAAGGAGGTGAACATATAGTTGATAGTGGCGGAGACCTGCCCGACCAGGTAGGCGGAAAAGGTGAAGATGGCCGAGAGAATCGGACTCGCCACCGACCCGAAAAACATGGCGATGGAGACGACGACCATGAGTTCGAAAAACACCATGAGAACCGCCACCGCGTACCAGCCCCATTGGACGCGTTCGGTCCATTCGGCGATGGGAGAGGTGGGGGCGTTCATGGCGGCGTAGACGACGAACAGCATGGAGACGACGAGCATGCCGATCATGGCAAGGGAGAGGACGGCGAGGAGGCCGAGGTATTTCCCGAGAAGGAACTGCCAGCGGCGCACCGGTTTCGACAGGATGGTGTAGATGGTCCGCTTGTCGATTTCCTTGTAGATAAGGCCGGTGCCGACAAACACCGCCATAAGGGCGCCGAAAAAGCTGAGGATGGCGAGGGAAAAGTCCTGAACGATCTGCAACTGATCCGTCGCCGATATCCAGCCGAGGGCGACGCTGGCGACCATCATCACCGCAGCAAAGAAGGCGATGACGTAGAGAATCTTGTCGCGGATGGATTCGCGAAACGTGTTTTTGGCTATTTGCAGTACCTTGCCCATTGGCCGTTTTCCGCCCCTCCTATTCGCCGGTCGGCGATTTCACTTCCGCCCGCGCCTGGCCGGTCGACCGCATGAAATAATCTTCGAGCGTTTCCTTGATGACCCGGAGTTCAAGAAGCCGTCCCCGTTCCCGGAGGATATCCACCGCCCGGTTCGCGCCCTCCCACGAATCGAACGTGAACAGCCATTCTCCCGACCGTTCCACCGACCGCTTCGCCGTGGCGGCGAGCATGGCGCGGTCGGCTTCGGGAAGGTCCGCGCCGACGACCTCTATTTCCAGTTCCCGCGTCTCCAGCATCGAATCGAGGGTGCCGGCGGCGAGAAGCTTGCCGTGATCGATAAGGGCGGCCCGGTGGCAGATCATCTCGATGTCGGACAGAATGTGCGACGAAAAGAACACCGTGACGCCCCGCGAATGCAGGTCGAGAATCGCCTCCCGCACCTGCCGCCGCCCGACCGGGTCGAGGCCGCTCATCGGTTCGTCGAGGATGACAAGGGGCGGCTCGTGGACAATGGCCTGGGCGATGCCGAGGCGCTGGCGCATGCCTTTCGAGAACTCCCGGAGGCGGACGTCCCGCGCCGCCGAGAGACCGACGAAGTCGAGAAGCTCATCCGACCGCTTCTGCCGTCCGGCTTTCGGGAGATCGCAGAGGGCGGCGTAGAAGTCCATCGATTCCCGGGCGGTGAGGTATTCGTAAAAATACGGGTTTTCCGGCATAAAGCCGATTTTCCTGTGGCATTCCATATCGGTTGTCGGAATGCCGAAGATGAAGGCGTTGCCGCGCATCTGGGTCTGGAGGCCGACGAGGATTTTTATGGTAGTCGTCTTGCCGGCGCCGTTCGCGCCGAGGAAGCCGAAGATCTCCCCCGGCTCCACCCGAAGGTCGAGGGAGTCGAGGGCGAGGCGTTTCTTTTCCCAGAAATTTTTCTGGTACGTATGGGTCAGCCCCTGGATGTCGATGGCGGCGACGTTCTCGCTCATGGAATGAACTTTTCCGTACCTTTCAGCTTGGTCAGGCACTTGGCGATGATCCTGGCGGCGTTGTCCGCGTCCTTGATGGAAATCATCTCGACAGACGAATGCATATAGCGGCACGGCACCGAGACGAGGGCGGCGGCGACGCCGGCGCGGGTGGTTTGGATGACGTTGGCGTCGGTGCCGGACCCGCGCTGAATCGGCTGCTGCTGGACCTTGATGCGGGCGTCCTTGGCGGCGCGGACGAGGCGTTCGTAGAGGACCGGGTTAAAGTTCGGGCCGCGGTGGAGAATCGGTCCGCCGCCGACGGTGGCTTCGCCGACCATTTTCGGGTTGCAGCCCGGGTAATCGGTGGCATGGCCGACGTCGACGGCAATGCCGACCTGCGGGTCGATGCCGAAGGCGGCGGTGGTGGCGCCCCGGAGGCCGATTTCCTCCTGGACGGAACTGACCATGTGGACGGCGACGCCGAGTTTCTCCTTCGACACTAAACGGAGCGCCTCGGCGACGACGTAGACGCCGGCCCGGTCGTCGAGGCCGCGGGCGACAATGCGGTCGTTCGGATAGAACGTGACGCCACGGTCGACGGTGGCGACATCACCGAGTTCGACCATCTCCTCCGCCTCGGCCTTGTCCTTGGCGCCGATGTCTATCCACAGGTCTTCAATCTTGGTGGCGGCGGATTCGCGTTCCTTGGCGCTCATGAGGTGAATCGGCTTGACGCCGATGACGCCGGGGATAGACCCTTTCGCCGTATGGACAAGGACGCGTTCGCCTTGAAGAAGCGGCACATAGATGCCGCCGACGGTGGCGACGTAGAGGAAACCTTTGTCGTCGATGTGCATGACCATGAGGCCGATTTCGTCGCAGTGGCCGGAGAGCATGACGCGGAAGTCGGCCTTCGGGTTGAGGACGGCGTGGAGGTTGCCGTGCACGTCGCGGCGAATCTCGTCGACGAACGGCTTAC
>JAJQFC010000113.1 GCA_021201355.1 Planctomycetaceae bacterium | reverse complement strand
TTCCTACGAGGACGTCGCCGATCCGACCGGCTACACCGAAGCCATCCAGACCGTTCTCGAAGCGGGGGGGATGGTGCCGAAAAACGTCGTCGTCGGCATGAGCGGGCGGAGCACCCTCCTCCAGACCATCTCCATACCGGCGGACAAGGTCGACGACATCGACGAGGCCGTTATGGAAGAGGCGGAAAAATACATCCCCTACGACGTCGACGAGGCCCAGGTCGATTATCACATTTTCGACAACGAATACTCCTCCCAGATGAAGTGCCTTCTCGCCGCCGTCCGCCAGTCCGACGTCGAGGACCGGCTGGAAATCCTCTTCTCGGCCGGCATCACCCCGTCCCGCATCGACGTCGAACTGATCGCCCTGGCGAACACCTTCGAAACGGCGAACGCGAACGGCTATTTCCTGGCAGAAGGCCAGCCCGTCGCCATCGTCGACTTCGGCGCCACCAAGACCCTCATTACCGTCACCGACGGCGACGCCTACATCTTCCGGGAATTCCCCTTCGGCGGCGACAAACTGACGGAAATGATCGCCCACCGCCTCGGCTGTTCCATGGACGAGGCGGAAAAGACCAAACGCGAACCGGGCGACAACCTGGACGTGGTCAAGGACGCCATCTATCCGGGGATTGAAGACATCACTGCCGAAATCCGCTCCTGCGCCGACAACTACCGCGGCGCCTCCCACGGCCGCGACGTCGAACTGATGCTCCTCTCGGGCGGCCTCGTGAACTTCCCGGGCGTGACGCCCCTGATCGGCCGGCTGGCCCGGCTGGAGACGCGGATATTCGACTCGTTCGGGTCGGTCGGGACGACGGAACTGGACGACGAGTTCGTCAGCGCCAACGCCCACGATTTCATTGTCGCCTTCGGCCTCGCCTGCCACGCCAAGGAATAGGAACCTCTGCCATGATTGACATCAACCTGCTGCCGCAATCGATGCGGAAAAAGGAGTCGATGAAGCTGTCGCAGCTTCTCGTGGCGGCGCTTCTTATCGCCGTCCTCGGGACGCTTGTGCACTTTGTCACGAAATACCATTTCGACATTATCCCGGGCCTCAAGGACCGAATCAGCCTCCGCCAGCGGGAGCGCCAGGAGCTTCTCGTCCAGGTCGAGGAACTGCGGCAGATAAACGCGGAAATCGACCGCCTGACCGTTTTTGTCGAATCGGTGAAGGGCCTGTACAAGGGCCGGGTGGTGTGGTCGAAGGTGCTGTCGGACATGAAGGCGATGGTCAACTTCGACGCCGCCATGAGCAATTACAACCCGGAAATGCGTTATATCTGGCTGAACGACTTCACCGGCCGGGAAAAGAAAATCACCCTGAACGGCTTCGCCACCGCGTCGTCCCAGGTGGTGGCGATGCAGATGACGGAACAATTTCTCCAGCGCATCCGGAGTTATGTCCCCGCCGCCCTTCCGGAGCAGGGCGAGGAGGAACGCCTCAAGGAGGAACTCCGCCGCGCCGTCGCCGAACACGAAAACGAACGCCGCGACCGGCCGGAACTGCCGATTCAGGGCCCGCGGGAACTGTCCATCAGGCAGCGCCTCGAGGAAATCCGCACCATCCAGTCGGGCGGCCTCGCCCTCCTGCCGTTCAATGAACTCCTGAAGCCGGGATCGCTCCAGCTGAAGTCGGCGTCGTGGACGACGGCGCCGCAGCCGAAAGGCGATCGCAGCCGGGATATGGCCGAAGTCTATCCGAGCTCGGCCTGGAGCTTCGCCATCGAAATGGATTTGAAATAGGGGGAACCCCTGTGGGCAAGAACCGCTTTACCAAGGTCTTTATCCTGCTCGGCGTCATCATCGTCGCCTTTACGGTATACCTCTACATGCTGGTGTCGGAGGCGGGCGACATGTGGCCGGCCTACCGGAAGCCGGGCACGCTTGCCCAGCAGCTTGACGCCCTCGACAACGAGGTAACGGGCCTCCGGGTCCAGGTGGCGCAGATACCCGGCCGGCAGGAAATTCTCGAAAAGCTCAAGGTCGAATACGAATACGGAGCCCGCATCCTGCCCTGCGAATCCACACCGGATCAGCTCATCGCCGCCATCCGGACCAAGGCGCAGCAGTCCGGCATCACGCCGAACCGGCTCCAGCCGAGCGTCGCCAGCGGCCAGGCCGGGCAGGGCGCCAACTTCGAGGTCTGGCGCTTTTCATTGAACCTCCTCGGCGACTACGATCAGATCGCCACCTTCATCAACCGGATGGAGGAATTCGACAGTCCGGACGCGGAGCGCACCGGCAGCGAAAAACGCTTTTTCGAAGTGCGGGAAATCAGTATCAAAGCCCAGGATCAGGGCCTCGCCAACCTCGGCTCCGGCAGCGGCGGCGCCCCGGTGCAGCATGCGTGCAACCTGATCATGCAGACGTACCGGTTTATCGGGCAGTAGCCGATACGACGGGATGGGGAACCGGGTCCGGATTCCGGCTTCGCCGGTGACGGTGATGACCGCGTGTCGACCGAATCCGGACCTGCCCGCGCCTGCACAGTGGAAGCGGCGACAACCGAACGGCACAAGTTGGGGGAGACGATGAACAGAATACGGGTTAATCAATGCGGAATGCTCCTCTGGAGCCTTCTCCTGGTCGCCGGCATCGCCTCGGCCGGCCAGCGCCGGGCCGAACCGCCCGCCCCCAGCCCGATGGACTCCATGACTATCGAGGAAATCCGCGCCTACCAGAGTTATTTCTACGCCGCCGGCGGCCGGGATCCGCTGACCATGCGTTTTCCCACCGATCGGGAGCTCGGCGCCGCCCGGAAGAGCGGTCCCCTGAAAGCGCCAACGGTGGAGGAGCAGGAGGCCATGCTGACCGCCTGGCTCGAGGATATAACCGCCGCCATCAAGGACCAGGATTACGAAAAAGCCATAGAGACCGCCACCGCCGCCATCGAGGTGGTGGACAACGAATGGCCGCCCATAAAGCCGGAGTACACCCGCCTTATCCGCATGAACGAGGAGATTCGCGGCTTCCAGAGAATGGCGACGCGGTTAAAGAACCAGCAGGACATCACCCGGGAATTCGTCAGCCTGCACCTTCGGGTGGACGGCGTCGTCTGGTCGCCGACCGACGCCAGGGCGGTCGTGAACGGGAAAACCCTTTCGGCCGGGGAGATTCTCCTGTCCGAACGGCCTCTGGGCGATCTCCGGGTCGAGACGATTGAGGAACACGGCGTCGTTTTCCAGTTCCGCGGCCTCCGCTACCGCCTGCCCGTGGAAATCCATGCCCCGCCCGGCGCCAGCGAACTCGAAGGCGTGCCGGTGGAACCGCTGCCGCCGAGTTGACGGAAGGCCGCCTGTTTTACCCATAATCCACCGTCCCGAATTTTCCGGACCCTTCCGCCCTGGAACGGGTCCGGCTCCTTTTTCGGCCGGTTGTAAAGATCTCGGCAGGCGGTTCGGGGTAAACGCGGGCAGGCGCCTGTAAACTCTCCGAGTATTTACTAACTTTATTGAAAGAAAACGTCCCTGAACGGCAAGTATCTTCCATAGAGATGGATTTTCCCGCCGCGATGCCGGGGTACAACGAGTACCCATACATCACGCCGGGGTCGCGTCAGCGCATCTATGGAGACCGAGGCATGAGAGTAACCGTGAAGAGATTAGGAATCCTGGCGTGTCTGCTGGCGGTGGCCGGTTTCCTGACCCGCGCCTCGGCCGAAGATGCCATCGAACTCCTGCGGGAACGCGAAGGCGCCCGCGTCAACAACGTCAACGTCAATTACCGGCAGATGATGTTCAGCCGCGTCCTCTCCGACATGGAAAAGAAAAACCCGGGCATCAACCTGAAAATCAAGGCGCCGACTTTCACGGAAATGCATGAGCTGGAAGAAATGCCCGTCACCCTCGGGCCGCTCACGGGCGTCAGTTGGGACACGGCGCTCCGTTATATCGCCGATTCGATGCGCCTCGTCATCGACCGGTCGCAGATCGCCGACAGCGTCATCTACCTGGAAAAAGTCGCCCGTTTCACCGATACCTTCGACGGCGTCCGCCTCGGCGAAGCGGTCCGGGAAATCGCCAAGCGCGGCAACGCGAACATCATCTTTCCCCCCCGGGTCGCCACCGACGCCCCGGTTTTCCTCTCCTTCTCGGACGTCCCGTGGAAGGAAGCCCTGGAAAG
>JAJQFC010000332.1:26652-28628 GCA_021201355.1 Planctomycetaceae bacterium | reverse complement strand
CCCCCCGGCGGGCCCGACGTGACGCCGCCAGCCGTCCGCCGGCCGCCCCGGCTGGTAAGCCGCGACGTTATCCCGCCGGGGCCGGGGGCGGCCGATATCGAAAGCGCCCTCGAAGCGATGACCGGGGGCGACGAGGAACCGTATCTGAAATAACCGCTGTATCATCCCCAATGGCGGAGCCGGGGAACCGTTCGCGACTGTTCCGGTACGCGCAGTCCCAGGCGGCTTTTCCGGCGCCACTGCCTCCCAATACGATGAGCCGACGCCCGCGAGGACGTCGGCTCGTTTTTTCTTTATGGCGGCGAACTGCCGGGTCTGTAATGACAGCGCCCTTATCCAATGTCCGGCCGGCTCCGCCTTCGCCGCGTTATTTCGTGAAGAACGCCGCGCCGTAGGCGGGGATGTCGACGCGCCCGCCGGCGGCGGTGCCGGTCATGCCGATGTTGTTTTCGATGGTCCAGCCGGTTTCCGGGAGGTCGAACGACACCGGGGCGGCGGTCAGATTGACGGCGGCGAGGACCGCCGGTCCGGCGCCGTTGCGCCGGTAGAGAAGGACGCCGTCCGGCGCATCCAGGAATTCCATGGCGCCGTCCTTGAGGGACGGTTGCCGCTTCCGGAAGGCGGTGAAGGCGCGGCAGCGTTCGAGGACGGACGCGTCCTTCCCTTCCTGAAGATCGACGGCAAGGGCGAGGTGTTCGTTCGGCACCGGCAGCCACGGCTCGCCCGTGGTGAAACCGGCGTTCGGCTGATCGTGACGCCACGGCATCGGCGTCCGGCAGCCGTCGCGGCCCTTGAATTCCGGCCACATGGTGATGCCGTAGGGGTCTTTCAGTTTCTCGAGCGGGAGGTCGGCTTCGGCCAGGCCGAGTTCCTCCCCTTCGTAGATGCAGGACGATCCCCGGAGGGTGAGGAGCATGGCGTAGAGGGACGGCGCGGCGGCCTCGGCGACGTCTTCCAGACCCCAGCGGGTCAGCACCCTTTGGACATCGTGGTTGCCGATGGACCAGCAGATCCAGCCGTCGGCGATTTCCCGGTCGAGCCGTTCCGCCACTTCCCGGATGTGGCGGGCGGAAAACTCTTCGGTGAGGAGTTCGAAGACATAGGCCATGTGGAGGCGCTTCCCCTCTTCCGTATAGTCGTGGAGTACTGTGCCGATGTCCGGGCCGTCGGCGCCGAGTTCGCCGACGATCATCCGTTCGCCGTCGTAGGAATCGAGGAGGCGGCGGACGTCCGCGAGGAAGGCGAGGTTTTCGGGGCGGGTCTTGTCGTAGACGTGCTGCTGGAACGTGTAGGGGTTGCAGCCGGGCGCGGTCGAGCAGACCTGATCCTCGGGGCAGGGCGGATTGGAGCGGAGTTCGGCATCGTGGAAATAGTAGTTCACCGTGTCGAAGCGGAAGCCGTCGACGCCGCGGTCGAGCCAGAAGCGGAGGACGTCGAGGACGGCCTGGCGCACTTCCGGGTTGTGGAAATTGAGATCGGGCTGGCTCCGGAGGAAGTTGTGGAGATAGTACTGCATGCGGGACGTCGACCACTCCCAGCTCGACCCGCCGAAGTTCGACAGCCAGTTGTTCGGAGGCGTGCCGTCGTCCTTCGCGTCGGCCCAGACGTACCAGTCCGCTTTCGGGTTGGTCCGGTCTTTTTTCGATTCGAGGAACCAGGGGTGGACGGAGGCGGTGTGGCTCAGGACCTGGTCGATGATGACCTTGAGGCCGAGGCGGTGGGCCTCCTCGACCAGCCGGTCGAAATCGGCCAGGGTGCCGAACATCGGGTCGACATCGCAGTAATCGGAAATGTCGTAGCCGAAGTCCTCCATGGGCGAGGTAAAGAACGGCGACAGCCAGACGGCGTCGACGCCGAGGCGGGCAATGTAGGGGAGGCGCTCAATGGCGCCGGGGATGTCGCCAATGCCGTCGCCGTTCGAGTCCTGATAACTGCGGGGATAGACCTGGTAGATGATGGCGCCCCGCCACCATGGG
>JAJQFC010000332.1:12193-26552 GCA_021201355.1 Planctomycetaceae bacterium | reverse complement strand
GATGTCGTGGACATGGGATTCCTTTGTCATGCGCTTCGGCTGGAAGCTTTTTTGAGGGGATGTCGTGGACATGGGATTCCTTTGTCATGCGCTTCGGCTGGAAGCTTTTTTGAATTGATGGACGCGCCGCTTCACGGACGCGGCGCGGGGACGTCCGCCGTTTCCCCGCGCCGTGCCTGAAAATAATCAGATCACCAGCCGCCCCGGGAAACCCGCCGAAGCGACGCTTCGAGGGACCGGAGGGCGTCTTCCGGGGTGGACTTCTTTGAGAGAACGGCGTGGACGGCGTTGTAGAATTCACTCGACACGCGGTTGTATTTGGAACCGGTGACGCCGGCCGGGCGCGGGACGGCGTTGTTGAAGACTTCCAGAATCGCCACCGGGTTTTTCGCCTGGATTTCCGGGTCGGAGAACAGGGACACGACGCTCGGCGTGTAGGTGCCGAGGAGGCTGAACTTCTTCTGGCCTTCGGCGCTCGTCAGGTAAAACAGGAGGTCGGCGGCGAGTTCCGGGTTTTTCGAATACTTCGACACGGCGAGGCCCCAGCCGCCGAGGGCGCCCGTCGACTTCCCGCCGGGGCCGCCGGCCGGGACCGGCATAATGCCGATTTTCCCTTTCACCGGACTGCCTTCCTCCTCGGCGAGGGCCCAGGCGTAGGGCCAGTTCCGCATGAATACGGAGTCGCCGGACTGGAATACGCCCCGGGATTCCTCTTCCGCGTAGTTCAGGGCGCCTTCCGGCGTGATAGTGCCAATCCAGCTGGCTGCCTCCTTGAGGGCCTGAACCGCGGCCGGATTGTTGACGGTGATTTTCCCGTCGGCGTCGACGATGGTGCCGCCGCCGTAGGCGTCTATCCATTCGAGAGCGGTGCAGGTCAGGCCTTCGTAGGCGCGGCCCTGGAAGACGAGGCCCCAGAGGCGCTGGTTGCCGGCGGCGCGTTCGGCGTCGACGATGGCTTTGGCCGTGGCGGTGAGTTCAGGCCAAGTGGCGGGGATGGGCTTGTTGTACTTGTCGAGGAGATCTTTTCGGTAGTACATCATGCCGGCGTCGAGGTAGAGGGGCATGGCGACGAGGCGGCCGTTGACCGTATTGTTGGCGATGACGGGCGGGGTATGGAGTTTTTCCCGGCCTTCCGAATACGGCGTGAGATCGAGGAGGTGGTTGGCGAGAAGGCCGGGCCAGATGACGTCGACCTCGTAGATGTCGACGTCGGAGGTGCCGGCGGCGAGCTGTTGCTGGTAGAGGGCGAGGACGTCGGAGGAGGCGGCGGGCCCGGTGAGGATGGTGACCTCATTTCCGGTCTGGCGCATCCATTCCTTGACGCATTCGGTGACATACGGCGCTTCAATCGGGTTCACGTACATGGTGAGCTGCGCCGCCCGGACCGAACCGGCGAGAACGAATACCGCCGCCAGAAGGGCGAGGACGCATCGGCTGCTCTGGAATCTGGACATCGTGGTCTCCTTATGGAAAACGGCTTGACTGGTCAGTGCCCCTCATGCCGCCCTGAACGCATTCTGCCGGAACCGTCAGGGCGGTGAAGTTTTTCCGCTGCATTACGCATTCGACCCGGTCGCGGCGTTTATCACGCCGAGGACGGGCTTGTCGTGGATGTTCGCGCTGTCGAGGCGGGGGAACGAAGCGCCGCCGTCCTGCATGAAGACGTGGCAGTCGCCGTCGGGGAATTCGACCTGTACGGCGCCGCCGACCGAGACCTTGATGCCGGTCTCGACGCGGACGGTGATGTTCTGCCCGCCCGGCAGGGTGATATAGGCGAACTGGCTGTCGCCGAGCTGTTCGACAAAGTCAACCTGGCCGGCGATGCCCGGCTTGTCGTTCGACAGGCGGATATGTTCCGGACGGATGCCGAGTTCGACCTTGTCGCCTTCCCGGGCATTGGCGCCGGACACCTTGGCGTGGACGATGTCGCCGCCGTCCAGGCGGACGTCGACGCCGTGGAGGTTCTTGTCCTGGACCACGCCCGGGAGGAAATTCATCTGGGGCGATCCGATAAAGCCGGCGACGAACCGGTTGGCCGGGTGGTGGTACAGTTCCATCGGCGCGCCCATCTGTTCCATCAGGCCGGCCCGGAGGACGACGATGCGGTCGGCGAGGGTCATAGCTTCGGACTGGTCGTGGGTGACGTAGATCATCGTGGTGGCGAGCTGCTTGTGCAGGTTGGCGATTTCAATCCGCATCTTGACCCGGAGCGAGGCGTCGAGGTTCGACAGCGGTTCGTCGAAAAGAAACACGGACGGTTTCCGGACAATGGCCCGGCCGATGGCGACGCGCTGGCGCTGGCCGCCGGACATCTCCTTCGGCTTCCGGTCGAGAAGTTCCTCGATACGGAGGACGCGGGCGGCCTCGCGGACCGAATCGTCGATGCGGGACTTGTCGAAGCCGGTTTGCTTGAGGCCGAACGCCATGTTCTCGTAGGCCGACATGTGGGGATAGAGGGCGTAGGACTGGAACACCATGGCCAGGCCCCGGGCGGCGGGCGGGATGTCGTTCACTATTTTCCCGTCGATTTTCAGGATGCCGTCGGTGATTTCCTCGAGGCCGGCGATGAGGCGGAGAAGGGTCGATTTGCCGCAGCCGGACGGCCCGACGAAGACGATGAATTCACCGGACTTGATTTCCATGCTGACGCCCTTGATGACGTCGGTGGTGCCGAAACGCTTTTTCACATTTTCGAAAACGATGCCTGCCATGATGTCTCCCTAATCGTATGAATGCAAATTTTTGAATACATGGTAAACGTCGGACAGCGAGTCCTTCCTAGCCCTTGACCGCTCCGGCGGTGAGCCCGGCCACGATTTTCCGTTGGAAAATAAGGACGAGCGCCACCAACGGGATTGTCACCACGACGGACGCCGCCATGATTTTTCCCCACGGAAGCTGATTCATGACCGATCCGCTTATCTGGGAAATGGCGACGGTGACGGTCCGCGAATCCTCCGTGAGGGTGAAGGTGAGGGCGAAGAGGAATTCGTTCCAGGCCGAGATGAAGGCGAGGAGGCCGGTCGTCACGAGGGACGGCCACATCATCGGCATAAACACCTTGAAGACGATGGTCCACGGTTTGGCGCCGTCCATGACGGCCGCTTCCTCGATTTCCTTCGGAAGGTCGCGCATGAACGTCGTCAGCACCCAGACAGTGAAGGGGAGCGTCAGCACCATGTTCGCGAGGATGAGGCCGGGAAGGCGGTTAAACAGGCCAAGGTAGCGGAGAAGCTCGAACAGGCCGGAAAGGACGGCCACCTGCGGGAACATCGACACGCTCAGGATGGTGAGAAGGAGCAGGCCCTTCCCCTTGAACGACACCCGGGCCAGGGCGTAGCTGGCGGTGACGCTGAGGAAGAGGGAGAGGATGACGACGCCGGTGGCGACGACAATCGAATTCAGGATATTGGTCGGGAACGAGCCGACGGTGAACACCTCCCGGTAGTTTTCCCAGGTCAGGGCCGACGGCCAGTACTCGACCTTGAACAGGTCGGCGCCGCCCTTCAGGGACGAGATGACGGCGTAGTAGAAGGGGAACAGGGACATCGTCACGATGACGGCGACAATGAGGGCGAAGACGGTTTTTCCGGTCGTACTGCGCATGGCTAGTCCTTTCCGAGTTTCGAACGGGTGAGCTTCAGGTAGACCAGCATGAGGATGCCGATGGTGAGGAACAGTAGCGTCGACGCGGCCGAACCGTAGCCGACTTCCTGGAAGTCGATAAGCTGCTGGCGGGCGTAGACCGACATGGACATCGTCGCCTTGCTGCCGGCGGTGAGGACGTAGATGAGGTCGAAGACGCGGAGGGCGTCGAGGAGGCGGAAGATGACGGCGACGACGATGACCGGCCACATCAGGGGAAGCGTCACGTAGAGGAACGTGTTGATCGGCTTGATGCCCTCGACGCGGGCCGATTCGTAGCAATCGGTCGGGAGCGACTGGAGGCCGGCGAGGAGGAGAAGGGCCATGAACGGCGTCGTCTTCCAGACGTCGACCATGATGACGGCCCAGGTGGCGTAGGACGGATCGGCGGTCCAGGGAATGCCGGTGGAGATGATGCCGAGCTTCATGAGGATGTCGTTGATGATGCCGAACTGATCGTTCAGCATCCAGTTCCACATGCGGGCGGAGACGATGGTCGGGATGGCCCACGGCACGAGGATGGCGGTGCGGAGAAGGCCCTTCCCCGGGAAATTGACGTTCAGGGCCATGGCGATGGCGAGGCCGAGGACGGTCTCGGCCGTCACCGAAACGACGGCGAAGCGGATGGTGTTCCAGACGGACAGCCACCAGTCCGGGTCGGCGAGGAGGCCGAAATAGCCGGCGTCGTCCCAATCGAGATAGTTGGCGAGGCCGATGAATTCCGCCGCCGCCAGGTCGGACAGCTGGGCGTCGGTGAAGCCGAACCAGATGGTCCGGATAAGCGGCCAGCCCGCCACCGCCGCCAACACGACAAGCATCGGGAGAAGGAACAGCCAGGCGGTCCGGGTGCGGAGCCTTCGCATTCGGGTATAGCGAAGTCCCGTTTCCACAGCGGCGCTTTCCATGGGGTCTCCTTGTCAATTCGCACTGCGAGATGAAGGTACAAGTCGCCCCTCCGGAAATCCGTGTGCGGCGGAGTCCGGGCCGGGCGTAATAATCCTGCTTTTTTATCGAGAATATTCCGTTCCCGCCCCGAAAGGCGATGGCCCCTGGCGGGCCGTCAGTTCCAGCCGTCCTGGCGGAGCCGGTTGAGAGCGGCCTCAAGCTTGACGACGCCGTCCTCCGGTGTGACCCGTTTCGCCAGGATGTCATGGACCGTTTCGTAAAAGGCCGTCGTCACCCGGTCGTATTTGCCGCCGGTCTGGCGGACCGGCCGCGCCACCGTCGCCGTGAAAAATTCCTGCACCGCCATTGGGATGGCCCGGCGGATCTCCGGGTCGAAAAAGAGCGAGGTGACGGACGGGATGTGGTTATCCGTGAGGCAGAACTTTTTCTGGCCAAGCGGTCCGGTCAGGTAGAACACGAGATCGGCGGCGGTTTCCCGGTGCCGGGAGTGTTTCGACACGGCCAGCGCCCAGCCGCCGGAAACGCTTGGCGACGGTCCGTTCGGCGTGCCCTTCGGCACCGGCATGACGCCGACCTTGCCCCGGACCGGGCTGTCCCCGGCCTGGAGGTACGGCCAGACATACGGCCAGTTCCGGAGAAAGACGGCGCGACCGTCCTGGAAAAACTTCCGGCTCGCCTCTTCGTTCATGGCGAGGACTTCGGGCGGAGACAATGTTCCGACCCAGTCCGCCGCCATGCCGAGGGCGGCGACCGCGTCCGGGTTGTTAATGGTGACGGCGCCGTCGCCCGCGACGATGGTGCCGCCGCCGTGGGCGTAGATCCATTCGAGGGCGCAGCAGGTCAGGCCTTCGTACCGGTCGCCCTGGAAGGCGAGGCCCCAGATGTCCGAGTCGCCGGTGGCGCGTTCGGCCGCGACGACGGTGTTTGCGCACTCCACCAGCCGGCTCCAGGTGAACGGGAGCGGCAGGTTGTATTTGTCCAGCAGATCCTTCCGGTAAAACATGACGCCGGCGTCGACGAACTGCGGCATGGCGACGAGGCGGCCGTGGATGGTGTAGTTGTCGATAACGCCCGGGAGGTGGAGCTTTTCCAGCCCGGCCATGTAGGTCCGGAGATCGACAAGGTGCGGCGCCACCATGGCTGTCCAGGCCTGGTCGACGTTGTAGATGTCAATGTCCCGGTTGCCGTCCTCGAGGAGTTTCCGGTACAGGCCAAGCACTTCGGACGACGAATCGTGGGCGGTCAGGAGGCGGACGCTGTTGCCGGTACTCTCTTCCCAGTCCGCGATGACGCCCTGGAGGGCGCCAAGCTGGCTCGGGTTGCAGTACACCGTCAGCTCGATCGCGGCGGCCGGGGCCGGAGCGAAGGCGGAGACCGCGAGGATGAAGGCGAACAGTGGGGTAAGGGCCGGCCGGAAAGGGGGCAATCCGGAACAGCCGGTTCCGAAGCTGGACATGCTGTTACCTTACCAGCATTTCGCGACTGCTCAACGGTTTTAAAGGTTTTTATCGCTTATTAAACTTTCCAAATTCATAAGTGGAGCATTGCCGGTGGGTTCCGGGTTGATGAAATTAGCCTGGAGGCGTTGATTAAATGCTGCGGACGTCAAGGGCGGGGATGGGAAGGGGAATCGAGGGTACGAGGGGCCGCGCACCCGAAATTAAAACACCTTCCGGTACGAATGCCCCGGCCGGCCGACAGAGCCGTATTCGATATGCATCTCCACTTCATTCAGGGACACCAGGTGTTCCATGTAGCGGCGGACCGTGACCTTGGACAGTTTGAGGGCGTCGGCCAGTTCCTGCTGGGTGATGGTGACGTCCTTGCACCGGTCGATGTAGGCGCGGACCCGGGCGAGGGTTTCCTTGTGGAGGCCCTTGATGACGCGGGCGCTTTCGGAATTGGGCATGGACTTGATGAAGGCGTCGAGTTTTTCCTGGGTGGTGGTGTCGGACGAATGGAGCGTTTCCCTGAACTGCCGGTAGTTCTCCAGCGCCTCCTTGAAGCGGGCGTAGCTGAACGGCTTAATCAGGTAGTCGAACAAGCCCAATTTCATCGCCCGGTTGATCATGGCGGTGTCGTTGGCGGCGGTAAGAAAGATGACGTCGACGAGGTTGCCGCCGCCGCGGACGGCGGTGAGGAATTCGAGGCCGTTCATGAGCGGCATGAAGATGTCGAGGATGACGAGGTCGATGTCGTTCTCCGGGTCGTCGATGATGTCCTTCGCCTCGACGCCGTTTCGGGCCCGGGCGGCGACCTGGAAGCCGTCCATCTTTTCGATGAACCGGCAGTTGTAGTTCATCACCATCGGGTCGTCCTCCACCACCATTACCTTGATCATGGCTGTTCTCCCGAGTCCCGCGGAATGGTTACGGTGAAGACGGTGCGGCCGGGATTCGATTGTACCGAAATCTCGCCGCCGAGCAACCGCACCGCCCGTTTGACCAGGTAGAGGCCGGTGCCCCGGCCTTCGCCCTTTGTGGAAAAACCGCGAATGAAAATGGATTCCATCGTCTTCTGTTGAATGCCGGGGCCGTTGTCCCGGATGGTGACGGCGATGCGGCCGTCCGCGTCCGTGATGGCGAGGATGACTTCGCCCGCCGCCGAGCGGCCCCGGACCGACTCGATGGCGTTGTCGACAAGGTTCCCGATGATGGTGACGAGTTCGTGCGCCACCGCCGGATCGGCGATTTCGCCGAGGCTGGACGCCGGGTCGACCGTCAGGTCGACGCCCTGTTCCGAGGCGACGTTGATTTTCCCGAGGAGGAGGCCGGCCAGCATCGGGCTTTTAAGGGAGTGCATGAGCTGGCGGTCGAGGTGGCCGTGCCGGGCCTGGGTGCCGAGGATGAAGTCCCTGGCGGCGTCGTAGTCGGCCATTTCCAGCATGCCGAGAACGGCCTGCAGTTTGTTCGAGAACTCGTGGGAGTTGGCCCGGAGGGCCTCGACGAGTTGGCGTATGCCGACCAGTTCCGCCGCCATCCGGACCAGCTGCGTCCGGTCCTGGAGCGTTTCGACAACGCCCGTCACCCGGCCCTTGTCGACTATCGGGACGATGTTCGAAATAATGACCCGGTCGTTGACGCGCTGTTCGTAGTCGAAGCGGGGTTCCCCCGATTCAACGACCTCCTGGACGGCGGTGTCCGGCATTATTTTGTCAATGTCCAGCCCCTGCAGGTCGGCGTCGCCGATGCCGAGGAGGCGGCGGGCCCGGTCGTTCGCCATGAGGACGGCGCCGTTTCGGTTGATAGCGAGGACGCCTGCGTGGATGTGTTCCACCATCCCGGCGTGTGCGTGGTAGAGCTGGACGATTTCCTCGGGTTCGAGGCCGAGAAGGACCGACTTGATGCGCCGGGCCTGGTACACGGCGCCGATGCCGCCGAGGCCGAGGCCGGCCAGGAGGAAAATGGCGGCGGAAAGGTAGAGTTGACGCCGTTCGTCGTCCAGCTTGGCGAGCATGGCGCCGACCTCGACGTAGCCGACCTGGCGGCCGCTTTCGAAGACCGGAACGTAGACCCGGATCATCTCGCCGTAGAGGGTGCGGGTGGTGTCTGTGTGGCGGAGGCCTTTTTGGAGGACGGTGGCGGCGGCCGGGTCGTCGTGCCGCAGGCCGAGGAGGAAGTTGTTCGGGTTCGAATAGATGCGGCCGTCCATGTCGCAGACGATGATGGAATCGACCCGGGTGCCGGAATCGGCGATTTTGTGGACGCGGTCCTGGACCTGTCCGTCAAACGGCGACAGCGCCAGGCCGGACCGGACCTCGGGCAGCCCGGCGACGATGTCCGCCACCTCGAACAGATCCCGTTCCAGGGAACCCCTGGACTTCCAGGCCAGCATGGCCAGGGTCAGCGCCAGGGTGACGGTGGTGGCGACGAGGATGGTGCCGAGGGACCAGAGGACGATTCGCGTCTGTAGCCGCATGGAACTAATCCCCTTTGTCCGCGTCCGGGCGACAGCGAAGGCGGGACGCGGTTCGTGGTTTAGACCGCTGTTTCCGGCGTAAAAAATCGTCGACGCGACGCGGCGAGGTGTCGGGACACCGGCTTCTACCGTTTCCCGGCCTCTTCCCGCAGTTCGTCGTACAACCGACGGCGCCAGGCCTCGGCCGCACTCCGGTTCATGGCCAGTTCGGCCAGGAGAAGGGCGGGGGCGTCCCGCTCCGGCGCCGGGCAGAGCGGCGCGAACACGCCCTTGATGCAGTCTTCATTATAGTCGAACGGATAGAGGCGGCAAACAAGCGGGCGGACGGCCAGCGGCAACCGGCAGCCGTCAGGGACGAGGACCACGCAGTCTCCGTTCCCGGCGTGGGCGAGGACGGTGCTGCCCGCTTCGGAAAACGTCCCGGCCCAGGCCGCGTCCAGATGGAGGGTGCCGCCGCCGGACGGGTCGGCGGGCGGGACGGTTTCGTGGAAGTCAATCAGGCCGGTGGCGGCGGCGATGCGGGCGATGTCGCCGCCGGTCACATAGACCTGGGTGCGTTGGCAGCAGGTCGGGCCGGTCCGGGCGCAGCGCCGGCAGAGGGAGTCGTCCGAGGCGGGAGCGTCCGGCGTTATTCCCATTCGAAGTCACCGGGTCGCCGGCGGGCCTTTTTCGCCGAATGGACGCGTTTTCCCGTGATGCGGCGTTCCACCGACGCTTTCGTCGGCCGGGTGGGACGGCGTTTTTTGGCGACGTGGAGGGCGTTCGCGACGAGGAGGCGGAACCGTTCGCCCGCCCGGGCGCGGTTCGCCGACTGGGACCGTTCTTCCGAAGCGGTGATTTTCAGGATGCCGTCCGCGTTGATGCGGGCGGCGAGGCGCCTTGCCAGAAGTTCCTTTTCCGTATGGCCGAGGACGCCGGACGAGGCCGGGTGAAAACACAGGGTGGCGGCGGTCTGGACCTTGTTGACGTTTTGCCCGCCCGGCCCGGCGGCATGGGAAAATTCGAACCAGACCTCCCGCGCGGGAATGGTCAGGCCGGGACGAATGAAATAGCCTTCTTCGTTCATGACATAACTTTCGTTCGGAGGACGACCCCCACACGACAAAAACCGTCGGCGAACCGACGGTTTTTGCGTAACGCGGACATCGGGTACCGGGGTTGCCCAGCCTTTCAGGCGACCGTTTCGGGAAGGAACGCGTCCTTGCCCGCGCCGCACTCCGGGCAGACGAAGTCGGTGGAAACGTCTTCCCACGTGGTGCCCGGCTTGATATTGCTGGCCGGATAACCCGTGGCCGGGTCATACACCCAATTGCAGATATTACAGACCATTTTCACCATGGCTGGCTCCCTTGTTACACTTCGGGGGAGAAGGAATCCTTGCCGGCGCCGCATTCCGGGCAGACGAAATCGTCCGGAATGTTTTCCCAGGCCGTGCCGGCGGCAATGTTTTCGCTCGGCGCACCAACCGCGGGATCATATACCCAGCCGCAGACATCGCAGACATATTTTTTCATAACGGTCTCCTTGCGTAGCAACTTCCCCTCGCGTGGCGTTCACGGTCCCGGACCGCAACGCGGACGGGACCATACATTGTACAATGATTTAACGCGAGACGGGGGGGGCTTTGTCAACGTCAATCTCGGTTCCGGGGCTGCCGCTTTGCGCTTTGTCCATGATGATTGGTTCCTTACTGCGCTGGAATAAACCGAAAAGCGTCGAGGAAGGTTCAGATTCAATGGAAAACGCTATAGGGACGATGTAACCAAATTTGGCTGGTTGTTCTCGTATAAAAAACGGCCGGAGATGCCCGAATACGGCAAACGGGCCGGACCATCCATGGCGGTCCGGCCCGTTTTTACGGTTAATGAAAAGCAGTCTTTCTGTATTACAGAACGCCCTTTGACGACGGCACGCCTTTTTCCCGCGCGTCGTACGCCAGCGCCATCCGGAGCGACCGCCCGACAGCCTTGAAAATGGCTTCGAGAGCGTGGTGCGGATCGTCGGCGGCAAACAGGTCGACGTGCATGGTGATGCCGGCGTTGAAGGCGAAGGCGCGCATGAACTCGCGGCCAAGGCAGGTTTCGAACGTGCCGCAGCGTTCGCCCGGGATGGTGACGCGCCATTCCAGATAGGGGCGGTTCGACAGGTCGAGCGCCACCCGGGCCAGCGCCTCGTCCATGGGGAGCAGGAAAAAGCCGTAGCGGGCAATGCCCTTTTTGTCTCCGACCGCTTCCAGAAACGCCTTCCCGAGGCAGATGCCGACGTCTTCGACGGTGTGGTGGGCGTCGACGCCGGTGTCGCCGACGGCTTTGAGGGTCAGGTCGATGAGGGAATGCCGCGCCAACAGCACCAGCATATGGTCGAAGAACTCGACTCCGGTTGAAATTTCCGTCCGGCCTTCGCCGTCGAGATTCACTGACAGGCGTATCTGCGTTTCAGCGGTGGACCGTTCCACCCGTGCGGTGCGCTCTGGCATTATGGACTCCAAAATTTTTCCCGAGGCCCTCGTCGGCGCCAAACCGTTTACAGAGGTAAATGGGTTACGTAGTACCGTCCAGTTTCACGACAAGCCGTCCACACACTCTAGCGCCCGGCCACTATCTCTTCGACAGAGCGGCACAGGTCGGCCGTCTCGCGGCTGGCCGCGTCGGCCTCGGCCTCGGCCTGACGGGCGGCTTCGGTGTGAAGCTGTCCGGAATTGACCCGGACGTTGGCGCGGCCGGCGCGGGCGGCCGCCTCGAGCATGATGGCGGCGACGACCATGTCCGACAAGAGGTTCGGGTTGCCGACCCGGGCCAGGGGCGGCAGGAGGCGGGCCGCCTGGACGGCGCAGCGGACCACCCGGAGCGGCACCTGCATCGAAGCCGTCAGGGCATCGTCGACGGCGGTTTTTCTCGCCGCTTTTTCCTCGTCGGTCCCTTTCGGCAGTTTATAGGCAAGGGAAATGCCGCTGAACGCTTCGGCGTCGTCGTCGACGGCACGGAGCATGTCGGCCGTCAGGTCGGACAGTTCGCTCAGGGTGTCTTTGACAAGCGCGTCGTGTTCCTGGTACTTCGGCCGGCCGACCGTAAAGTTCCCGGCCATGGACGCCATGGAAGCGCCGAGGGCGCCCACGAGCGCGGCAATGGCTCCGCCGCCCGGCGTCGGCGCATCCGAAGCGGCGACGCGAAGAAAGTCCTGCACCGGCAGTTTGGTAAAAGAATCCATGCATTCACTCCCCAGCACAACGCATTCAAGAACGTACGGGTCCGGAAAAACGCGTCAAATTTTCGCCTCGCCGGTACACGCCGTGGCAACCGGCATTACTCTCGCCTTCCCGCACTTTTCAGTCTGACAGGCAGGCGGTCCGCAGCTAGGCGGTCGCCTGTTCATCCGGAAAAAACCAGCGGACTATGCTATGGAAAAAAGGCTGGAAAACAAACCAAAAAAAGTAGGCAACCTGTCCGGCATTATGATGGGAATCACGGCCGGCGGTTTTTTTTGTTGCCAGGTTATTCGATAAAATTCATAATCCCACAAGTCCACATTCTCAGTGAATTTTCCTGCCGGAACGGTCGACTTAGACGGTTGCCGGCGCCCCTACCGTTATCCACGGCAGGCGGTTTTTTTCGGACGGTTTGTACGGAGACCGGTTATGTATTGGGTTAAAATGCTGTTTGGCATTGTCTGGTTCGGATTTTTTACCGTCGCCGCCACCGCCCTCACCGCCCTCACCGCCGCGCATTGGACCTATCGTAAATTCGACGACATCAGCGTGGATCAAATTGTGTATCACATTGTATTTCCGCTGGACGGCGTTGATCCGTCGTTTTACTACAGTTTTGCCAGGAACGTTCTGGTCGGGCCGGCGGTATCGCTGGTTGTCGGCTACCTCATTTACCGGTGTCTGGCGGCAAAACCGTTTTTCTTTTCCATCCCGAAACGGCGCGTCTTTGCCGCGCTCGCCGTGCTGACGCTGGGCGTGGCGACATTCTCCGCCGGGTATATCGAATACCGTTTCGGGGCGGTCGCCTACTGCCAAAAGATGCTCGACATGTTTGAAGAGGATCAGCGCACCTACTTCAGCGACAATTACGTGCGCGTCGAAGCGGAGGACGTGACGTTTCCCGAGGGTAAAAACAACCTCATGTTCCTCATCCTCGAATCGGGCGAGGGGACGTTCAACGACGCATCCGTCTACGGCGGCAATCTCATTCCCAAGTTGGACAAAATCGCCGCCGACAACCTGTCGTTTTCCCGGCACGTGGAGACATACGGCACCTCGTGGAGCGCGGCCAGCCTGTGCAGCATGTTCCTCGGCGTTCCCTATATCGTTCCCGGAATGAAGGAAACGACCCTGATTAACAGGACGGGAAAGTTCCTTCCCGGAGCGTCGTCCCTTCTCCATCTGCTGGAAACCGCCGGATACGACATTACCTTCCTGATTGGCACCGACGTCAAATTCGGCGGCACGGATCTGTTGTTCAACACCCACTGCCGCAACGCCAATCTGGAGGACGTTCTGGTACTGGCCGACCGGTATCCGTCCTTGAAAATCCCGAATTATCGCTGGGGATATCCGGATCAACTGGTGTATTCGGAGGTGAAAAAGAAGATTTCCGCCTGGACCGACGACGAGACGCCGCACGCCATGATCCTCATGACGGTGAACACCCACCATCCCGGATACAAGGAACCGGAATCCCGGACCATCTACAACGACATGCGGGACGCCTTTGTCGAGATGGACGATCTGGCCGCCGACTTCCTCGCATGGTTCCAAAACCAGCCGGCCGCCAGGAACACGACGGTGGTCATCATTGGCGATCACCTGTTGCCGGCGAACGAACTCGGGTCTGTGGAGCTTCCGCCCAAGCGCGAGCGCCAGGTGTACAACGCCATCATCAACTCCCGGGTCAAACCGGAACTGCCGCCGGAAACCCGCCTGTTCACGACCTACGATTTTTCCCCGACCATCCTGGAAAGCCTCGGCGGAGTTTTGCCGAAACGCCGGCTCGGAATCGGCACGTCCCTGTTTTCAAGCGAAAAGACCCTGCTGGAACGGGACGGCATTGTCCCGTATGAACGGGAAATCGCCCGGTACTCGCCGCTGTACAACTCGTTTTTATACGGAAACGACACGACCGCCGCGAAATGACCGGAGCCGCACCGCCGGCGCCGGACGGCCTGGCGGTGCTTTGGTGCTACGAAACGGCGTCCACCCGTCCACTCCCCAGTTTTCCTCTGATTGCCGATATCATCGCCAGCGCCTCCTCCTTCCGGGTCGGCGTGGCGGCGGCGTCGGTGTATTCCTCCGGTATTTCGTCGAGGAAGCGGCTCCGGGTGCGTTTCTGCTCCTTTCCCCGGACGACGCGGCAACGGTTCCACGTCAGGGTCAGTTCGCGGCGGGCCCGGGTCATGGCGACGTAGAACAGGCGGCGCTCCTCCGCCACCGTGTCGGCCTCGATGGAATTCTTGTGCGGGAAAATGTCCTCCTCGAGGCCCGGTATGAAAACGTGGGGAAATTCCAGTCCCTTGGCCGAATGGGCGGTGATGATGAGGACGGCGTCCTGGTTGTCGTTTTTCCGGCTGTCGTCCTGGCGGCCGGCCAGCATCGCCTCGGCCAGGTATTCCGTCAGCGCCTCCTCCGGCGTCAGGTGCGGGTATTTCGCCGCGTAGTTGGCGAGGGAGTCGTCCACCTCCAGCGCTTCGTTCCAGCGGGAGGCGGCATCGAGCGGGTTTTTGTACAATCCGGCCAGTTCGTCCTGATAGTTCGTCTCCTCAAGGATGTGTTTGACCAGGCCGTCCACGCCGTTTTCCCGGAGCCGCCGGCGCCAGCCTTCGATTTGGCCGTGGAACTTTTTTGCCGCTTCGCCCGCCTTCCCGGCCAGGCCGGGGACGTCGTCCGGCG
>JAJQFC010000332.1:0-12183 GCA_021201355.1 Planctomycetaceae bacterium | reverse complement strand
TTTGTCCTGACGGCATGGGCGTTCAGGCTGTCCACCGTCTTGTCGCCGATGCCCCGGGGCGGGACGTTGATGATGCGGAGAAGCTGGTTGTCCGCGTCCGGATTGACGAGGAGGGAAAGGAAGGAAATGACGTCCCGCGCTTCCTTCCGGTCGAACAGGCTTTGCCCGCCGACGATGCGGTAGGGGATTTTCGCCGCCATGAATTCGTCTTCGAACGGTCGGGACTGGGCATTGGCCCGGATGATGATGGCGATGTCGCGCCACTCAAGGCGGCGGCCCTCGGCCTGGGCCCGGGCGATGCGTTCCCGGATGGCCCGGGCGACCCATTCGGCTTCTTCAAATTGATCGTTCGCCGGAACGATGCGGATCGGCTGGCCGTCGCCCTGGTCGGACCAGAGGTTCTTGTCGCGCCGGGACGGGTTGTTCCGGATGACCGCGTTGGCGGCGGAGAGAATGATGGAGGTGGAGCGGTAATTCTGCTCCAGGGTGATTTCGACCGCACCGGGAAACGAGTTCCGGAACTTCAGAATGTTCCCGGCCATGGCGCCGCGCCAGGCGTAGATGGACTGGTCGTCGTCCCCGACGACGCAGAGGTTGTTCCGGGGCTCGGCAAGGAGGCGGACAAGGTCGAACTGCACCTGGTTCGTGTCCTGGAATTCGTCCACCATGATGTGGCGGAACCGGTCGCGCCAGTAGGCGAGGGGCGCCTCGTGGTTCCGGAGAAGAACGAGGCATTGGAGGAGCAGATCGTCGAAATCGAGGCAGTTCTGCCGCCTGAGCCCTTCCTGGTAGCGCCGGTAAATGGCGTGGAGGACGTGCTCGTCGTCTTCCGTGACGATGCGGGAAAATTCGTCCGGGTTCAGGCCGCGGTTTTTCAATGAACCGATGTTCCGGAGGGCGTCTTCCGGTTTCAGCGAGGCGGCGCCGCGCACGGTGGAAGCGGCTTTCCGGACGAGCGCCATTTGTTCGCCGTAATCGCAGATGGAGAAGGACGGGGTATAGCCGAGAAGGCGGGCGTCCCGGCGGATAATCCGGACGGCCAGGCTGTGGAAGGTGGCGATGACGAGATCCTTCAGGCTGCACTTTTTCCCGACCAGGGCGCGGAGGCGCTGACGCATTTCGCCCGCCGCCTTATTGGTGAAAGTGACGCCCAGGAGGTTTTTCGGATCGAGGCCGTTCCGGAGCAGGCGCGCCATCCGTTCGGTGACGACGCGGGTCTTCCCGGTGCCGGCGCCGGCGAGAATGAGGAGGGGCCGTCGTTATGGTTGACGGCGGCGCGCTGTTCTGGGTTGAGTCCCGGCATTGTTCGGCCTTTTGGTTGATTCTGGATACTACCGGCGGTATTTTTAGATGATATCGGTATCGTCGTGGACGCGGCACCTGTCTATGGGACAGACGCCGCCCAGGCATCCAAAAAAGAAGACGCCGTCCGTTCAGGCGGCGCCGGACGGCGAATTGTACGGTTTATCGCGAAAAACGCAAGCGTCGAGCGCCGGACGGCGGCTGGCGAAAACGTGACAATCGAGTTGTCCGGAAGCCGTCTACATTTATGCTGAAGCGAATTTTCGCCGAAGCGCTTGCCAAGACTCCGGCCATCCCCTATCCTTGGACGTTTACCCGTCAGAACCCCAAAAAGGAAGTGCCAGTATCTATGGATAAGGACGATTTGCGCCGGGCCATCGATCGGGTGGACGACGAATTGCTAAGGTTATTAAAGGAACGGCAGGCATTGGCCGGGCGGTTGGGCGAACTCAAGCGAAGCCTCGGCCTGCCGATTTACGATCCGCGGCGCGAGGAGGAAATTCTCGCCCGGCAGTACGCGTCCCGGGACAGCCTGGAGGAACGCGCCATCACGTCGGTCTGGCGGGAGATTTTCTCCGCTTCCCGGCAGGCCCAGAATCCCCTTCGCGCCGCCTATCTCGGGCCGGAAGGCACCTTTACCCACCAGGCCGCCATCGTGAAGTTCGGCACGTCCGCCGAACTCATCGCCGCCCACACCATCGCCGCCGCCTTCAAGATGGTGGCGAAACGCACAGTGGACTATGCCGTCCTCCCGGTGGAAAACACCCTCCAGGGCGTCGTCGGGGAGACCGTCGACCTTCTCGGCGCGGCCCGGAAGGCGCTCATTATCGGCGAGGTGACGTTGCCTATCCATTTCGTTTTCTCCTCCGTCTGCGACCGTCTGAACGATATCCGCACCGTCTATTCGAAACAGGAGGCGTTCCCGCAGTGCGCCAATTTCCTCAACCAGCCCGCCCTCGGCGACGCCCGGCGGGTGGCGGTGGCGTCGACGTCGGAGGCGGTATGGCGGGCGAAGGAAGACCCGGCCGGCGCGGCCTTGTCGACGGAAGTGGCGGCGAACCAGGCCGGCGTGCCGATCCTGTTCCGGAACGTCGAGAACAATCCCCGGAACAAGACGCGGTTTCTCGTCCTCGGCCACGACCGGCCGGAACCGGGGACCGATCACAAGACGAGCGTCTTCGCCAAGGTCCAGAACGTCGCCGGCGGCCTTGAAGGACTCCTCGCCGCCTTCAAGCGGAACAACATCAACCTGACGAAAATCGAATCGCGGCCGATGGACGACGCCGCCAACTTCGAAACGTGGTTTTATATCGAGTTCGAAGGCCATCTGAACGACCTGGCGGTCCGGAGCATTTTTGAAAAACACGATCTGGTCTGGCTCGGCAGTTATCCCAAAGGCAACGCCATAGAGGACGTCCCATGGAACTAGGCATCGGTTTTGCCGTCGGCATTTTCGCCGGCGCGGTGGTATCGGTGATTGTCGCGCTCATCATCGCCGTCTCCCGGCGGGCCATCAAGACGTCCGCCAAGACGCGCATCGTCGAGATGAAGGCCATCGCCGACGCCGCGGCGCAGTCGGCGGCCTCCGACGCCGCGCCGGAGCCGCCCGCCCCGGGGACCGGCCAAAAGCCGGAGGGAACGCGGCGCCAGCCCGGCCGGAACACCATTGTCGTCGGCGCCATCGAACAGCGGGACCAGCAGCTTAATAAAAGCATCCAGGAGGTCCGCGACCTCCTTCTCCAGCTCGCCACCGTCATCTCCGCCACCGAATCCGCCAGCGGCGAAGCCGCCGATTCCTTCTCCACCGCCCGCCGCGCCATCCGGAACCTTGGGGACGTCGCCGCCTCGTCCGAACTGGCCGAGGCCCAGCGGGTGCTTGTGGAGGAAATCGACCGCGTCATCCGGTCGAACGCCAAACTCCACACCGAACTCGATCGGGCCAACCAGGGCATCGCCGAACAGCGCCGGCAAATCGAGGAGCTTCGCGTCCAGGCCCGCATCGACGGCCTGACGCGAATCCCCAACCGATCCGCCTTCGACGAGCGGCTGGCCGAATATATTTCTCTTCTCGCCCGGGCCAACTTGACGTTCAGCCTGCTTCTTCTCGACGTGGATTTTTTCAAGCGCGTCAACGACGTCTACGGCCATGTGAACGGCGACCGGGTGCTCCGCGGCGTCGCCGCCCGCATCTCGGACGCCGTCCGCCAGAACGACTTCGCCGCCCGCTACGGCGGCGAGGAATTCGCCGTCATCTTCCCGGCGACGGACGTGAAGGACGCCTACCAGGTGGCGGACCGGCTGCGGCAGGACATCGCCAAAACGAATTTCCGCCTGGACGATCAGGTGGTGAAGATGACCATTTCCGGCGGCCTGGCCCAGTGCCGGCCCGGCATGACGGCGGAACACATCGTCCAGGAAGCCGACGCCGCCCTCTACCAGGCGAAGGATGTCGGGCGGAACCGCATTCTTATCGCCGGAGCGAACAAGCCGGAGCGGGCGGACGAGGGCGCGAAATAGGACAGGCCGTTTGCTTCTATTGAGCGGGCGTGGATGCCGGCCGGCGCGGGGATTCCGCCGGCGTGACGAACGCTTCGTCAGACGTGGTGCGATCCCGCCTGACGGTCGCTGCCGGGCTGTGCCGAATGCGGGAAATCCGGTTAACGCGACAAACGGTTTACCGACCGGGCAGGGTAAACCCAGGCATGGGAGTGGAAGGCGGAAGACGGAAAGGGTGCGGCCCGGCGGCGGACAGGTCTATTCATTCACAGGATAGATCTCGAGGACCGCGTCCATGGCGTTACCCAAGGAAACCGATCTCTTCCCGCACCTCAAGGCCTGGCTGGAAGCGGAGGGCTATACCGTCCGCGCCGAAGTCCGGGGCTGCGACATCGCCGCCGTCAGGGACGGGCGGCTTGTCCTGATTGAAATCAAGCGGAGCATCAACCTCGAACTCGTCTACCAGATAATCCGCCGCCAGGCCGCCGACGCCCTCGTCTACGGCGCCGTTCCCGCCCCGAAGGAATTCGACAAACGCTGGCGGGAAGGCGTCCGCCTCTTTAAACGCCTCAAGGCCGGACTTATTCTCGTCTACATGAATCCGGAACCCAGGGTGGAACTCCTTCTCCATCCGGAACGGATCGAAAACACCCGCCGGGTCACGACCAAATCCTATATCCAAGAAATTGCCGGCCGGAGCGTCGAGGCGAATATCGGCGGCTCTCCGGGCTGGAACACCATGACGGCCCACCGGGAAAAAGCCCTCGCCGTGGCGGTGGCGCTGGAGCGGTTCGGTCCGGCGCCGAAACATCTCCTCTGCCTCACCGGCGCCTCGGCCATGACCGGGAGCATTCTCCGGCGGAACAAGGACGGCTGGTTCGTCCGGGTCAAGCCGGGCGTCTACGATCTTTCGGACGCCGGGCGGGAAGCCCTCGCCAAATACCACGACCTGGCCGATGCGCTCCGCGAAAAAATGGCCCGGATTCAGTTGTGAACTTGTGTTAAATCCACTCCGTACCCATCATCACGCCCAGGCCGCCGCCGGTTCACGCCGTGTCGCTCCGGCCCCGTTCCCGTCGCCGCTCAGGAATTCGATGAACGGCAGGACGTCGTGCTGGAACGGAATCGAGTATTTGGCGCTGTCCGAGAACCTCCCGACCTTGATGGTGACGGCGTCGCAGTCGAGGGCGGAGAACATGTCCTCGTCCGTGATATCGTCGCCGATGGCCATGACGAAATCGTACGGGCCCTTGTCGAGAAGGCGACGGATTTCCTGGCCCTTGTTGAATTCCGGCACCTTCAGTTCGACAATTTTTCGGCCGCGCATGACCTGCAGCCCGGACGCCGCCACCGGCCGCATCAGGGCGTTTATGAGCTGGGTGACGCGGAGTTCGGCCAGCCAGTCCTCGACGTCCCGGTAATGCCAGACCAGGGCGGTCTGTTTGTTTTCGATGTGCGATCCCGGCGTGTGGTCGGTGACGTTCTGGATAATTTCCATAATGTCGTCGCTCCACACCATCTGACCGTAATCGCCGTGCCATTGGCCGTTCTCCCGGAAAACGCACCGTGCTCGGCCGACAGCCGGATGGCGGGATTCGGGAACCAGTCGCCGATGGACCGCTTGTCGCGGCCGCTGGAGATGACGACGGTGTTGTCCGGGTCCGCCGCCAGGCGGTCGAGGGAGGCAAGGAGGTCGACTGTCGGCGACGCCTTCGCCGGGTCACTGACCAGCGGGGCGAGGGTGCCGTCGTAGTCGAACACGAGGAGGCGGCGCCTGGCCGCCCGGTACCGGTCCCGGATTTCCGCGATGCCGGATTGGCCGAGCACCTTGCGGCGCAGTTCGTCGTTCCGGGCCTTGGCCTTGGTCAGTTCCCGCATGAACTCGCCGGCCCAGGCGGTGACGTCGCGGCGGGCCAGGAGCGATTGCATGTCCCGGAGGGCGGCCAGTTTTTCCGCGTCCGGCATGGTCAGGGCCGAGAAAATGGCGTCGCCAATCTGCTTGATGTTCGTCGGATTGACGATGATGGCCTGCCGCAGTTCGTCCGCCGCCCCGGCCATTTCGCTGAGGATGAGGACGCCGGGCGCGTCCCGTTTGGCGGCTAGGTATTCCTTGGCGACCAGGTTCATGCCGTCCCGGAGCGGCGTAACGAGGGCGACGTCGGCGAGGTGGTACATGGCGGTCAGTTCGTCGAAGGAAAACGAGCGGTAAAAATAATGCACCGGCGTCCAGCCGATGGTGGCGTATTTGCCGTTCAGGGCGCCGATGCGGTTGTCAATGGCGGTTTTAAGGTCGCGGTACATCGGGACGTTGTCCCGGGACGGCACCACCACCATGATGAGGGTGACCTTGCCGTGGTATTCGGGATGGCTTTCCAGGAAGGCGGCGTAGCTCTCGAGGCGGGTGAGGATGCCTTTTGAATAGTCGAGGCGGTCGACGCTGAGGATGATTTTCGAGTCGCCGGCGATGCCGCGCATGGCGTCGGCGTGGGCCGCCACCTCCGGGGTCGTAATGGCGTTGTGGTAGAGGTCGTAATTGATGCCCATCGGGAAGGCTTCCGTCTCGGAAATCCGGTCCTCCAATTGCACCTCGTCCACCCGGCATTCGAGGTTCAGAACGCGGTAGACGGCGCTGATGAAATGGCGCATGTAATCGTGGGTATGGAAGCCGACGAGGTCGGCGCCGAGGAGGCCCCGGAGGATGTCGGCCCGCTCCGGCAGGCAGCGGAACAGCTCGTAGGACGGGAAGGGGATGTGGTGGGAATAACCGATGCCGACGTCGGGGATGCGTTCCCGAATAAGGCCCGGAAGGAGCATCAACTGGTAGTCCTGGACCCAGACAAGGTCGCCCGGTTCAACGACCTTCACCGCTTCGTTCGCGAACAGTTCGTTCACTTCCCAATAGGCCCGGCGGAAGGCGTCGTCGAAAACGATGTTCGAATAGAAATAATGGCACAGCGGCCAGATGGTGCTGTTCGAATAGCCCTCGTAGAAGTCGGCTATCTGTTGCTCATTCAGGTAGACCGGATGGAGAAGCTGAGCGCCCAGGCGCCGGTCGATGTCCGCCCGTTCGGCCGGATCGTCTACCTGGACGCCGCACCAGCCTATCCAGTGCTTCGGCGCGTCCGTTTCGAGGGAATCAAGCCCGGTGGCGAGGCCGCCGCCGCTTCGGGTAAAGGTAACGCCCGCGTCCGTGCGCTTGACCGTGACGGGCAGGCGGTTCGAAATTATGACGTACTTCATGACGGCGCTCTCCAAACCCCTCCGTACAACCCCCATAATTTTCATGTAGGCGCCGGCCGCCGATACTTCTCGCCGCCGGACGGGGCCTGACCGTCTTACGAGCTAAAATTAACATTCATGATTTAAAATAAACCATAAACGACAAAATAAACGCTTGAATCTTCCGTGATTTTTGGTATACTGCATTCGAGGGTTCCTTGGGGGAGGAACAATCGGAGGCGATCCTGCCGTTGTTTTTCACGAATATTTCCCACTATCCAATCCAGCGACCGTTCCGGACCGGCTCCGGACGGGGATGTAGTTTGTTAACGCCTGACACTACACAATGTCGGCCGCCGCGGAGGCGGACCGGCTTCACCATGCCCTCGCATCGGAGGGGGCTTTTCCATAAGGAGAGCGCATGCTTACAGTAAGCAGTCTGTTGTACATGATAATCGTCGGCCTTGTCATCGGCCTCATCGCCGGCGCCATCACCCGCGGCTCCGGGCTTGGCTGGCTCGGTTCCATCATCCTCGGCATCGTCGGCAGCGTCGTCGGTTCGTTCCTGGTCGGCCTCATCGGCATCACCAGTTACGGCCTGATCGGCCAGATCATTGTCGGCGTCCTCGGCGCCTGCATCGTCCTCGCCATCGCCGGGTGGATTACATCCCGCCGGCCGGTATAACGTCCGTCCGTATCGGTGCCGCTCCGACGCGTCGGGGCGGCGCCGATGTTCAATTTCTTCGCATTTTAATCCATAACGCACACCAGTCGCTCACCCAGGCAAGTTTAACATCTCGTCACGGAACGGCATTCGCTCCCGCGCGGCCGACCGTCCTCTCCGCCGCCAGCGGCGGTCGGGCGCGGCCGGGCGGACGGCGCACGGTCCGGATCGGGACGGGAAATCCCACTGCCAATAAAGGATTCGCCATGAAAGAATTCGACACATCGCGCCGCGATTTCCTTACCGGCGCCGCGGCCGCCCTCACCGGCCTCGCCATCACCGCCACCGGGCTGCCCCGGACCGCCTTCGCCTCGGCCCAGCCGGCCCGCCAGGCCATGATGGAATGCTACACCCCCGGTTATTTCGACCAGATGGAATGGTGCACCCTCATCACCCTGACGGACATCCTCCTTCCGGACGACGAAACCGGGCCCGGCGCCGTCGCCGCCCTCGTTCCCGTGTACATCGACCGGCAGATGCAGACCGAATACGGGAACGGCGGCCTTTGGTACATGCAAGGCCCGTTCTACCCGGACAGCGACGCCGCCTTCGGCTACCAGCACCGCTTTTCGCCCCGGGAAATCTACCGTATCGGCCTGAAGGAACTGGGTGACCATTGCCGGCGAACCTACCGGATGCGCCTCGACCAACTTGACGCCTCCGTCCGCGCCGAGGTCGTCACCGGCCTCGAAAAAGGCACCATCAACTTCCCGTCGATGCCGAGCACGCTTTTTTTCAGCCAGCTTCTCACCAACGTCAAGGAAGGCTTCTTCGCCGACCCGATGTACGGCGGAAACAAAAATATGGCGGGCTGGAAGATGGTAGGCTTTCCCGGCGCCCAGGGCGACTACCGCCAGGCCATCACCCGGCACAACCAGAACCTGAACATCCCGCCCGTTTCCATTAAAAACGAGCCGCCGAGCCCGTACACGTTTGAAGCGCCGCCGACGACCGGCACGCGCTCCGCCACCGCCGCCACCAGCACCTACATCGGAAGGGAGGTCTACTAATGGCAAGAACACTCAGGCCGGTCGACGCCGTCATCGTCGGCTCCGGCTTCACCGGCGCCATCGCCGCCAAGGAACTCACCGACGCCGGCCTCAACGTCGTCGTTCTCGAACGCGGCCCCGAGCACGAAACCGCCACGACGGCCCGCCCGCCGCAGGTGTTCGACGAACTCGCCTTCGACTCCCGCGGGCGCATCCTCCAGCGGCTCAACCTGGAAACGGTCACCTTCCGCCACGGCCCGAACGACCGCGCCGTTCCCATGCGCCGTCAGGGCGCCTTCCTCCTCGGGAACGGCACCGGCGGCGCCGGCTTCCACTGGAGCGGCATGCACTGGCGCGCCCTTCCGACCGATCTCACACACCGGTCCAGCACCATCGAACGCTATGGCCGGAATTTCGTCCCGGACAACATGACCATCCAGGACTACGGCGTCACCTACGACGAACTGGAACCGTACTTCACCCATTTCGAAGAGGTCTGCGGCGTATCCGGCCAGGCCGGGAACGTCCAGGGACAACGCCTCGAAGGCGGCAACCCGTTCGAGGCGCCCCAGTCGAAGCCGTATCCGCAGGCGCCCCTGCCGTACGGCTACGCCTCGGCCCTGTTCGAGAAGGCGGCGCGGGAAGTCGGGTTCCATCCGTTCCCGGCCCCGGCGTCGAATTCGTCCGGCCGGTACACGAATCCCTACGGCGTCGAACTCGGCCAGTGCACCATGTGCGGCTTCTGTAACGACTACGGCTGCTACACGTCGGCCAAGGCCAGCCCGCAGTCGACCATCCTGCCGGTCCTCCGGCAGCGTAATAACTTCGAACTCCGGAACAACTCGCACGTCGTCCGGGTCAACCTCGATTCGACGGGACAGCACGCCACCGGCGTCACCTATATCACCGCCGGCGGCGAGGAAGTCATCCAGCCGGCGGAACTGGTCATGCTCACCGCCTTCCAGCTTCATAACGTCCGCCTCATGCTCCTGTCCGGCATCGGCCGGCCGTACGATTACCGGACCGGCTCGGGCGTGGTCGGGAAAAACTTCTGTTACCAGTTCATGGGCGGCTGCCAGATAATCATGCCGAAAGGGACGTACATCAATCCGTTCGCCAGCGCCGGTGCGGCTGCGTCCTGCATCGACGACTTTAACGGCGACAACTTCGACCACGGCCCCTCGGATTTATCGGCGGCGCCGGCATCTGGCACAACCGTTCGGGCGGCCGGCCGATCACCCAGGCCGGACCGATGCCTGGTTCGCCCGCCTGGGGTTCAGGCTGGAAGAAAGGGATGCAGGAAGGCTACCAGCGCATCAGCAACATCACCTCGCACGGCGCCATCCAGCCGTACCGGGACGTCTTCCTCGATCTCGACCCGACCTACCGCGACGCCTACGGGAACCCGCTCCTCCGCGTCACCCTGAACTGGCACGAAAACGAGTTCCGCATGAGTAAATACACCTCGGAACAAACCGCCAAGATCGGCCGGGCCATGGGCGCGGAAACCGTCACCATGACAAACCTGCCGGACGGCACGCCGTTCGACACCACCTACTACCAGACCACCCACACAACCGGCGGCGCCATCATGGGAACGGACCCGAACACGAGCGCCGTCAACCGTCACCTCCAGTCCTGGGACGTGCCGAACGTGTTCGTCTACGGCGCCAGCGCCTTCCCCCAGAACATGGGCTACAACCCGACCGGCCTTGTCGGCGCCCTCGCCTACTGGTCGACGCACCACATCAAGGAACAGTACCTCCGGAATCCGGGGCCGCTCGTCACCTGATGCGGCACGTAAATAGTGTGAACAGGAACGACATCGTCTTTCGGCGCCGGCCCACGCGGTCGGGCCGGCTTCCGGAGACGGTGGAATCTGCATCGCCTTGAAGAATGCGAGCGGCGTAGCGCTCGAGGAGAATGTATGGAGTCCTTACCCGTAGCCTTTGCCAGCATGCCCGGCACGGTGGAGTGGGTCGTTATCGGCCTCGTGGCCCTCCTCCTGTTCGGAAAACGCCTGCCCGGCGTCGCCCGTTCGGTCGGGCAGGCCCTGACCGAATTCAAATCCGGCCTTTCCGGCGACGGAGAAAAGAAGACGGCGCCGGCGGTCGAGGTCGAACGGACCAAGCCGGACATCTAGTCCCATGGCCGACATCTTCGCGGACCGAAGCGCCGCGCCGATGTTCCCGGGCGGCGACGCGGAGCCGTTCGACCGGGACGATTTCCTGTTCGAACCGCTGTTCGGCGGTGAACGCTGCCTTGCCTACGTCGGCGACGGCGACGTCGTCCTCCACGACAAGGACGGCTTCGACCTGACTGCCGTCTTCCGGGACGTCGCGGACAGTCTCCGTGACGGCGCCGACGACAGCCGGTCCGTCCTCGACGGCGAAATCATCGTCGCCCCGACCGGCGTTCCGGACCCCGAACTCCTGTCGCGGCGGCTCCGGAACAAGACGATTTTCGGTCATGACGGCCGCGCCGCCATCGTCGTCTCGGATATACTCTACCGGGACCGGGAGGCCGTCACCGGCCGCGGCGCCGCGGAGCGGCGGTCGCTCCTCGAGGCGGCCGTCCGGCAGAACGACGGCGTCGTCGTCGCCGTGTCCGTGAACGGTTCAGGGAAACGTTTCGTCGACTCGGTGCGGGCCCGTGGGCTCCCCGGCGTCCGCGCCAAGCGGCTGGACAGCCAGTACCGGATGGGCAAGCGGAGCAACGACTGGCTGACCATGTCCAGCCGCCCGTCGGAACTTTTCCTTATTTGCGGGTATCTCCCGAAAGCGAACAACATGGTCAGCCTTATCCTCGGTCGCCGCGCGGACGACGGCGCCATCCTCTACGAAGGCCATGTGACGCTCGGGGACATTCGGGCCGACATGGCGACGATAGCCGCAAACCGGAAGGCAAAAAAGCATCCGTTCGCGGAACCGCCGCCAGCCAGCAACGACAGTGCCGTCTGGCTCGTTCCGACGCTGGAGTGCCGGGTCGGCTACGCCGTGCCGCCGCGCCGGGGAAAGTACCAGCGGGTGTACAGGGGGCTGACAAAGGCTGTTTAATGCTGACGGGTGCCCGATTACGGTGCCTGGTTCACGGGTTGGCTTGAAGGAAGATTCACATTCGGGTGGGAAATTCGCATTCTGGACAAGAAAGAGGACTCCGAAATCGCGTTCGAAGTCCTCTTGAACCACTTCGTAAAGGAAACGCGGGTTCTACTTTTCGGTGAACCGGCCTTCGGAATCCCGCGGGTGATCCTTCGGATTGAAGTTGTTGTTGCCCTGGCTGTTGTTGGATTTGTTGGCGCTGTTCTTGGCATTGTTGCCACGGTTGTTGCCGCGCTTGTTGCCGCTGTTGTTGGATGACTTGTCCATCGTAATTCCTCCAAGTAATATGTGCACCGTGCACACAACACGACAGTCCACTCGCCTATAGTCTCCTTCCGAAAAATAAACGCCA
>JAJQFC010000233.1 GCA_021201355.1 Planctomycetaceae bacterium | reverse complement strand
CCATTACGCCCTAAACTTTGATATTGGAGTACTGTGATATCATCGTTGACGGGAAAAATGCCGAAGGTGGATTTAGAACGAATGTTAGACTGTTAAATTGGTGCGGGAAGGGGGACTCGAACCCCCACGGTTTTCACCACAAGATCCTAAATCTTGCGCGTCTGCCATTCCGCCATTCCCGCAGTGCGATGACCCGAAATGCGGTTGTTCATTGTATGTAGAGGCCCTACCCCGTGCAATGGGGAACGGCTGGAAACAAGGTCAAGCCATCCAACCCGCCCCATTCCAACCAAAACCGTATTCCATCCCTCCACTCAAGGGACCGTCACGCCATGGCTGACATCAACCAGATATGGATTAACTGTTCACGTTAATCCAACGGTGAGGATGCTCACACTGCCAGGAGTTTGCCATGTCCCTGTTTACCCAGGAAAAACCCAAGCTGTTCGCCGAGACTCAGGACTATGTCGACGAGTCCGAAGCGAAAGGCGCGCCGCCGGTCAATATGTTGTCTCCGGAAACGGTACGGGAAAACTTTGTCCAATCTCAAACTTCCACCGTCGTTCCCATGCCCGAGGTCGATATGAAAGATATCGAACTCGAGGCCGGACCCACCGGGACCGTCCCGGTTCGCATCGTCAGACCGAAGGGCTCTACCGGCAATCTTCCGGCCGTCCTGTACCTGCACGGCGGCGGCTGGGTGACGGGCGGCAGGGAAACGCACGACCGCCTCATCCGGGAAATCGCCCACGAAGGCGGCGTCGCCGTCGTCTTCCCGGACTACGGTCTGGCTCCGGAACACCCCTACCCTGTCGCGCTGGAACAGTGCTACGCCGTTTTCGAGGAGATGTGCCGGAGCGCCGACGAATTCGGCATCAACACGGACGGCTTTATCCTGATGGGCGATTCGGCCGGCGGGAACCTCGCCACCGTCATCGCCATGCTGGCCCATGAACGCGGCGGCCCGCGCGCCCTCGCCCAGATCCTGTTTTATCCCGTCGTCGACACCCAGATGAACACCGATTCCTACAGCGCCTTCTCGGACGGCCCGCTCCTTACTAAAAAGGCGATGGCGTGGTATTTCGACAACTACATTCCGGACAAAAACCGCCGCGAGGAACGGAACGTCTCGCCGCTGTATGCCCGTGACGAGGATCTCGAAGCCTTGCCGCCAACCCTTATCATCACCGCCGAAAACGATCCGCTCCGCGACGAAGGCGAAGACTATGCCCGCCGTTTGGACGAACTCGGCGTCGACGTCGCCTGCTTCCGCCTTATCGGCGCGGTGCATGATTTCGCCGTTCTGAATTCCCTCGCCAATACCGCATCGACCCGCATCGCCATCACCCTGGCCGTGGAAACAATGAAAAAGACGTTCCAGGCCACGTTCCCGATGGGCAATGTTATCACGGACAAAACGGCGCAGTCGTCCGCCCAGTCCCTGGACAAGCCACTCAGGCAGCCCTGACCGGTTGGTCCCGAACGGCATGATCACTCCATCAGGATGCTATGCCGTTATGCCAGTTGCGTCCGGTACAACGACGCGTAAAGGCTTCCCGGCCGGTCCAACAGGTCGCGGTGCGTCCCTGTCTCGACGACGATGCCATCTTTCAGGACGACGATGGCATCGGCGTTGATGACGGTGGAGAGACGGTGGGCGATGATGAATACCGTCTTGTTCATCATCAGGTTTTCAATGGCCCGTTGCACCACCTCCTCCGATTTGGTGTCAAGGGCGGAAGTCGCTTCGTCAAGTATGACGATCGGCGCGTCCTTTATGAACGCCCGGGCAATGGCGACGCGTTGCTTCTGACCGCCCGACAACAGGACGCCCCGTTCCCCTATCTGCGTATTGAGGCCGTTCGGCAGGGCGTAGACGAATTCGTCCAGGCAGGCCAGTTCCAGCGCCTTTCGAACGTCGTCGTCGCTGGCGTTCTGTTTCCCAAGGACGATATTGTCCCTGATGGTGCCGCCGAACAGGAAATTATCCTGAAACACGATAGCAATGAGGTCGCGGAGGCAGCCGAGTTCGATATCCCGGACATCGACGCCGTCAATACGGATTGCCCCGTCGTCAACATCGTAGAATCGGGGCAAAAGGTTGACGAGAGTTGTCTTTCCGCCGCCGGAACTGCCGACAAACGCCACCGAATGGCCGACGTCGACCTTCAGGCTTATGCCCTTCAGGACCGGCCGCTCCTTGTCGTAGCTGAAAGAGACGTTGTCGTAGACGACGCCCTCCTTCATTTCGCCGAGGCGGATGGCGTTTTCCCTGCTGACGATGGCCGGTTTCATGTCGAGGATGGCGAGGAGCCGGCCGATGGCCATAAGGGAATTCTGAATCGTCGACAGGTTCGTCCCCAGGCGTTTAATCGGGGTGTACAGCATGATAAGGGCGGTAATACAGGCGACGAAGTCTCCCGGGGTGATCCGCCCGGACTGGATAAGGTACCCCTGGAGCCAGACCGTCAGGGCGATGCCGACGGCGGTGGCGAAGTGCATAAACATGGACAGGGAACTGGTCCGCTGCACCATTTTGATGCTCAGACGGAAAATGTTTTTCAGGGTCCGGTCCAGTCGGTTCCGGGAATAGTCGTACAGGTTATATGAGGTGATGACCCGGTTCCCGCTGTAGGCTTCGTTGTAGTTCGTCGTCACCTGGGCGCCGGACTCAACCGTCTCCCTGATGTATTGCTTCAGGCGCTTCCGTACCCGGGACAGCGGCACGACGGTGGTAAGGAGGCATCCGACCGCCACCACGGCAAGAATCCACGAATAATACAACATGACGGCGATGAGGATAACGGACGTCACCAGCCGCACCAGGAATTGCCGGATGTTTCCGAGTAGCCCCTCCGACGCCAGGTCCGCATCGGAATTGTACCTGAGAAGAACCTCGCCGGAAGTGGTCTTGTCGAACAGGGCCGGATCGGAATGGAGCAGTTTGTCGAAGAGCGCCAGTTTGACGTCGTTGCCGATGTGCTTGCCGACCCAGGTGGTCAGGTAGTTGGCGGCGAAGGACAACGAACTTTCCACCAGGGCGAAGGCGATAATGAGGAGTGGGAAAAACAGCGAGCCGACCCCGGCGTCGCCGTCGCCGAAAACCACGGTGTCGATATACGGTTTCAGGAGGGCCGGAATGACGCCGCCGAGCATGCCGACGACGCCGGTGACGACGAGGGCCAGGATGGCGCGAAACTGGTACGGCCGGACAAAGGCGTAAAACCGCTTAATGTCTTCAATCGGAAGTGATAGCTTTTTCATAGGTTTCCATGGTACTGTAGTAATAAGGCTGGTCGAGACCGAAGTCGCGTCACGATGCCGAATGCACGGTGGCGGCGCCATTTTCGACCTTCTCGACGAACCGGCTCAGGTTCCGAATATCCCGCATGCTCAGCCGGCTGAGAAGGCGCCAGTTCACCACCCGCGCCACGCCGAATTGCCGTACGGCCCGGCGAATTTCTTCAAACAGCGCCTCGCCGCCGTCGGGATCGTAGGTTCGGCACAAGGCATAAATATCCGGATTGTGACCGCAACGCTCCAGCGAGAGGAGAAAGAGGAACACGTCCCGAATCTGAAAAAGCCGCAGGTGTTCCGCCGGGATGTTTTCCTCAAAATCGATAAAGTAAATTTCGCCGTTATAAACCATGAGGTTCTTTATCTGGGCGCCGCCGTGGGCGAGGCCGCGATCATGAAACCCCTTCAGCGCCGTGGCGGCCAACGGAATCATCGCCTTCGCTTCGGGTCCGTTGTTCCGAAGGTACACCTCGAGGGAAACGCCGATTTCGGGCAGGACAAAGTACGTGTCGGTGACGTACAGCACCTCCGGCACGTTCACGCCGAGCGAACGCATTTTCCGGAGCATCGCCACTTCGAACGTGACATTGTCGCCGGTCGGTCGATCCGGCGGCATAAGAAGGATGTTCCCGGTAACGGCGTACAGAAGCTTTTGCGTCCACCAGCCGAGGGGATTTTTATCGGGTCGGCGCTTTTTAACCCACACCCGTTCGCCGTCGACCATGTGGCGGAACACATGGCGGTTGGCCCGAAGAACATCCTCGGGAATGGCGTAGCGACCAGATTGAACCATAGACGTACTTGCTCCGCGGCATAGAGTAGGAGGAAGGTAGGTTTGTAATGAGCCTACCTTCCATCCTCTCACACC
>JAJQFC010000348.1 GCA_021201355.1 Planctomycetaceae bacterium | reverse complement strand
CCTTCGCAGCCACCGGCACACGGATCCTACTGGACGGCTAAGCCGTCTCCCGGGAGATCCGGAGTCCCGAGGTGGCGGCGAACGTCAAGTTCGCCGCCCGCGTCCCGGCCATTCGGGAACAGATGGTCGCACGGCAGCAGGCCATGTGCCGGGCCCGGCCCGTCGTCATGGAGGGACGGGATATCACGACGGTGGTGCTGCCGGAAGCGCGGTGGAAATTTTTCCTGACGGCAAGCCCGGAAGCCCGGGCCGGACGGCGCCATGCCGAAATGCTCGCCGCCGGCCGCGACGTCGACCTCGGGGACATCCTCGCGGAAATCAACCTGCGGGACGCCTCCGACTACCAGGTCGGCCCGATGAAGGAGGCCCGGGACCGCGCTTTGGCCGGCGACGGCATCAACTACCTCGACACCAGCGACATGGGGCCGGACGAGGTGGTGTCGGCGATTCTTGACAGGATGCAATGACGGATACCCGTCTTCCCGATACGAAAAGTCTCCCCGCGCGCGGCCGACTGCCTGTTCGACCGCCACCGCGCCGCCTTTGCGTCCGGCAGTTCCGGCACAACGGGCCGACGGCGCTGCCGTGCCCGTCGTCCTGCCGGGGCGGCAACGACGGAGCGTGAGAAGAGAATGCTCGACGGGAATTTTTCCTCCTGCATGAAAGTGGAGCCGCATGTCGCTTTTTACCCTGAATTCGGATTTCGCCCCGGCCGGCCAGCAACCGGAAGCCATCGACCGCCTCACAAAAGGCGTTCTTGACGGGAAACCAAGCCAGACCCTTCTCGGCGTTACCGGGTCCGGAAAGACCTTTGTCATGGCGAACGTCATCGCCCGGACGGAAAAGCCGACCCTCATCCTGTCCCACAACAAGACCCTGACGGCACAATTGTATTCGGAATTCCGCCAGTTCTTTCCGAAGAACGCCGTCGAGTATTTCGTCTCCTACTACGACTACTACCAGCCCGAAGCGTACATCCCCCAGACCGACGCATACATTGAGAAGGACGCGTCTATTAACGACGATCTGGAACGGCTCCGGCTCTCCGCCACGTCCGCCCTCCTGACCCGGCGGGACGTCATCGTCGTCGCTTCGGTGTCCTGCATATACGGCCTCGGCCGGCCGCAGGAGTATCAGGAAATCGCCCTGACACTGCAACTCGGCGACGATGTCGACCGCCGGGAATTCCTCACCCGCCTCGTCCGGATGGAATATCAGCGGAACGATTTCGATTTCCAGCGCGGCACCTTCCGCGTCCGCGGCGACGCCATCGATGTCTGGCCCGCCTATATGCAGACCGCCATCCGCGTCGAAATGTTCGGTGAGACGGTGGAGGAGATAAACGAATTCGACCCGTTGACCGGCGAAATCCTCATGCGGTACAACCACCGGGCCATTTTCCCGGCAACCCACTTTGTCCTGTCGGAAGAAGCGTCCGCCCGGGCGGTGGAGGGCATCACGGCGGAGCTGGAAGAGCAGTTGTCCGTCTTCAAGTCGAAAGGCCGTCTCTTTGAAGCCCAGCGTCTGGAAAGCCGCACCAAATACGATCTCGAAATGATCGAGGAGATCGGGTACTGCAAAGGCATCGAGAATTATTCGCGTCATTTCGACGGCCGCCAGCCCGGCGAACGTCCGGCCTGCCTTTTCGATTATTTTCCGAACAAGGACTGGCTCCTCATCGTCGACGAGTCCCACGCCACCCTGCCGCAGGTCAGGGGCATGTACAACGGCGACCAGGCGCGGAAAAAGGTTCTGGTCGAACACGGATTCCGTCTGCCGTCGGCTCTGGACAACCGTCCCTTGAAATGGGACGAGTTTCAGGAAATCCGTCCGCAGATCGTGTACGTGTCGGCGACGCCGGCGGTGTACGAACTGGAACAGTCCGGCGAACCGGTCGAGCTCCTTGTCCGCCCGACCGGCCTTGTCGACCCGCCGGTGGAGGTCCGCCCGACCAAGGGTCAGGTGCCGGACATCATGGAGGAGGTCAAGGCCCGGGCCGAGCGCGGCGAACGCGCCCTCATCACCACGCTGACGA
Organism: Planctomycetaceae bacterium; assembly: GCA_021201355.1. Taxonomy (GTDB): domain Bacteria; phylum Planctomycetota; class SZUA-567; order SZUA-567; family SZUA-567; genus JAJBSZ01. The sequence goes on along the minus strand of JAJQFC010000348.1, from coordinate 2,170 downwards.
AGCGCCTGGCGGAAGACCTCGACACCTATTGCCGGGAACACGGCCTGAAAACAACCTATCTCCATTCCGACGTCCACACCCTGGACCGGGTGGAAATCCTCCGCGATCTCCGGACCGGCGCCTACGACGCCCTTATCGGCGTAAATCTCCTCCGTGAAGGGCTCGACCTGCCGGAAGTATCCCTCGTCGTCATTCTGGACGCGGACAAGGAAGGGTTCCTCAGGAACGCGACCAGTCTTATCCAGATAATCGGCCGCTGCGCCAGAAACACGGAGGGCCGCGTCATTCTTTACGCCGACCGCATCACGGACGCGATGCGGAAGACCATGGACGAGACGTCGCGACGGCGTGAAACGCAGATTGCCTTCAATGAAAAATACGGCATTACGCCAACGACGGTTTCGCGGTCCCTTGAGACCGGCCTCGAGGAGTTCTTCAGTTCGAGCGATGAAGGATCGGTGTATGTTCCGGCCTTGGGCGGAACGGTCAAAACCGGCGGCGTCACGCCGGAGGAGGAAATCCGCCTTCTCCAGATCGAAATGGAACAGGCCGCCGGCGAAATGCGCTATGAAGACGCCGCCCGCCTCCGCGACCGCCTCATCGAACTGAAGGCGCCCATCTCCTACGAAGGCGGCAAAACCCCGCGCCGCAGCCGCTTCCCCAAAACCGGCAAACAGCGCGCCGCCGAAGGCAGGAAGAAAAAAGCGGAAAAGCGGGCTGCCCTGGAACAAGGCGGCGACACGTCGGAAGTTTCTAAAACAAAGCCAAAGAAACGGACGGGGAATAAAAGTAAGAAAAAAATGGATGAGTCATGAATTAAGGTCGTAACAGAAATCTTTTTCGTTGGATCGGAAGGTAGGTCACCCGGCCTACCTTCCGTTATTACGTAAATACCTCGTATATTGCTCCCACACCTCGTCAGTACCCGGATTACCCAACGGTCGTAGAAATTTTCCAGTTTAAAAACCTGAAACTACAATTCCTTCGCGTGAACTGCAGTATGATCCGCCTGTGCATTTTCGGCCGAAATGCGTACATACTCTCTCACAAAAAGGAGCTGTAATGAGTAAAACCATTCTTGAATGTGCTATGCGGAATACGAACGCACTCCATGAACTAAAGTGTCAAAACAGCAAAGTCGCGAAGCAGATTCTTGATGCCGACTGTTGTTACGACAACGGCGTTTTTTCGCTGATGTCGTTGCCGTGCACTCTGCCGCCGTTGTTTACGGTGCGGTTCACGGCGCCCGCCGACTATACCAGAGGTAACACCTTGGCGATGAAAGGTCGGACGTTTGAATTTCAAACCTCCGACATGAAGCAGGGAAAGGAAAAACATTTCGCGGCAGGCGCGGTGGTTCAACTTATGGTGGATATGGAACGGGGAATGGCTTTTTTCCCGGGTGATTTCGTTGATTTGTCCACTTATGCAACGGAATCCCGTCGCATCAACACGGAAGACCCGCTCTATGGTGGTGGCGATCTCAGTGCCGACCGTACGTTTGGAATTGAGGATGCCACCACGTCACGAAAAGGTGCAGTCCAGCTTTCCAACTCCACCGACAGCGACGACGAGACACTGGCAGCAACGGCAAAAGCGGTAAAAGCAGTGTACGATTACGCGAAAGGCAAAGCGGACGAAGTCCACTCCCACGCCATGTCAGATGTGGTTGGCCTTGATGCGTCGCTCGCGGAAAAGGCTCCCCTTGAGTCACCGGCACTGAGTGGAGCCCCTACCGCACCTTCTCCGACAGTTACAGATAATAGCGACCGTCTTGCCACGACAAAGTGGGTAAGAGATCAGGAATACGTGTCGCGTACCGATCATGAATCGGAACTGACAGCGTACGTCCCGAAAACTCGCCTCATCGAGACTACGGCGCCATTGCTTGGCGGAGGAGATCTTACCGCTGACCGGACGATATCCATTGCCGATGCCTCTACCACGGAAAAGGGCGTGGTTCAGTTAAGCGCCGAGACGAATAACGCCAGCACCTCACTTGCCGCAACGGCTTCGGCAGTCAAGGCCGCGTATGATTTCGCGGCCACAAAAGCCGACCGTTCGATTGCCACCGGTTCACACGACGGCCTTATGTCGGCCGCTGACAAGGCACGGTTCGACGCGGGCGGCATGGTCTACTCAAGCCTGAAGTTATATGTGCGTACGGGCG
>JAJQFC010000138.1 GCA_021201355.1 Planctomycetaceae bacterium | reverse complement strand
CATCCTGCACCACCTGGGCAGTGTGTTCGCGTGCGTACAACGTTTCCAGCCCGGCGCAGTTTTCACGATAGAGATCGATAAAGAACCGATGCGGGCGCGCACCAACTGCCGACGCTCTGGGAACGCGTACGGGATCCTGATAGGAACACTCTCCTTCTCCCGCCTTCCACACCATCGCACTTGCGTTTAATTGCCAACCACCGGCATCCCCTTCGGTGACTGGAGAACGCACGCATTCCACCAGGCCTGCGATGGACAACGAGCGCAGCAGATCCTCGATACTTTCTTGCGGGTGATCAAAGGAAATGCCTTCCCTGATGAACATCCTTTTCAAACACAAGGACAATCCGCTGCGGGGCGACAAATACACGTCTCCCCTGCGATCGAAACGGCTTTTTCCGTGTGAGCGCACCCAGGCTACGGAAGCGTAGGTCAACTTCTCCCCATCTTCGAACCGCCAAGGTTCACGGAGTTGTCCCCAGACGCTGCTTTTCAACGTGTCGTGATGCGCCGGATCAAGTGCCATCACCTTTATCGCCAGTTCCCGCCGCAAATGATCGAGTAGAATGATTGCGGCCTTTTCGCGCAGCGCAGGGGACGCCATCTGCAATGCGGGAGCTCGCTCTCTTATTTCATCTTTTTGTCTCTGCCAGTCCGATTCGCAGGCACAGAGGTCTTTCAAGGATGGATACTCGAAGCGGAGCAAATCGATCTGTTCCAAATTCGGCGCAGTAATCCGCCAGCCGCGTCGAAGATCCACATACAGTCGGTACGCCAACAAGTCCCTGAACGTCTGGTTCGCGCGTTCCAAGGCGTCATACCTAACTTCTGGACTGGACAGGTAACGTTCCTTCGGCATGGCGAGAGCGGCGAACACCATCGGGGCCAGTTGTTCGTGACGGAGTCCACCTGGCCCTGCCATTGACAATGCCCGGCACAGAGCAGAACGAAGAAGCGTCGTCTCGATAAAGTCGTTGAAATGTCCCGCCTGCAACGATGCATCTTGGCGATTGTCGGTAAAATCGAGCAGTTTGCGTTCCGAGTCCACAACCCCTGAGTCGCGCATTTCCCGCAATGTCGCCAATGCCAGGATGGTGGTGGCTGTGGACCTTCCACCGGTTCCCAAAGTGGCGAGCTTCGACGCTTCGCCCGTTCGTCCGCCGTAGCTGACGCCGCAATTTGGGCACAACCTGAAAGGCAGCGGAAGGTAAAACGCCGCCACTCCGTCCTGGGAGGGTGTACCATCCAGGGCGACCAGTTTCGGTTGCGGAAGGTATTGTATTCGGTTCTTTCTTACTCTCTGGTTGCCTTGGTGAAGCTCGAGCCAATCCTCCGGGATCCGTTCAAGAACCGCCTGTGGGTCGTCCGGCCACGCCGAACCTTCGGCCAAGAGCAAATATCCGGCCTCTTCGGAGTCATTTTCCCGGCGTCGGTCAAACGGACGCGGAAGCCAAACTCCCTTTTCCGCGTCCTTGATGGCGCCATAAAACTCCTGCCCGCATTCACGGCAAAACGACAACGGATAAAGCCGTTGCTCCGGGCCCGGGCCGGGGAAGAATTGCTGTCCCTGAAGAGTCATGTGCCGCTCTTCCAGCCGGCCCAAGGTGGCGTACACGGTATCGCCGCGACTGAAAAACTGGTGCACACGGAACGTAAAAGGTTTTTTGCCGGTACTCGGTGACGGGGCGCATCGAGTGCCCGCCAACAACATGTCATGGATGGCATTGGTGCAAAGCTCGGCGGGCTCGCCCGTTTCCGCCGCCAGCATGGCGGCCAAACCACCTTCGCCTCCGATGGATTTTGGGCTTTGACGTACAAGTCGGCCTGTCGCGTCACTTCGTAACCCCAGAATATTTTCAAGCCAGACGGCCAATGGATGCTTCACAAAATCGTCATGCCGATCCGGCCAGACGAAATCATGAGTATTTTGGAAGAACTCCATCAGACCGACACGGAGCGACTCGGATGAAAACTCGGATGTGGACCGCTCGAGCGTTTCCCCGATTATCCGCTGCGGCTTCACTTCCGCCCCGAACAACCTCGATGCGACGTTGGCAATCACTTTGCGCTGTTCGTCAAACGTTCCTTCGGTGGACATGGTTGCCGAGGTTCCGACATATTGCAGTTTTTCAGCCGGAATACTGTTGGCAAGACGTCTCAGCAGAAGCGCGATATCGGCACCCTGCCGTCCACGATAGGTATGAAGTTCATCTAGGACGATAAACCGCATCGACTGCGCGGCGGTGATCAGCGGTTTGCACTCGTGCGGCCGCGTCAGCATCAGATCGAGCATCACATAGTTTGTCAGCAGAATATCCGGAGGCCTCTGGAGAATGGCGTCGCGCTCGTGTTGCTTTTCCTGGCCGGTATAGCGTTGGACGGTAACAGGCGGGTTATCGCCGAATGTGGTTTTATCCAGATACTTCCGCAGTTCGCCAAGCTGGCTGTTGGCCAAAGCGTTCATAGGGTACACAATAATTGCCTGCGTATGGCGGCCGGAACCTACCCGAAGAATGTGATCCACAATGGGCAATATATACGCCAGACTTTTGCCCGACCCGGTGCCGGTGGTCAATACATAGTTATCACCAGCTTGGGCTGCTTCAAGCGCATCGGATTGATGTCGATGCAATTTCATGGAGTGACCGAGAGGAGATTCGGAATTTTTACCAATACGGAAAATCCGAGAGCATTCTGGATGCAGTGTTCCTTTTTGTACGAGTGCATCAATGGTTTCGCCGGGGGAAAACGTGGGATTTAACTGAATCAAAGGCTCCGGCCAAAGCGCACCTTCGGCAAGAGCGGCATTCACCGTATCGCGGATGCGCTCATCGGCGATAGTGAGAAAGCCCTCAACATAGCCACGATAATCGTTAATAAGACGGTTCCGCAGCGAAAAAGCATCCATAAAAAGACCTCTCGAGAGTGAAACCCAGATAACAACCCGTGGTTATACGATATAAAGTAGCGGATTTCTCCAGATTGGTCCATAGTCATGCATTATCTATCCACAGCATACAAACCACGAATGCATTCACTCCACCCAGCCGTTATTTTGGTTGACCATACGGCCGTCATGACTTCAGACGGGAAGGAGCGACCAGTTAGCTCGGGGTGTCAAGATTCGGGAATGGGTCGGTACCATGATCGGAGCATGGATATCAATTCATTGCCCATCCCGATAGAGCATTTCCAGCACCGCAATCTTGAGGTAATCGATCACCGCCGAAAGGGAAAGGATGCGTTTAGCGCGACCATGATTGCTGGCATTACAAGAAACGGTTTCCTGCCAGGCGGCCCCCCACCTCGCCTCAAAGACACTTAGCCGTCTCCGCTGGCGGTGCCCCGCAGGGCAGGATAGAGTTCGTTGAGCCTTGGCGAATAAGAACTGTGAAACGGGCCGGACACGAAGTGGGCCCGTTTCACCTATCCTGCCCTCATATTCACTGCTACTATTGTTGTTTCGCCTTGGTTTTTCGTTGTATAAACGCTATTTCCATGTAGCATTATTCAAGCGATACTTAAGCATAGCTCGACATGCTGACCAAAACAGAATTATCAGGCGAAAATCCACGAAAAAAGCACTATTAGAGCATTATTCGATGAAATCCTACTATTGCCGCTTAATAATCGCTTAGAGCACGGCCATTAAGGTGAGGTGATGGAAGGCAAAAAGAAATCGCTGGAACAGATGCTGTTCGAGTTTGCGGGCAAGCCAACAGCCAGCAACTCGGCCAAGAACTACAAGGTCTTCATGGAGCATTGGGACGAGATCCAGGCCGAGCACGACAAGGGCTGGAGCTACTTGATGATTTGGAAAGCGATGAAGGCGGCGGGCGCGTTGACGTTCTCTTATCCGACCTTTATCAGCTATATCAGGAAGGTGGAGCGTCGGCAAGAAAAAGCTGCTTTCAACAAGGCACCGCAACAACGTCCATTGGGAATCGAACGGGCCGAAAACGGACTGGCTAATCCGAGCCCATCAAAGGTCGAATTGCCATCGTCTGGTGGAATTGCCGAACAACGGAAGCCACGCCGCTTTTGACGGGTATGGACAAGGTGACTCGAGGCGGGTATACTATCGTCATGGTTTACGGCGTTTTACTTACCTGTTTGGGAGAAAATAGAACGATTAGATAACGATTAAAAAAACATATATACGTCGAAGGTCTATGGCTGACGAATCCTGACAGCTTCGCTAATGCTTTGACTTTGA
>JAJQFC010000351.1 GCA_021201355.1 Planctomycetaceae bacterium | reverse complement strand
ATCGGATATGTTTATAAGAGTCAGGGAATCAGGTTAAGATCGTCATCTCGATTTCAACTTTGTCTTTACCCCCGCCTCGGCGGCGCCCTGTCCGCCGGCGGCGGGTTCTTTTCCCGCAGGATGACGGGATCGCCGCCACAGTAATTGAGAACTATGGACAAAAACGAAAAACTCCTGGAAAAAGCCCGTTCCCTCACGGAAGGCCCCGGCGTGTATATAATGCACGACAAGGACGGGACCGAAATATACGTCGGCAAGGCGAAAAACCTCCGGCGCCGCGTTTCCAGTTATTTTCAAAAACGCGACCGCCAGAACAAGGATCTGGCCCTGGTCGAAAACATCGTCGACTTCGAGTATGTGGAGACGGACTCGGAACTCGAGGCGTTTCTCCTCGAAAGCCGGCTGATTAAAGACCTCCAGCCCCGCTACAACGTCCTCCTGAAAAACAACGACGCCTATCCCTTTATCGAAGTCACTTGGGGCGAGGATTTCCCCCGCGTCCGCACCGCCTGGCGCCGGGAAAACCCGGACAGCCGCTATTTCGGGCCGTTCGTCGGCGCCGGCGACATCAAGGGCGCCCTCGCCGTGCTGCAGCGCATCTTCCGCTTCCGCTCGTGCCAGCGGCATATCGACCTGGCGAACCCGCGCCATTTCCGCCAGCGCGGCTGCCTCAATTATCACCTCCACCGCTGTTCCGGCGTCTGCACCGGCCGGGTGACGAAGGAGGAATACCGGAAACGCGTTTCCGGCCTTTGCCGGTTCCTCTCCGGCCAGAAGAAGGATCTTATTGAAGATTTGCGGAAAGACATGGAAAAGGCGGCGGCGGAACTGCGGTTCGAGGAAGCGGCGGAACTGCGGGATATCGTCGACTCCCTCCTCACCATCAATCAGCACCCGGGAATCGACGACTCCCTCGCCCCCCTGAACCCGCAGACCGAACCGGAGCGCGGCATGGAAGCGCTCCAGGCCGCGCTCGGGCTCGACTCCCTGCCACGCCGCATCGAGGGCATCGACATCGCCAACCTCATGGGGAAGGAAGTCGTCGGATCGCTTGTCTATTTTCTGGACGGCGTGCCGTTCAAGGACGGCTACCGCCGCTACCGGATAAAGACCGTCGACGGGCAGGACGACTTCGCCTCCATCGCCGAAGTGGTTCGCCGCCGTTACGGCAAGATGGCTGAGAACGGCGACGAGTTCCCCGATATCATCCTAATCGACGGCGGCAAGGGCCAGCTCGGCGCCGCCGCCCAGGCCATGGCCGAAGTCGGCGCCAGGCCGAAAATCCTCATGAGCCTCGCCAAGCAGGAGGAGACGCCGTTCCTCGCCGGGCGGTCGGACCCTCTCCCGATGTCAAGGCGGAACAAAGGCCTTAAACTCCTCATGCACGTCCGGGACGAAGCGCATCGCTTCGCCCAGCACTACCACCACATCCTTCGGCGAAAAGCGATGTTCGGCGAAAAATAAACGCCAGGCGCCGGTCGGTCGTCGTCGGGCCAGGCCGCGGGCGACCACGCCTGCCGACAAACATGTCAACCCCGGTTTTTCGCGGTTCACCGCGTGGTCGACTGCGCCGTCGTGAACGCTACTTCGCCGGAACCACACTCTTCATGACGACCGTTTCCGTATTTTTCCGGGGCGACGATACCGCCGCGCCGATAACGGCGAGCAGGGTCGACACCGCCATTCCGGCCAAACTCAATTCCTCCCGGCCATAGCCCGCCGCGCCCAGCCCGAAGGCGCCGCCCGCCAAGATGGCGGCAATGAACCAGCCCGGCCGGAGCCGCCGCGTCTTCCCGGCCATGATGGCCACGAACACCGGCATCACCACCCCCGACACGTACAGATCATACGCCATGAACAGGTAGCCGATAATGCTCCGTTCGAGGAGAATCAGGGCCAGGCCGGCGGCGCCAAGAACGAGAACGCAGCCCCGGCAGGCCCATTTGCCCTTTCGGCCGAGAAGATCGTAACTGAGAACCGTCGCCGACGTCACCAGGCACGAGTCGGCCGACGATACCACGGCCGAGACGAGGACGAGCAGGAGAAGGGGCGCGAGCCAGCCCGGCAGGACCGTATTGATGGCGGTCGTCAGGATGGCGTCGGCGGCTGTACCGTCCGGCACCAGGCCCCGGCAGCCGAGGCCGACGGCGACGATGAGGGCGCCGGCCAGGGCGAGGCCGACCGCCGCCATCAGGCCGCCGCGGCGGGCCGCGCCGGCGCTCTCGGCCGAAAGGAGGCGGCCGAAGAGCATCGGGCAGACGAAATAATTGCCGCCGACGACGAAGATGTACCGGAACAGGTCGCCTGTACTGAACTCGGAATTCACGACCTCGAAGCGGGTGACCGGTATCCAGCCGGGATTGTTCCAGGTCAGCCAGGCGACGAGCGTCACCAGGCCGGCGACGAGGATGTAGAATTGCAGCCGGTCGGCCCGGATGACGGCCGCTTGGCCGCCAAGCGTATGAACGGCGACGAGGACAAAACCGAGTCCAAGGGACAACCCGTCGCCCCAGCCGAGCAGGGCGCCAAGAAGTTTCGACAAGGCGACAAACTGCGCCGCCAGAATCGCCGTCCAGGCGATGACGATGACCGCCGAGACAAGGAGACGGGTGCGGCGGCCGAGAAGGGTGTTAATCATTTCCGGCATGGTGAAGGCGCCCGTCTCCCTGACCCGGCGGGCGATGAACAGGGACAGGAGAACCAGCCCGCCCGCCCCGGCGCCGAGCCACCAGAAGGCCGGGGTGCCGATGGTAAAGGCGAGGCCGGCCATGCCCATCGTCGCCGAGGCGCCGACGCAGGAGACGACCAGGGACATGGCGACGCCGCCGGCGCTCGACGCCCGGTCGTTCACGAAAAACGTTCCGGCGCCGGTGCCGTTCCGCACCGCCAGCCGGGAAATAACGAGAAGCACACCCGCATACGCGCAGAGTAACGTCACCGCCATGCCTTTTCCTCCACCGCTCGTCTAATAGCCGTTGTGATAATCCCGATGTCGTCGCCGGTCGCTATGTACGGCGGCATCGTGTAGAAAAGCCGGCCGAAGGGCCTGAGCCAGGCGCCGGTCCGGTCGACGAAAAATGCCATCAGGTTGTCCATCGCCACCGGCTCCGCCATTTCGACAACGCCGATGGCGCCGAGGACGCGGACGTCCCGGACGCCGTCCGCCGTGCGGAGCGGTTCCAGTCCGGCCGCGAGTTCCTGTTCGATATGCCGCACCCGATCATGCCAGCGGCTGCTGACCAAAACGTCCAGGCTGGCGAGGGCGACGCGGCAGGCGAGCGGATTCGCCATGAAGGTCGGTCCGTGCATGAAGACGCCGTCCCGGCTGATGGCCTCGGCGATGGCGTCTTTCGCCAGGACGGCGGAAAGGGTCATGACGCCGCCCGTCAAGGCCTTCCCGACCGCCATGATGTCCGGCGTCACTCCGGCCCATGCGCCGGCGAAAAGTTTCCCGGTGCGGCCGAAGCCGGTGGCGATTTCGTCGTGGATGAGGAGGGCGCCGTACCGGTCGCAGAGTTCCCGGAGGCGCTTCAGGTATTCCGGCCGGTAGAACCACATGCCGCCGGCTCCCTGCACCACCGGTTCGAGGACAACGGCGGCGATTTGGTCTGCGTGCTGTGTGAAAGCGTCCTCAAGCGATGCCAGGCTTTCCGGCCGGAAGTCGCTGTGGAACGGGCACGACGGCCGGTCGAAGAAAAGCTGTTCCGGCACCACGCCGGCGAACAGGCTGTGCATGCCGGTGACCGGATCGCAGACGCTCATGGCGCCGATGGTGTCGCCGTGATAGCCGCCGCGCGGGGTGAGGAACCGGCGTTTTTCCGGATGCCCGGTGGCGTGCTGGTACTGGATTGCCATCTTCAACGCCACTTCCATGGCGACCGATCCGGAATCGGCGAAGAAGACGCGGCCGAGGCCCCGGGGGGGGCGATGTCGACGAGGCGGCGGGCCAGCGTCGTCGCCGGACTGTGGGTCAGGCCGCCGAACATGACGTGGGGCATTGTCGCGATCTGTTCCCGAAGCGCCGCCTGGAGGGCCGGATGGTTGTAGCCGTGGATGGCCGACCACCACGACGACATGCCGTCGACCAGTTCGCGGCCGTCCCGGAGGGTGATGCGGGTGCCGGCGGTGCGGACCGCCTCCCACACCCGGGCCGGCGGGTGGGTCTTGGCGTAGGGATGCCAGAGACGGGCGGCGTCTTCCCGGAGGACGTCGTCCGGCTCCGCGTCCGGGTCGGCGTTTTCCGATTCGGCCGGGGCGGTGAGGGCGTCGACCACCGCCTGGAGTTCGGCCGCAGCGTCGTCCCAGGCGTCGGCCCGGTCGCGGTCGCGGTGGCGCGTCCGGTAGTTTTCCGGCTCCGACCCGGTCTGACCGGCGGGGCTGCCGCGGAGCACGGGATAATGCGACAACGTTTCGACTACAGGGATGCGGCCGACGGTGCGGTATATTGAAAGGTTGTCCCGGGCGATGGCGGCGGCGGTGTCGTCCGCGTCCAGGGCGGGAGCGGACTGGTTCGCCACCAGCGCCGCCGGTTCGACGCCGCGCTGGCGGAGCGCCTCCAGGGTCAGGAGCACCTGGTTGATGGCGCCGAGGACGTTCGCGGCGACGATGACGACCTGGACGCCGGGAAGTTTCGTGATGACGTCGGCGAACGTCTCCGATTCGTTCAGGGGAACGAGGAGGCCGCCGGCGCCTTCGACGAAGGTGATGTCGGCATTGTCCCGGCGGGCGAGAATGGCGGCGGCGATGGCGGCGGCGGACAAGGTCTTCCCGGCCAGCCCGGCGGCGAAATGCGGCGAGGCCGGAACCGGGTAGAAGTCGAGGACGGCCGCATTGCCGTTCGGGCAGGCTTCCCGGTAGAGGTCGGCGTCAGAGCCGATGGGCGCGCCGTCCAGCGCGGCGGCGCAGCCGGTCTGGACCGGTTTTATCGTCTGGACGGCGAGGCCCCGGAGGGCGGCGGCCCGGGCCAGGGCGGCGGTGGCGACGGTCTTCCCGACATCGGTGCCGGTGCCGGTGACAAAGACCAGGCGGCCGCGGCGCGGCGTCGACGGCGCGGTCATGCCCTGAGCCCCAGCGTGGCGAGGAGTTCGAGATCTTCCCGGAGGCCGGCGCCCTTCGTCGTCAGGTAATCGCCGACCATGAGGCCGTTCGCTCCGGCGGACGGGATAAGCACCTCGTAGCGGCCAAGGCCGGTGCGGCCGCCACAGACGACGATGTCGCGGCCCGGGTGCATGAGCCGGTAAACGGCGATGATGACGAGCGCTTCGGCCGGGGCTAGCCGGGGCTGGTCCGCGAGCGGCGTGCCGGGAATCGGGGTGAGAAAATTGACCGGAATCGAATCGACGTCGAGGCCGGCCAGTTCCTCCGACATGGCGATGCGGTCGTCCCAGTCTTCGCCGATGCCGAAAATGCCGCCGGAGCAGACTTCGAGGCCGGCAGCCTTGGCATGACGGACCGTTTCCACCCGCTGATCGTACCCGTGGCTGGTGCAGACGTTCGGGTAGTGGCGGCGGGACGTTTCGAGGTTATGGTGGTAGCGGCTGAAGCCGGCGTCCCGGAGGGCGCGGGCCTGCGATTCTTTGAGGAGACCGAACGAGGCGCAGAGGCCGATATCGACGCGGGCGCGGATGCGCCGGGCCGCATCGCACAGTTTTTCAAAATCGCCCGGCGTCGGCGCCGTGCCGCTCGTCACCATGCCCATCCGGGTGACGCCGGCATCGGCGAGGATTTCGGCGCGGCGGAGAAGTTCGTCCGGACCGACCAGGGGGTAGACGGGCGGGTTCGAGTCGTGGCTGGCCGACTGGGCGCAGAAAGCGCAATTTTCCTGGCAGCGGCCGGACTTGGCATTTACAATGCCGCAGGTGAACGGCGCCCGGGTCCGGCCCGACCAGGCCATCCGGGCCGCCGCCATGGCGTCCAGGAGATTGTCCCGGAGATGCGGGACAAGCGCCGCCGCCCGTGCGGCCGGGACCGGACGGCCGGCCAGGGCGTCGGTGACAGCGGCGGTGAGTTCATGATGCATGAATGGTTCCCCTCGGGTACTGTATTCCATATAATGGCCGCGTACCCACTGCGTGGGCGCGGCCGGTGGGCCACGTGATTGTCAACCATATTATCGACCTAAAAGGTTTACAATAAATGCCCCTTCCCGGCAAGAGATCTTTTCCCCTGACCGCTCCGGCGGACCGCGTCCTCAGTTTTCTCGGGGAGACGACGGACTGGCTGTCCGGCGAGGAACTGGCGCGGCTCCTCGGCATGAGCCGGGCGGCGATAGCCAAACACATCGGAAAACTGCGCCGGGACGGACATATCATCTCGTCGTCGACCAGGCTCGGCTACCGCCTGGTGGCGAGGAACGTGCCGATCGATTTCGACCTGGTCCTTCCGCATCTGTACACGAAAAATCTCGGCCGGACGGGCTGGCGTTCCCTGGCCGTTGTCGAATCGACCAACAACGAAGCCATCGTCTGGGCCCTGGCGGGCGGGCCGGTCGGGGCCGTCGTCACGGCCGAACGGCAGACCGGCGGCAAAGGCCGGCGCGGGCACCGCTGGTTTTCGCCGCCCCGGAGCCTGATGTTTTCCTGCCTCCTGCCGGCCGGACCGCGCGTCCGTTCTGGTCCGGAGGCGGTGACCCGGGACGCCCTCGTGGCGTTGTCGGAGGCGTTTCGCCAGGCCGGGCTGCCCGCTCCGACGGTGAAGAGTCCGAACGACCTGTTCCTGAACGGGCGAAAGGTCGCCGGCGTCCTGGTCGAATCCGGGAGCCGGGCCGGCGTGCCGGAATGGACCGTCCTCGGTATCGGCGTCAACGTCAATGTGCTTCCGGAGGAGTTTCCCGACGAACTGGCGGACCGGGCGACGTCCATTCTCACCGTCACCGGAAAGCCGATGGACCGGAACGCGTTTCTCGGCATCATAATAAGCGAAATCGAAAGGACCATTCGCGCATGAATCACAGCGACCTTGTGCAAAAGACCGTTGTCCGCTTTAAAAAAACCGGTCCGGCCATATACCATTCCCACCACGACATGATGCGCTTCTGGGAACGGGCGCTCCGCCGGGCCGACCTCCCGCTCCGGATGACCCAGGGGTTCAACCCGCATCCGCGCCTGGTGTTTCCCCACGCCCTCGGATTGGGCGTCGCGTCCCTTCACGAGGAAATTGAACTCGAACTGTACCGGAAGGTCCCGCTGGAGGAATTGTTCGCCCGGGTGAAGAGCGCCGCCGGCGACACCCTCGGGATTGTCGAGGCGACGAATTTGCCGCCGGTGAAGAAGTCCCGGCAGATGGTGTCCAGTTCCTACGAAATCACCGGATGGCGCCATGAAAGCCTGCCGCGCCTGAACGCCGCCATCGCCGACATCCTGGCCCGGGACGTAATCCAGGTCGAACGCGGCGCGCCGGGAAAACGCCGGGAAATGGACATCCGGCCGTTCCTGACCGCCATTGCCTTCGACAGCGGCCGGGAAACGGTTCTCCTGGAAATCGCCCATACCACCACCGGAAGTGCCAGGCCGGATGAGGTGGCCAGACTCATAGCCGTCGCGGTCGGGGGCGATCCGGTCACCCTCTCCATCACCAAAACCGCCATGCGGCTCGAGTAACGGCTGTTCCGCAACACGTATCGCCGCGCTGGAAACCGTTAAAAAACGATTTTTTTTCGGGTCGTCCAAATTAAAACTTGCATAAGGTCGAATGTTCGTTTATGATAAATCGAACACATTCGAACATCAGGCGGCAATCAGTCGAGCCTAAACCAAAAAATACCCTTAGAGGCTATCATCTGCCTGCCACGGGAGTTGAACGGTATGCCGGAACTTGCCGAACCGCGCCAACAAGCCATTGCCGCCATCCTGAACGACGGCGGCGAGGCGCTGGCGTCCGACCTGGCGCGGCGCTTCGGCGTGTCCGAAATGACGATTCGCCGCGACCTCCGGACTCTCGAGAACCAGGGTCTGGCGATACGCGTCCACGGCGGCGCCATGGCCGGGGAACGGTTCCGCTTCACGAGCCGCCTGTCCAAGAACGCCAGAGCCAAGGGCCGGGCGGTGGAAAAGCTCGCCGGTGAAATTCCCGACCGCGGCAGCATCTACCTGGACGGCTCCACCACCATCCTCAATCTCGTCAAACACCTCAAGGGCCGGAGCCGGCTCCAGGTGGCGACCAATAACATAGAAACATTCAACCGCATCGCCGGCCTCCGGGGACCGACGCCCATCCTTATCGGCGGCACGCTGGACGTGCGGACGGACAGCCTTATCGGGCCGTTGGCGATGCGGTCGGTTGAGGCGCTGGTGTTCGACAAGGCGTTTTTCAGCGCCTGGGGAATCATGCCGGAAACGGGCCTTAACGAAGTGACGGTGGAGGACGCCCTCGTCAAGGCGGTGGTGGCGAAGCGGTCCGGCACCGTTCTCGTCGCCCTCGACCGGTCGAAGTTCGGCGTGGCGGCGGCCGGCGTCTGGGACCATTGTCCCGACCGGGCCTGGCTCGCCACCGACATGGAACCGGACGACGAGCGGCTCCGGGCGTACCGGGGGATGTTCAAAAAAATTGTGTGAAGCGTGACCTTTTTGGCGGCACTGGAGCGGAGGGTTTACTTATGGCAGTCTCTGTACAAATGCCCAAGCAGGGCAACACGGTGGAGGAATGCCTCCTCGTGGAATGGCGGGTGAAGGAAGGCGACTTGGTCAAGACCGGGGACGTCCTGTGCGCCATTGAAACGGACAAGGCGTCTTTCGACGTCGAATCGACGGCGGACGGCGTGGTGCTGAAGCTCCTCGCCAACGCGGGCGATCTGGTGCCGGTGCTGACGGACATCGTCGTCATCGGCGAAGCCGGCGAGGATGTCTCGGCCATGACCGCCGGTTCGGCGGCAGCGGCTCCGGCTCAGGCTCAGGCTCAGGCCGAAACCGCGCCCGCCCCGGCGGCAGCCGCGACTCCGGAGGCGGCGGCCACCCGCCCCGCCGACCAGGCGCGGACCGGCGCGTCCCCGGACGGCGCGGCCACGAAGGCGGTCTCCCCCCGGGCGCGAAAGCTGGCCGAGCGCCTCGGCGTCGACGCCTCGGCCGTGTTCGGAACCGGCCCGGGCGGGCGTGTCGTGTCCCGGGACGTCCAGTCGGCCGTCGACAACGGCGTTCTTCGGAAAGCGACGCCCCTCGCCAAGGCGGTCATGGCGGAGACGGGCGGCGCGGCGCCCACCGGTTCCGGTCTCGGCGGCATGGCGCTGGCCCGCGACGTGACGACCGCCTCCCCCGCCCGCCGCCGCGACGACGTCCCGACGCCGCCGCCGGTGGTGGTGCCGTACAAGGGTATCCGGAAGCTGATTGGCGACCGGATGCTCCAGTCCCTGGCGGAACACGCCCAGTTGACGCACAACACGTCGGCGGATGCGTCCGGGCTGATGGCGCTCCGGAAGATGTTTAAGGACAACGGCGCCGATGCCGGTCTGCCGAATATCAGCATTAACGACCTTATCTGCTGGATTGTCGTCCGGACCCTCCAAAGTTTCCCCGAGATGAACGCCACCTTCGACCAGAAAGCCGGCGCCATCACCCAATACCACGGCGTCAACCTCGGCTTCGCCGTCGACACGCCCCGGGGCCTTCTCGTCCCGGTGGTGCATGACGCCCACCGGATGTCCCTGTCCGAACTGTCCGCCGCCATGGCCGGCCTCGCCGGCGACTGCCGGAGCGGGAAAATCAACCCGGACCTCCTCGCCGGCGGCACCTTCACCGTCTCGAACCTCGGCAGCATGGGCATCGAATCGTTCACGCCCATCATCAACGCCGACCAGGTCGCCATTCTCGGCGTCTGCGCCATCACCACCGTGGCGGCGCCGGGCGCGGACGGCGGGGTCGTTTTCAGGCCGCGCCTCGGTCTGTCGTTGACCTATGATCACCAGGCCGTCGACGGCGCTCCGGCGTCCCGGTTCCTTCAGGCGGTGGCGAAGGGCCTCGAAGCGGTGGAGACGGCGCTCGTCCTGGACGGCGCCCGGTAAGGCAATCAGAAGAAAGGGACACCATGTACGATCTTATTATCATCGGCGCCGGTCCGGCCGGCTATGTCGCGGCGGAGCATGCCGGGGCGGACGGCAGGAAGGTTCTTCTTGTCGAGCGGGACGTCCTCGGCGGCGTCTGCCTGAACCGGGGCTGCGTGCCGACGAAGGCGTTTCTCCATGCGGCCAAGACCTACGATCACGCCCGCCACGGCGGCGTGTTCGGCGTGACCGCGAAGGGCGTCGAGTTCGACTACCCGGTCATGAAGGCGCGGACGGAAAAGGTCCAGGAACAGCTCCGGAACGGCATCGCCGGTCTGATGAAGCGCGGGAAGGTCCGGGTCGTGACCGGCGACGCCGTCATCCGGGACCGGAACACGGTCACCGTCGCCGGCGCCGACTACGCCGGGAAAAACCTCCTCATCGCCACCGGCTCCCGGCCGGCGGTGCCGCCCATTCCCGGCCTCAAGGATAACCCGAAGGTCGTCGACTCGACCGGCATTCTCCAGCAGCCGACGCTGGCCGAATCCGTCGTCGTCATCGGCGGCGGCGTCATCGGCATCGAATTCGCCTGCTTCTTCACCCTTCTCGGGAAAAAGGTCACCGTCGTCGAAATACTTCCGCAACTGTGCGGCAACGCGGACAAGGAAGCGGCGATGACCATCCAGAAACGCCTGGAGTCGCAGGGCGCGGCCATCCACCTCGGGGCAACGGTGGAACGGGTCGACGGCGGCACGGTGCATTTCAAGGACCGGGCCGGTGCGGCACAGTCGGCCGAAGGCGAAATCGTTCTCGTCGCTGCCGGACGGGTCGCGAACCTCGACGGCTTCGGCCTTGAAAACCTGAACCTCGACGCTGACCGCCGCCGCATCAGCGTCAACGACCGGGCCGAGACGAGCGTCCCCGGCGTCTACGCCGCCGGCGACGTCACCGGCCGCTGGCCACTGGCCCATTTCGCCTCGCGGCAGACCCTGGTGGCGGTCAACAACATGTTCGGCCGCGACGACATCTGCCGCGAAACCGCCATCCCGGCCGTCGTCTACACCGACCCGGAAATCGCCTCGGTCGGCCTGACGGACGTCCAGGCCAAGGAACGCGGGCTCGACCACCGCGTCGTCAAAATGCCACTTGGGGCGTCCGGCCGCTTTCTCGCCGAGACGGACGGCGTGCGCGGCTTCGTCAAGGCCGTCCTCGGCGGCCGGGACGAACTCCTCGGCATGCACGTCGTCGGGCCGTACGCGTCAGAGATGATCGGCGCGGCCTGCGTCATGATTGAAAACGAACTCCGGGCGCGGGACATTACGGAAATCGTCTTCCCGCATCCGACCGTGGCGGAAATCATGAAGGAAGTAATGTTCCAGTAAACCGCCCTCTTGCATACGTCCGGCCCTTCCCTCTCGGGAACGCCTTGTCACGATTATTCTGAAAGGAAGAACCAATGGTCAAGTCAATCACCCTGCTGCCGGACGCGCTCCGGGCCAAGGGCAAGGTCACCTTCACGGACATCCCGCTGAACACCTACGACACGCCGATGAAGAAGGCCGCGAAACAGTTCCCGAAGGAAGACCTTATCCGCATGCACCGGGACATGGCGGTCCTCCGCGAATTCGAAACGATGATCGACCGCATCAAGAAGGAAGGCAAGTACGAAGGCATCGAATACAACCACCGGGGCCCGGCGCACCTGTCCATCGGCCAGGAATCCCTCGCCGTCGGCCAGGCCTACGGCCTCACAACGGACGACTATTCCTTCGGCAGCCACCGGGCGCACTCGGAAATCCTCGCCCGCGGCCTTCGGAGCATCCGCCAACTGGACGACGACCGGCTGATGGACATCATGAAAAACTACTTCGGCGGCGCCACCCTGGCCCGGGTCGAAAAGGACGCGAAGGGAAGCGTCAAGGACCTCGCCGACGACTTCTTCGTCTACGGCACCCTGGCGGAAATTTTCGCCCGGGAAACCGGCTGGCACCGGGGCCTCGGCGGTTCCATGCACGCCTTCTTCGCGCCGTTCGGCGTCTATCCGAACAACGCCATCGTCGGCGGATCCGGCGACATCTCCGTCGGCGCCGCCCTCTACAAGCGGGTCAACGCCAAACCGGGCATCGTCATCGCGAACATCGGCGACGCCTCCCTCGGCTGCGGACCGGTCTGGGAAGGCATCTGTTTCGGCACCATGGAACAGTACCGGAGCCTGTGGCCGGAAGGCCATAACGGCGGCCTGCCGCTCGTCTTCAACTTTGTCAACAACCTCTACGGCATGGGCGGCCAGCCGGTCGGCGAGACAATGGGCTTCCAGGTGCTGGCCCGCCTCGGCGCCGGCATCAACCCGGACCAGCTCCACGCCGAGCGGGTCGACGGCCTAAAGCCGCTGGCCGTCGTCGACGCCTACGCCCGTAAGCGGAAAATCCTCGAGGAAGGCCGGGGACCGGTCCTCCTCGACACCCTGACCTACCGCTTCAGCGGCCACTCGCCCTCGGACGCCATGAGCTACCGGACAAAAGAGGAACTGGACGAATGGCTGGCCGTCGACGCCATTCCCGCCTTCGCCCGGGAACTGGTCGACGCCGGCGTGGCGACGGACAAGGACATCGAGGCGAATCTCCAATTCGCCAAGGATATCGTCCTCCGGTCGTTCAAGAAGGCTATCGACCCGGCCATCTCGCCGTACCTCGACCCGACCAATTCCGACTGCATCGAAAGCGTCATGTTCTCGAATACGGAAATCGCCAAATTGGACGACCGGGAACCGGAAGTCCTTATGCCGATGGCGGAAAACCCGCAGGTCAAGCGCCTCGCCGCGAAGAGCCGCTTCGGCCTGGACGACCAGGGAAAGCGCATTTCCGGCATGAAAACCATCGTCTACAAGGAGGCGATTTTCGAAGCCGTTATCGACCGCTTCTACGAAGACCCGACCCTGGCGGCCTGGGGCGAGGAAAACCGCGATTGGGGCGGCGCCTTCGCCGTTTACCGGGGCCTGACGGAAAGCATCCCGTACCACCGCCTCTTTAACAGCCCGATCAGCGAAGGCGCCATCGTCGGCGCCGGCGTCGGCTACGCGCTGGCTGGCGGCCGGGCCATAGTCGAAATCATGTACTGCGACTTCATCGGCCGCTGCGGCGACGAAGTTTTCAATCAGATGGCCAAGTGGCAGTCGATGTCGGCCGGCGTCCTCAAGATGCCCCTCGTCCTCCGGATTTCCGTCGGCGCCAAGTACGGCGCCCAGCACTCCCAGGACTGGTCCGCCATGTTCGCCCACGTCCCCGGCCTCAAGGTCGTCTTCCCGGCGACGCCGTACGACGCCAAGGGCATGATGTACACCGCCCTCGCCGGCACCGACCCGGTGGTGTTCCTTGAATCCCAGCGCCTCTACGACACGCCGGAAATCTTCGAGAAGAACGGCGTCCCGGCCGGGCGCTACACCGTTCCGTTCGGCCAGCCGGCCCTGCGGAAGCCCGGGAAAGACCTCACCATCGCCACCCTCGGCGCCACCCTGTACCGGGCGATGGATGCGGCGAAAATCCTCGAGGAGAAGTACAACATCTCCTGCGAGGTCTGGGATCTCCGGTCCCTGAATCCGCTCGATTACGCGCCGATTGTCGAAAGCGTCAGGAAGACCGGCAACCTCCTTCTCGCGTCGGACGCCTGCGAACGCGGCTCTTACATGCACACGGTCGCGTCCAACGTCACCGCCCTCGCCTTCGACTACCTGGACAACCCGGTGGCGGTGGTCGGTTCGAAGAACTGGATCACGCCGGCGGCGGAACAGGAAGACTCGTTCTTCCCGCAGGATTTCTGGATTGTCGACGCGGTCCACCAGCGCATCCGTCCGCTTCCCGGGTACGAGGCGAAGTCCAATTTCTCGGACGGGGAAATGATCCGTATCAATCGGAAAGGCGTTTAAAAACGCACCGGCCGAACCGCCAGAAGGTTGTGTAAAGAAAAAGAGCCGTCCCGGTTTGGGGCGGCTCTTAATTTTGCGATGCAAAACTTCAGCGCGGCAACGGACCGTATCCCGTTTATACGACTTCTCCCGTCCGCCGGTACAGCGCCTGAAGATGGCCGAGCGGCCCGACGCCGCCGCCGACCGTCAGGGAATCGCGGATGGCCTGGTGGACATAGTCCTTTGCCGCTTCCACCGCTTCCCGGACTTTCAGGCCTTTCGCCAGAAAACAGGCGATGGCGGACGACAGGGTGCAGCCGGCGCCGTGGAGATTCTTCGTCGGCACCCGGTCGGAGCGGAGCCAGATCCGTTCCTTCCCGAGGAGAAGGTAGTCGTCGGCATCTGTCTCGCGAGCGCCGCCTTTAATGAGGATGTTGATGGCGCCGTGGTCCTGTATGATCTTCGCCGCTGTTTCCATATCGCCGTGATGGACGATTCTCATTCCGGACAGCAGTTCCGCCTCCTTGATGTTCGGAGTGATGACGACCGCCGCCGGCGCCAGGCGCATCGTTTCCTGGACCGCGTCGTCGTCGATGAGGCGGCCGCCGGACTTCGACACCATGACCGGGTCGAGAACGATGTTCTTCGCCTTCCGGCCGAGAAGTTCGGCCGAAATGGTGGCGGAGATGCCGGCATTGACCACCATGCCGATCTTCACCGCATCCACCCGGATGTCGTCGTAGACGGCGGCAATTTGCCCCTTGACCGTATCCGGGCTTACCGCGTCGACGCCGCGCACTTCCCGGGTATTCTGGATGGTCAGGGCCGTTATGGCGGTCATGCCGTAGACGCCGAGGGCGCACATGGTTTTCAGGTCGGCCTGAATGCCGGCGCCGCCGGACGGGTCCGATCCGGCGATGGTGAGAACATGTTTCATTACGTTATGCTCCTTGCGAGCGGAATTATTCCTTGAGAATGTGGAACGTCAACTGTTCCGCAGTATCTCCGGCGACATCTGGTCCTGAATCGTCGACGGCAGCCGGAGGTAGACGCCAAGCGCCTGGGTCGGGTTCATCTGAAGAAGATAAACCATCATCTCGCCCGGACTCATACGGTTGTCGGTAAAAATTTTGACGACAGCGTCCGGCGGCACGCCGGCAAACTGGTTCTCGAGAAGCGGCATGACGCGCTGCCGTTCCGGCGCCGGCATTTCGCCAAGCACCTCGGCGGAGAAGTCCGCCTTCAGGTGCTCCCGGATAATTCGCGCCGCCTCGTTCGGACCGCCCTGCGACGGGTCCCGGATAATTTCCGTCAGGAACAGGCCGATGTCGCCGGCGTCCATCTCGGACAGGGGTTTTCTGGAGTTTGGCCGTGGCGGCATCCCGGGCGACGATGGCGTTCTTTTCCCGCTCGGTGTCGAGGGCGCGGCGGACGTCCTGGACCTGGCGCTTTTGCGATTCGACGTCGGCGCGGAGCTGTTCGATGATGTTTTTCTGATCTTCAAGGAGGCGGTTCAGGACGTCGAGGTTGGCCTGTTGCGCCTGCTGGGCCTCGATGGCGCGCATCTGCTGCGGCACGCGCGTTTCCGGAAGGCCACGGTTCTGTTCCAGTTCCTGCCGGGCGGCGACTTCGTCGCGGGAGAATTCGACAAAGCGTTCGTACTGATCGCTCGGGATGATGATGCGGTGGGTGCCGCCGATGACCCGCATGATGCTGTGGAGATCCCGGCCGCTCACCTTGCCCCGGACATACTGTACGCCGATAAGCCCGCCGAGACTGATGACGCTCAGGCCGAGAATGCTCAGGAGCATATAGAACATGGTCGAAAGAAACCGCATTGCCGCGCCTCCATTGCGCTACCAAATTTGACGGACAAGAGCCGTACCATGGGGTTATTTCACGGATTCCCCGGATAGCTTGCGTATCCGCGAACCGGAAGTCACTGTTCTGACAGCCGGACAATGTTCGAACGGCTACGGCGCCGCCTGATCGCCCCCGGCATCCGAGCCTGTTTCACGGGCCAGACGTTCCCGCAGCCGGGCCTCGTCAAGGACCGCCTGTTCCTTGGCTTCGCGGACCCGTCGGCCCTGGGCCTGGATGGAAAGGTCGTCGAGGAGCGCCTGTTCAATTTTGTCCTGTTCGCGGATAAATTCTTCGCGGCGGCGTTCCTTGAGGTTCTCCATTATGCTTGTTTCCTGGTGGGCGCCGATCATGGCGAGGCGGCGTTTCTCGACCTCCTCCTCAAGTTGTTTTTCTCGGCACCGGCTTTCCTCCACCGCAGCGTCGAGGCGGCCGATGGTCGAGTACGACGCCATGACGGCCTGCACCGAAACTTCCCGCTCGAGAGCCTGGACGATTTCATCCAGAACGGCGGACCGCTCCTGTTGCAGCTCCTCCTGCTTGACGCGTTCCTCGTCGACCAGTTTTTTCGCCTCGAGGTATTCGCGGCGGCGCTCGTCCTCCATGATTTCGCGGTAACGGAGGACGGCGTCGAGGTTGAAACGAAAGCGCCTGGCCATGGAGCGGTACCCTTTCCTGGTTGCGGTGCCGTGTGGCGGTGAGGAGAATTCGGTACGTCAGCGGTTCGTTCTTCGGCCGAAAGAGCGTCCGGACCCAGACGCTTTTCCCTCGACTACCGCATGCCAAAACTCCATTCCCGCCGGGACGGAACCTACAAGAAAGAAACCGAATCACGGCCAGGCGCGTCGTGATAAACCGATGCCGCCGCCACTACCCCAACGGGACGACCTCGACAACCACGTCGCTGATGTCCTCTTCCGTCTCCTCGTCATCTTCCGATCGGAGCCGCCGGGCAATCCACGATTCCAGCGACAGGAGCGGATGAAACGTCCGGAGGAGCCCGATGGCGGACGCGACGACGCGGTTTCCCACCCGGACGGCGCCGGCATGCCAGCCGCCAGAATTGACCCTGAGCTTCCCGGACAGGCGAAAGAGAAGGTACATCCCGGCGTAGCCGGCCGTCGGAACAAGGGACAGCGCCAGCAGGAGTTCGGTTCCAGTTACGTCAGTCATATGGAGGATATCCATTCTCGTTATCGAAGAAAAACCTGTCCGGCACACGCCGTGCACCCGTTTGGCTCAGGTCGGCCGCGCCGAACACCGTACCGCGCCATACCGGGCAACATCTCGTCGGCGCACACCCCAGTGTTATCGGCCGAAGGAGACGCTTTTCTCGATGGTTTTTCCGAAAAGCGCCTTCGCGTCGCCCAAGGGCTTGACGGGAACAGGTCTTTTTCGGAACAAGTTGGATACCACTCCTGTATGGTATGTATTTCGCCGGGGAGATTCAAGGTATCAGGGGAATTGGCGAATGCGGACCGATTTTTCCCGGTCGGATGAGGTGAGGTCGGATGGACGGTTGCGGTGGTGGCGGTACGGGTGACCCGGAGGGTTGGGGCGGCAATTCGTCCTTGCAAAGTGCGGAGAGATTATAATAATGTACGAATTGCCCGTTTTGGCGGCTTCACGACAGAGCGATTTTTCAGGCCGTCCGGCACGACAGCGGCGATCGTGTCCGGGTTGTTTATGTTTGACCACAGTCGCCATGAGAGAGGACGCGTGATGAACGAGACGCCCGATTTCACCATCAAGTCGTTGGGAAAATGCACCATTCCCTCCCCGCTGTCCGAACTGTATGGAAAATACGCCTCGTATGTGCCGGAAAACAGCCGCACCCTGTACGACACCCTCCTTGAAGATCTCCAGGACCGCGTTTGCGACCTCTCAAACCTGCCGGCCATGGAAGTGGCCGGACCGCGGGAAAACATCTACTTCGTTCCGACCAAGACCCGGGCCGGCATCGTCACCTGCGGCGGCCTGTGCCCCGGAATCAACAACGTCATCAGGGGCATCACTCTGTGCCTGTTTTATCAATATGGCGTCCGCAAGGTGTACGGGTTCCAGTACGGGTACGAAGGTTTTATTCCCCGCTTCAAACATGATATCATCAACCTCGAACCGGACACCGTGGATTCAATCCATAACGTCGGCGGTTCGATTCTGGCCTCGAGCCGGGGCGAGCAGGATGCCGGGGAAATCGTCGACTGCCTCGACCGGATGGACATTAACATCCTCTTCTGCATCGGCGGCGACGGCACCATGCGGGGCGCCCTGGCCATTGCCGAGGAAGTGGCGAAGCGCGAGATGAACATCGCCGTCGTCGGCATTCCGAAGACCATCGACAACGACATCAGCTTCACCGATCCGTCCTTTGGTTTTCAAACCGCCTACGCGGAAGCCATCGAATCGATTCAGAGCGCCCACGTCGAGGCCAAAGGGGCGCCGAACGGCGTCGGCCTGGTCAAGCTGATGGGTCGTCATTCCGGGTTTATCGCCTGTTTCGCCACGCTGGCGCAGCCGGACGTCAATTTTGTCATGATTCCCGAGACCCCGTTCGAACTGGACGGCCCGAAGGGTTTTTACGAATCGCTCCGAAGCCGGCTTGAACGACGGGGACATGCGGTTATCGTCGTCGCCGAGGGCGCCGGGCAGGATCTGTTCAGGAGCACTGGGAACACTCTCGTCAGCAAAAAGACCGACGCCAGCGGCAACGTCAAACTGAAAGACATCGGCGTCTTTCTCCGGGACGGAATTGTGGATTATTTCCAGAAAATCAACGTCCCGGTCAATGTCAAGTACATTGACCCGAGTTACAACATCCGTTCGGTTCCGGCGCGGGCGGTGGACAGCGTTTTCTGCGGTCAACTGGCGCGGCACGCCGTGCACGCGGCGATGACCGGCCGAACGGAAATGCTCATCGGCAATTGGAAACAAACATTTGTCCACGTTCCCATCCACACCGCCATATCGAAACGGAAAAAGGTCGACCCGATGCGCGGCCTCTGGCGAAGCGTTTTAGAGACGACCGGCCAGCCGGCGATGTTGAATGATTAACAGCCGTACCACATAACCTTACGCACAAATACCGGGGCGTAGCGCAGTCTGGCAGCGCGCCTGCTTTGGGAGCAGGAAGTCGGTGGTTCGAATCCACTCGCCCCGACCAATATAACAACCGCAACCTCAAGGGGTTGCGGTTTTTCAAATAAATTAGGACGCACGTATCAATACCGTGGGGACGCTTGCTGGGGACGTTTATTCAAGATGAAAGGTGGAATAAACGGACTTCGAACTACGCCTAGAATCACTGGTGGCGAGTAGCTCTTCACGATCACCCGCCACCAGCAGAGAAATGTCAATTAGTTGCTGTTCTTCCACTCAAATGGGAGGTCTACCAGCTCACCGTCGCGAACCTGATAGACAGTCGCAATGGGAATTTCTTCCCTGACAAAGTCATCCTCATAAAGAACGGTGTCGTTGTCATGGCTTTCGTCGCCAGGTATGACGATAAGGGTGTTTTCCGGGTATGCGGGCCTTAATTCCGCGTCAGTCCCAAAAAAATCGGGCATATCCATCGGACCGAGATTGGGGTTGGCGTGGGAACCAACGGAAACCTCTCTACCTAAATTTCCATAATTGTTAATGCCACAGTTCCATACGCTTCCATCCTCAAGAGCAAATGAGGAAAACGCATCACCGATTGCGATATGCGTCGCCTTACCTGGCAATGCAACTCGACCCAAATCGGTAAGAGGCGATGGTGTCGACCGTCCAAGGTTCCCACAACCATTACCTCCACAATTCCACACCTCACCAGATTCTAAAAGAAATGCACTTTGTGTTTCTTGGGCAACTAGGGCCTTAACAGATGATAAACCATCTATTTTTGTAACCGCCATCGGTGTCGACGACATCCCAATACCTAATTGCCCTCTGTCGTTATAGCCACAACTCCAAGCTTCCCAATTTTCCGTCAAGAATAACGCATGCCATGCGGCGCAGCTAATATCAATACATTTTGGAACCCCATCCAACCTCCCCATATTCGTCGGTCCACCCAATTCGTACGTTGCTGGCCTGTCTAACTGGCATTTATTATTAAGGCCACAATTCCAGACTTCTCCATTTTCAAGTAGGAAACAAGAATACGATCTTCCAGAAGCAACCTT
This sequence comes from Planctomycetaceae bacterium, assembly GCA_021201355.1. Classification (GTDB taxonomy): domain Bacteria; phylum Planctomycetota; class SZUA-567; order SZUA-567; family SZUA-567; genus JAJBSZ01. The sequence continues at coordinate 9,078 of JAJQFC010000351.1, read as the reverse complement.
TTGTACATTTGAAACTTCTGTTACCTTGAGGAGATTGGGGTTACTCGCTGTTCCACCACCTCCACTTCTGCTCAATTCTCCATATAAGTTTATTCCACAGCTCCATAATTCACCGTTTTTTATACCGATAAACGTTTGCTGGTGGCCGCATGCAATCATGTTGACATCATCAATTGCTTCAATTTTTCCAAGATTCATTTTTGTGGCGCTGCCCGACGGTGTGGATCTCCCAAGTTCGCCGTATAGATTAACTCCACAACTCCACACATCCCCATTTTTTAAAAGAAAAAGAGTCGAACCATGACTATGAACAACATCCTTAATGCTGTTAAGCATGGTGATTGGAGCGAGCTTATTTGCAGTCTCTGCTCCACCATCGATAATTCTTCCGAGTTGACCAAATGAATTTTGTCCACAATTCCATACCTCACCATTCTTTAGAAGAATGAACGTTACACCGGATCCGTTTACTAATTTCCTTATGGGGGACCCGGTTTGTTTAATAACGCGCGTGATTTCAATAAAACCAGGTTTCACCGCTTCCGGCACGTACAACCCATTCCTCGACCCGCTGACTGCGCTCTCACCAGGGAAGATATTCCAGCCGCCGTCATCGACGCCACCCTCACCGCCTTTTTTGGTCGACGAAAAAACGAAAACAAGGCTTCGCATACTGTCAAAACTTAACTCGACCTTCGAACCGGCCTTCACCGTCTCGAAGAAATCCGACGTGGAGGATTGCGTATAGACTGGAAATGTTTGGCGACCGATGCAGAAAACATCACCAGACTTTATGTCGGCATCCATAACAACCGACACCGAAAAGAGAGTGGGATACGGCGCCGACAGGCCGTCCACCTGCAGCTTATGCCATTTGCCAACGGTAGCACAATGCGCTTCATACGCCTCGGAGCTTGTGGAACTCGACATGGTGTTTCTCCTTAAACCAAAAATGTTACTTCGTCCAACCACTACCGGCATTCTCCCCCTCGTCAGGGGGACAAGAGCCGGCGGGTGGATCACAGTGGTGACCAAGCTGGCCCGGATTAATCACCACAGCCCACCGTAATCGAGTTCACGCACTACAGCAAAAAATCGATATTTTTTCTGTATTATAATTTTTTAATTGCATACAATCTTTTGTAGTGTATACTTCCTTTAGAGCCAACCCAAAATCTTTGATTCATATCATTGATTTTTGCCGGAGAATTGTTTAGAGACCGCCAAAAGGGCGAATGGTAAAACCTCGGCAAAGATCCTTACACATTCCCGATCTCCTCATCGAGTGCTCTACGTGATGGCGACGCTGTCGTCGGATTCTTTCAGCTTAAATTTTTTATAATACAATCATTAGTGATTGTATACTCAATCTTCTGACTGGAGGAAATGGTATGGCACTGACACTTATCACCTTTATAGGAGCGACGTTGTTTGTTCTCGGGTATGCGTTTTATCGGGCCCGGCGGGTTTCCAAGGATTCAAGCGACGGGTTTTTCCTGGGCGGGAGAAGCCTTACCGGCGGCGTCATCGCGGCGTCGCTTCTCCTGACCAATCTGAGCGCGACGCACTTTGTCGGCATGACCGGCGACGTCTATATGACGAACATGTCCACTATCGGCTGGGAAATTTCGGCGGCGGTCTGTCTTGTCATCGTCGCCCTGTTTCTTCTGCCCCGCTACCTGAAGGCCGGCCTTACCACCATTCCCGATTTTCTCGAGGACCGGTATGACCTGACCACGAAGAAAATGGTCTCCGTCGTCTTCATTCTCGGCTACCTCTTCAACATGCTGCCGATCACCCTTTACGCCGGCGCCGTCACCCTGAACTCCATCTTCGACATCCCCGGTTCATTCGGCGTAAGCCATGCCGGCGGCATCTGGCTTATGGTCGTGGCGATCGGTGTTATCGGCTGCGTCTACGCGTTGTTCGGCGGTTTGAAGGCCGTCGCCACCGCCGACGCGTTGAACGGCATTCTCCTCGTCATTGGCGGGCTGATGGTTCCGGTCTTCGGCCTGCTCGCTCTCGGGAAGGGCAGTTTTTCCGCCGGCCTCCACGCGATGCTTGTCGAAGCTCCGGAAAAACTGAACTCCATCGGCGCCGGTTCCGACCTGTTGCCGTTTTCCACCACCTTCACCGGCCTCGGACTGGTCGTCCTCTACTTCTGGGGAACGGACCAGGCCATCATCCAGCGCGCCCTGGCGGCGGTCAGCCTGAAGGAAGGGCAAAAGGGCGTCATTTTCGCCGGCGTCCTGAAAATCCTCACGCCCGCCATCCTCATGGTTCCCGGCCTCATCGCCTTCGCCTACTACGGACCGGCCATCGCCAACCGGGACACCGTCTACCCGAGCCTGGTGAACGACGTCCTGCCGGGACCGCTCGTCGGCGTCTTCGTCGCCGCCATGTTCGGCGCCATTCTCAGCACCTTTAACGGCGTCCTCAATTCCACCAGCACCCTCTTCGCCATCAACATCTACAAGCCGCTTGTCAAACGGGATCTTTCGGAAAAGGACATGGTCGTCGCCGGAAAGCGCTTCGGCTTCGTCATCGCCATCCTGTCCATGGTCGTCGCGCCGTTCATCATGTACGCGCCGAAAGGCGTCTACACCCACCTCCAGACCATCAACGGCTTCACGAACGTCCCCATCCTCACCCTTATCGTCATGGGCTACCTGAACCGGCGCGCACCCGCCTTCGCGGCGAAAATCGCCCTTGTCTTCTTCATCGCCATGTACGGCGTCTGTACCTTCTTCATCGACACCGGCCTTCATTACCTCCATATTTCCGCCATCCTCTTCGCCGTCTGCTGCACCTTCATGTACGTCATGGGCCTCGTCTATCCGAAAGAAAACGTCTACGTCCTTAAAAATAGAAACGTCGTCAACATGCGTCCGTGGAAGTACCGGTACGAAGTCTCGGCCGCCCTCGTCGGCATCATGATAAGCGTCTACATCCTGCTTTCTCCGGTTGGCCTGGCCCGCGCCGGCGGCGCCGACCTGGCGACCTTCTTCCTCATGGCTCTGTCGTTCCTGTTCTCGTTCGCCGTCTGCCTCGTCGCCAAACGCCTTCTCAGGAACAGCAAAAAGAAGTTCTACGGCGTCGACGACCTGGACGACGAAGTCGACGAAGAGGAAGTCCCCGGCGAAGCCCTTGTCGTCGCCAGCAACTGAATCACGGAATAAAGATTCGAATATTGTCGAGAAACCATCGGGAACGGACGGCGGAAAAACCGTCCATCGGCGAACCGCCCGTCCGTTCCCCAAAAAACGAACGCCGCCCGCGCGGCCCCCTTGCACCAACACAACCTCACGCTGTTCTCTCTACGCCAAGGAGCTCGAGAACGATGGACAAGAATGAACTTGAACTGCAAATAGACGCCGCCCGAATCCGCATCGGCGTTCTCAAGGGATTACGGAAATGCGGCGCCGGCCATATCGGCGGCAGCATGTCGATGGCCGAATTACTCGCGGTCCTCTATGGCGGCATCATGCGCGTCCGCCCGGATCAGCCAGACTGGGAAGACCGCGACTGGCTCGTCGTGTCGAAAGGGCACTGCGGACCGGCGGTCTACTCCGCCCTCGCCCTCCACGGGTATTTTCCGGAAGCGGAACTGGAGACGATTAACCAGGGCGGCACCCGGCTCCCGAGCCACTGCGACCGGAACCGGACGCCCGGCGTCGACATGACTACCGGGTCACTCGGACAAGGCATGTCCACCGCCCTCGGCGTTGCCTTCGGCAACCGCTACAACGGCCGGGCCAGCCACACCTACCTCATCCTCGGCGACGGCGAAATGCAGGAAGGCCAGGTGTGGGAAGGCGCCCTCTTCGCCGCCCAGCGGAAGCTGTCGAACGTCGTCGCCTTCGTCGACAACAACAAGAAACAGCTCGACGGCTACACCAATGACATCTGCAGCCTCGGCGACATCGCCCAAACCTTCCGGAACTTCGGCTGGTTCGCGCTGGACTGCGACGGCAACGACGTCGCCTCGGTCCGGAACGCCATCCTCACGGCCAAACGGAACGGTGAAAAGCCGTCGATGATTGTCATGCACACGGAAAAAGGCATCGGCTGCACCTTTACGGAAGGCGTCTTGTACAACCATCACGTCAAGTTCACGGAAGCCCAGTGCGACGCCGCCATCGCCAGCCTCGAAAACCACATCGCGGCCATACAGGAAAAGGAGTCGGCCCATGTTTAAGGTGGAAACAACCGTCCTGCCGGAGAAAACGGAAATGCGAAAAACCTTCGCCGCCACGATGGACAGCCTGGCGGAAGAGGACAAGCGCGTCGTCTACCTCGACTGCGACCTCATGAACAGTATCGGCATGACGTCGTTCGCGGCGAAGCGCCCGGAACAAACCGTCAACTGCGGCATTCAGGAAGCCAACATGATAGGCGTCGCCGCCGGCATGTCCGCGACCGGTCTCGTTCCGTTCGCCCATACCTTCGGCACCTTTGCCAGCCGCCGGGTCATGGACCAGGTGTTCGTCTCCGCCGCCTACGCCAGACTGAACGTCCGCATCATCGGTTCCGACCCGGGCGTCACCGCCTCCACGAACGGCGGCACCCACATGCCCCTCGAGGACATGGGCATGATGCGCTGCGTCCCGGACGTCACCATCATCGAACCGACCGACTCCACGATGCTCGCGGACATCCTCCGCCAGACCAAGGACCGCTACGGCGTCTTCTACATCCGCCTGTCCAGGAAGATTGCCGACAAGATTTACCAGGACGGCTCCACCTTCGAAATCGGCAAGGCGGCGAAGCTCCGGAACGGCACCGACGTCACCATCTTCACCTCCGGCATCTCTGTCGCCGACGCCCTGAAGGCGGCCGACATCCTGGCCGGAAACGGCATCAGCGCCGCCGTCTCCAACATGTTCACGATTAAGCCGATTGACCGCCGGGCCGTCGTCGAGGCGGCGGAACGGACCGGCGCCGTCGTCACCGCCGAAAACCATTCCGTCATCGGCGGGCTCGGTTCCGCGGTGGCGGAAATGCTGACGGAGACGGTCTGCGCGCCGCTGGAACGGGTCGGGGTTCGCGATCACTTCGGCGAAGTCGGCAGCGTCGATTACCTGAAGAAGGTGTTTTCCATAGGCGTTGAGGACATCGTCGCGGCGGCGAAGCGGGCGGTCGGGAGAAAGGCGGCGGGAAAATGACCAGTGAATCGGTGGTGACGAGGCAGACACCTTCGCGGCCGGCGCCGCACACCATGTCTGCCGCCGTCATAACGGAAAAAAATCGCCTGGAAAGGCGTTCCGTCGACGTGCCGGTTTTGAAACCGGGCGAGGCGCTTATCCGGGTCGAGTACTGCGGCATCTGCGGCAGCGACATTCACGTCCTCCACGGCCAGCATCCGACGGCCCGGTTTCCGGTTGTGTCCGGCCACGAATTCGTCGGCGAGCTGGTGGCGGTCCGGGGCGCGGGCGGCGACGACTTCACGCCGGGTGACACTGTCGTGGCGCAGCCGTTTTTCTCCTGCGGCAACTGCCAGCCCTGCGCCAAGGGCCGGGACAATGTCTGCCGCCAGCTCCGCTTCATGGGAGCGCACACGGACGGCGCCTTCGCCCAGTACGTCAAGGTGGCGACGCGGAAGATGTACAGGCTTCCCGCCCGCGTCGACCGCCGGTTGGCCGCCCTGGTCGAACCGATCGCCGTCGCCGTCCATGACGTCCGGCGGAGCGGCCTTTCGGTCGGCGAGAGCGCCCTCGTCATCGGCGGCGGCGCCATCGGCCTTCTCGTGGCGATTGTCGCCCGCCGGGCCGGCGCGGCCACGGTGGTCATCTCGGAACCGAACGAATACCGGCGCGGGGTCGCAAAGGAACTCGGTTTCGAGACGGTCGATCCGACGGACGGGACGCTGGACGAAGCGCTGTCGGATGCCGGCGGCGGCCTCGGATTCGACGTGGTGTTCGAGGCGTCGGGGAGCCGCGCCGGCGTCGCGGCGACGACGCGGTATGCGAAAATCACCGGAAAGATTATGATTATCGGCATGACCCGGGAACCGTACCCGGTCGACCTGTCCGCCGTGTTCGCCAAGGAACTGGTTGTGGAAGGAGTCCGCATCCATTCGCAGTACAATTTCATCGGCGCGGTCGAACTCCTGAACGACGGCGGCCTGAACGACGAATTCTCCAGGCTGGTCACCAACGTGTTTCCCTTCGAGCACATCGAGGAAGCGTTCACCTTCGCCCAGAGCGGCGGCGATTCCATGAAAATTCTGGTCCGTCTGTAGGCGGCTTTTCCCGGGGAGAATCCTATGAAACATTTCAAATTATTCATGAACAACGAGTGGGTCGACGCCGAGGGCCGGAAGACCTTCGAGACGAAAAATCCCTGCACCGGGGAAACGATCGCGACCATCGCCTCGGCCTCGGCCGCCGATACCCGAAAAGCCATAGAAGCGGCGCGGGCGGCGTTCGAGTCCGGCTGCTGGTCCGGCTTGGACCGGGTCGACCGGTCCGCCCTCCTCCACCGGGTGGCGGACATTCTGGAAAGGCGACTGGACGAATTCGCCCGCTGGGAGGCGATGGATGTCGGAAAGCCCATCCGCGAAACCCGCGGCATCGACATTCCCCTCTCCGTCCGCGCCTTCCGCTTCCACGCGGACGAGATAAAGGCCCTGAAGGGCCAGGTCGTCGACGTTCCCGGAAAACATCTTTTCGACTACGTGACCTACGAACCGTACGGCGTCGTCGGCTCCATCGCGCCGTGGAATTTCCCGCTCCACCTCCTGACCCGTTCCATCGGCGCCGCCCTGGCGGCCGGCAACACCGTCGTTTGCAAGGCGGCGACGGTGACGCCGGTGACGGCGCAGCTTCTCGGCGAAGTGTTCCTCGAGGCCGGCGTTCCGGCCGGCGTCTACAACGTCGTGGCCGGTTCCGGCGCCGTCGTCGGGGAGGAACTCCTCGCCAGCGACGACGTCGCCATGGTCGCCCTCACCGGCAGCGAACCGGTCGGGCGCCGCCTGATGGAGGCGTCGGCCCAGGCGAAGCGGATTAAGAAGCTGTCTCTCGAACTCGGCGGCAAAAGCGCCATGATAGCGGCCAAGGACTGCGACCTCCACGGCGCCGTCAACTCGGCCATCCTCGGCTTCTGCTATAACCAGGGCGAGGTCTGCGTCTCCACTTCCCGCCTTCTCCTCGCCGACGAAATTTACGACCGGTTCATGGAATCGATGGTAACCCGTCTCGGCCAGATGCGCATCGGCGACTGCCTCGACGAAAACACCCAAATGGGCTCCCTCGTCAGTTCAAGCCACCGCGACTCGGTGCAGGGCTTTGTCGACCGGGCTGTCCGGGAAGGCGCTACCGTCCGCCTCGGCGGCAAACCGCTTGCCGGCGGCATCTACGACAAGGGCTTCTATTACCCGCCGACCATCGTCGAGAACGTCACCCGGGACATGGAAATTTTCCAGGAGGAGGTGTTCGGACCCGTCCTCGCCGTCACCCGCTACAAGACGATGGACGAAGCGGTCGAACTGGCGAACGCCACCCGCTTCGCCCTCGGCGCCGCCATCTTTTCGGAAAACCCGCGCACCCTCTACTGGACGGCGGAACGGCTCGACGCCGGCACGGTGTGGATGAACTGCGTCGCCAAGTCGAACATCGAAACGCCGTTCGGCGGCAACAAGAACAGCGGCATCGGCCGCGAAGACGGCACCGAAGGCCTTCTCGAATACCTAAAGGTGAAGAACCATATCATGTACGTCGCGCCGGAATACGACGATTTTTACGGCTTCAAGGGCTAAACGTCCCATTACGGACAAACCTTGTACCCGCCAGCACTGGAGAAAAGCAATGAGCGCACGTCAGGAAAAACTCAAGACCCGCCTGTTCGAAGTCGAATTCCACGATCCGGGACAATGGCACTTCCAGGGCGTCAACATACTCGATGAATGGCCGCAGATCAGGGACGAACCGATGGTCGTCCGGAAAGGCTATGCCCAAAAATACATCGGCGAATTCCTGCCGGTGGTCATCAAGCCGGACGAACTCATAGTCGGCGTGCCGAACCAGAACAGCGTCGGCTGGGGCAGCGTCCTGCCGATTTACTATACGTCCGAAGAGGGCCTCCAGGCGGCCCGGTACGAACTGAACGAGTGCTCCGTCTGGGGCCATCACCCGCCGGACTGGAGCATGATTCTCCGCCACGGCGTCGCCGGCGTAAAGGACATGATCCTCGCCAAAATGCGGGAACAGTACGGAAGGCCGACGCCGGACCGCATGTCCCTCAATAACTACAAGGCCATGCTCGTCGCCCTGGACGGCCTCGTGGCCTTCGCCCTCCGCTACTCGGACGAGGCGATGAACCAGGCGACGCGCTGTCCGACCCGGTGCGCCGCGACGAACTGTTCGCCATTTCCAAGAACTGCCGGAACGTCGCCATGGGTCCGGCCACCTCCTTTCACGAGGCGCTCCAGTCGTTCTGGTTCACCTACTGCATGGTCAACAGCGGCGGCGAATTCGTCCCTCTCGGCCGCGCCGATCAACACCTGTATCCGTATTATGAAAAGGACGTCGCGGAAGGAAGACTGACCCGGGACGAAGCGCGGGAAATGGTCGCGAGCTTTCTCGTGAAATGTAACGAGCGGGTCATCCAGGAAACGCACCGGGCGGAAAACCATTACAACTTCGGCCTGTTTTCACAGGGCCAGGTTCCGACCGTCGCCATGCAGGAGAGCGGCACCAACCAGACCGGCGGCTACGAAACGCGCGCCCTGCGCTGGCGGGACGACGAGGACATCGACAGCGACGCCAACTTCAACTACGGCCAAAGCGGCAACGACTGGCTTATGAACTGCATGGTCGGCGGCGTCCACCCGGACGGCAGCGACGCCACAAACGACCTCTCGTACACGTTTGTCGAACTCATGCACGAGATGTCCCTCCTCATGCCGACCCTTGGCGCGCGGGTGCACAAGAATTCGCCAAAGGCGTTCGTCGACCTTCTGGCGAAAGTACTCCGCTACGGCCAGGGAGAACCGATCATCTACAACGACGACGCCATCATTCCCGGGTTTGTCGATCTCGGCGTGCCGTTGGAGGAGGCCCGGGACTACTCGAACGACGG
>JAJQFC010000114.1 GCA_021201355.1 Planctomycetaceae bacterium | reverse complement strand
CGCGATCGGCGGCGCGGTAGCCGACGAATTCGTAGGCCATGGTGCCGTAGCCCCGGGTGGAACTCTTTAATTTGTCGTAGAAGTCGAAGACAATTTCCGCAAACGGGATTTCGTAATGGAGGAGCGCCCGGCGGCCGCCGATATATTCGAGGCCCTTGTGGACGCCCCGGCGCTCGTCCGCCAGGGTCATGACGGCGCCGATGAATTCCTTCGGCACCATGACTTCCAGTTTGACGATGGGCTCGCGGATTTCTTCGATAAACGACGGGTCCGGAACGTCCGCCGGCGAATGCACCTCCGTTATGGTGCCGTCGGTCCAAAGCACTTCATAGGTGACGTTCGGCGCCGTCTTCACGAGGTCGAGGTCGCTTTCCCGCTCGAGCCGTTCCTGGACGATTTCCATATGGAGAAGGCCGAGGAAGCCGCAGCGGAAGCCGTGGCCGAGAGCGGTGGAGCTTTCCGGAATGTAGTTGAACGAGGCGTCGTTCAGGGCCAGGCGGTCGAGGGCCTTCCGGAGGTTCTCGAAATTTTCCGTCGACGACGGGTACAGGCCGCAGTAGACCATGCTTTTCGGTTCGACATAGCCGGGCAAGGGCTCCACCCCGCCGCCCGGCTGGGCCAGGGTGTCCCCGACCTTGACGGCGCGGATGTCCTTCAGGTTCCCGACGACATACCCGACCTGCCCGGCGGACAGGCCCTTGGCCTGTTTCATGTTCGGGGCGAAGATGCCGAGGTCCGTCACTTCGTAGACCTTGCCGTTCGACAGCATCTCGACCTTGTCGCCCTTCTTCACCGATCCGTCGATGACGCGGAGATAGGTAATGACGCCCCGGTAGTCGTCGTAGACCGAGTCGAAAATGAGGGCGCGGAACGGCTTGTCCGGATCGCCGGAGGGCGGCGGGATCGTCTTGACGATTTCCTCGAGAATGCCCTGGATGCCTTCTCCGGTTTTGGCGCTGGCGTAGTGCACGTCCTCCGGCGAACAGCCGAGGAACGCCACCAGCTCTTCGCAGACCGCGTCCGGGATGGCGGCCGGGAGGTCGATTTTGTTGACGACCGGAATGATGGTGAGATCGTTATTGATGGCGAGGTAGGTGTTCGCGACCGTTTGGGCTTCAATGCCCTGCGCGGCGTCGACGACGAGGAGGACGCCCTCGCAGGCGGCCAGCGACCGGGACACCTCATAGGAAAAGTCGACGTGCCCCGGGGTGTCGATGAAGTTGATCTGGTAGGTTGTGCCGTCCGAACTCTTGAAGGCGGCGGTGACCGGATGGGCCTTAATCGTGATGCCGCGCTCGCGTTCCAGATCCATGTCGTCCAGGAACTGGGCGCGAAACTCGCGTTCCGTCACCAGCCCGGTCTGAAGAAGAATGCGGTCGGCCAGGGTTGATTTACCATGATCGATATGGGCGATAATGGAGAAATTCCGGATTGACTTGGTGTCCATGGTAATGTAGCGGTTCCTTCGGGAAGCCGGCCGTCACCCTCGTTAACCGTGGGTACGGTACAGCCTCGAACATAAAAAGAGGCGCCGTTCGAACGGCGCTGCCGGTTCAGCGGTGAGCCGGCGCCGAAATGCCGGTCCGGGTGGCGGCCGGCCGCGCAGGCACTACGACGCCGAGGCCCGGATCACTCCGGGCCTCGAGCCGAGAATATATCATTGTACTCTATTCCCGCCGGCAGTGGTACATCTTTTCGTCGGGGCGGACATAAAATCATCATGCAGTGCCAATCCGGGCCGCGTTGAATAACACCTGTGAACAATGTAGAGAAACTGGTGGCGAAATTGACGCGAAAATGGTATACTCGAATTGGCTTGATCACTATCCCATATTTTGAAAGGTTCCGAACAATTCCCGGAGACCGCGCACCAGATTCGACAACGCCACCCGTTCAGCCTCCGACGCATTACCTCGAGGTCATCCACAAGGGCGGCAGACAGATTTACCCTCTTCTGGAGGGTAAGCCGATATTTATTGGCCGGGCCAAGGAATGCACCATCACCCTGCCGTCGTCGGCCGTGAGCCGGCGCCACGCCGTCATCCTGATGAAAAACGGCGTCTGCGGCATCAAGGATCTCGGTTCCTTTAACGGCACCCTCATAAACAACAGCCCGCTGGACGCGCCGTCGCAACTGCATAACGGCGACCTCGTCCGCATTTCGTCCTTTATTATCCGCGTCGCCATCCGGCCGGCCGGCGCCGGCCGCGCTCCGGCCGTCCCGCTGGGCGGCTACGAACCCGGCGGCGAACCGCCGGCGGACGGACGCGTCTATCCCGGCTCGAACCTCCGCCTGCCCCGGGCCATGCTCCCGAAGGAGGCGGTCAACAAACTTATCGGCGACATCCTGCCGAATCCGGACCGCATCCGCCAGGACAGTCCGGAAGACACCCGGGTTTACACCGCCGGGGCCGACACTACCGTTCTCATGCGGCAGCAGCTTGCCGCCGCCGCCGCCGGACGGGCGCCGCTCCTGCCTATTCAGGACGTCGACGGCATCACCTTCACCGACGGCGACACTGTCGACGGCACGATTGAGGAGCCGCCGTCGGACGAATTCCGGGAACCACTGCCGTCCGAATCGGACTTCCACGAAGCGGTCCGTGACGCGGCTCCGGTTGATGAAACGCCGGAAGAGGAGCCGCTCGTCAACCCGGAAGAGGCGGAGGCAATCATCCCCCTTATCGAGCCGGAAGCCACGCCCCTTCTCGTCCTCGACCAGGACGAAACCACCCTGGCCCTGGAAAAACTCATCGAAGATACGCCGCCCCGGCGTTGGGTCGACCCCGGCGCCGCGCCGGACGAGGCGCTGGCCGCCGCCGCCCAGGCCGCCGGTGTGGAGACGGAAAAACCCGCCACCACCGAGGTCGAGGCCGTTCCCTACTCGACGGAGGAACCGCTTCCTCCCATCGGCAGCCTCGCCCCCGACGACGCCCCGCCCGCCGTTCCGCCCGTCGCCGTCGGCGCTGGAACCGCGGATACGGACGCCGACGCCGACGCCGCGCCGGCCGCCGAATCTCCCGAGGAGGGCGTCCTGGACATCGACGCGACAGTCCCCGACATCTCGCTCCTGGACGAACCGGTCGTTCCCGAGGCGCTCGTCCCGGACGGCGAGGCGTCGGGCGAAGAAGCGTCTGGCGAAGCGGTATTTATCCCGGGAGACGCCGACGGCGGCACGGACGGCGTTAACCCGGACGCCGCGTCCGCCGCCGCATCCGACGCCGACGGTCGGGCCGGAACCGGGGACGACGGCGAGGCAATCGGCAGCGCCGGCGCCAACGTCGGCACGCCGGACAGCGCCGTCGACCAGGGCGGGAGCGCGGAGCAGGAAGTCTCCCCGGCGGAAGCGGCGGCCGCCGACGGCGTCCCGGACGCTCCCGGATCCGCCGATCCGGAGGCGGAAGATTTCGGCGACGTTTCGGCCAGCCGCAGCACCACCGCCATTCGCCGCCAGGCCGATCCGTCCCTTCCGGCCCAGACCGGCCAATACATTACAAACGACACCAGTACCCGGTCCTATGACGTCGCCGTCGACACCGGGGATTATGAGAGTATCGTTCCCGTCGGCATCGAGGGTGAACTGGACGGTATCGTCAGCGCCGATTTCGACGAGTCGGACGAGCCCGGCGCGCACCCGACCTCCCGCCACACCACTACCTATGCGGTGAGGCAAAACGCCGACGGCGTCGATTGCGTACCGGTTCCGCCTTCCCTGTCCGAGGCTATTGAGGCGCGCCTGACGGTTTATTCCCTCCTTCTCGATCTCGAGGAGGAGCGGCGAATGTTCCGGTCCGCCATTGCCGGCCGGGACGGCATCGCCACCGCCATCCTGGACAGCCAGAGCGCCGAACTGGACGACCTGCCGACCTCCGACGAAGCCGACCGGTTCATCACCGACATGCAGGCCAAGCACGACAGCGAAGACGCCGCCCTGGCGGACGACGCCGTCCCGTCGCCTCCCGACTACACGCCGGAGCGGCGCCGCGCCGAAGAAATGGCGGTGACCCAATGGCACCTGATCCGGGATTCGCACCGGGACACCCTCCCGGGCGTGTTCAAGGAAGCCTATCTCCTCTCCGCCGACGAACCGCTCGCCCGGGAACTGACGCGGTCGCGGCTCAGTCACGGCCGCCTGTTCGGCGGCGCCCTCTATCTTCTCGCCCTCGAAACGATGACGGAAGCGGCCCGTGAGGAAAACCGGGAAATCGCCATGACGCTCCGGAAGCTGGCGGAAGAGGGCCTTGACACCGGCGATGCCGGCATCCTGAACCGACTCGGCCGCCTTGGCAAGATGGCGC
>JAJQFC010000343.1 GCA_021201355.1 Planctomycetaceae bacterium | reverse complement strand
CGGCTTACCCCTCCCCCACCCATCCTCCCCCCCGCGCTCCGACCCCCGCCCGCCCCCCACCCCCCTTCTCACCCCGCCGGCCCACCCTCCGCCCCCGCGGTCCTTCCAGAGGGACGATTCGTCCACCGGCTTTGAAATAAGGGCATACGTGGACGACCGTTCAAGAACGCGCTTCGGCAGGAATCGTTCCGACTCGTAGCCGCAGGTGACGACGACGTTCCTGGCGCGGATTGTGAAGCCGGTCGAGGTCTCGACCTGCACACTCTTTTTCTCCCGGCGAAGCGACGTCACCTTGACGGTGTCGAAGACGCGGACGTTCTCCAGGCCGAGGCCGAGGAGGGCGTGGGCCAGTTCGTAGGCGTCGACCTGGGCGCCCTGGCTCGACCACAGCGCCGCCGGTGCGGCGAAACCGTATTCGTCCTTCACCTCCCGTTCGTCAAGGAGGCGGACGTCCAGGTCTATCCGCTTCCGCGCCTCGTATTCGAGGCGGAGGCCGTAGACGTCCCGGCTTTTACTGGCGTACTGGACGCTCGGCGATTTCCGGAATTCCACCGTCAGGTTTTCCTTACGGATAATGTCCTGGATGTCGTCGATGGCCTGGTAGCAGGCGAGGTAGGCCTGTTCGGCCCGGTCGCGGCCGACCTGCTGAATGAGGTCGTGGAGGGATTCGTCTATTTCGTATTGGAGGAGCGCGGTGCTGGCGCAGGTGCTGCCCATGCCGGGATGGCGCTTGTCAAGGACGACGACGTCCAGCCCTTCCCGGGCCAGGCTGTACGCGGCCAGGGAACCGGTGATGCCGGCGCCGATGACGCAGACGTCGGCCTGGCAGTCGCCGGTCAGGGCGGGAAACGACTGGTTGTATCCGTTTTTGTACAGCCAATACGGCTCGCCGGAATAAAGATCCATGGTGAATATACCTTCTGGAGACCGCCGATGGCGGTAAAAAGATGTGCCGGCCCTCCCCATTTTTTGACTGTCACCGTTAACCACCGATCTTTCCCCAAAACCAAATGTCGGAACGGTTTTTCAATTAATACCTCAACCTGTTCCGTATCAACCAGAACCAGAATAGTGTAATAGTGTCTTGATTATTAACGTTTATATTCAGTACCATCTCCCCCCGGCTTTGGCTTGGGAGAGACAGATGGCATTTCAGAATACTCAACGGGCGCTGACTGCCTTTCTTATTGGCATCTTCGGCATCGCGGCTGTCCGGCCGCTGCCGGCCGGGGAAACGCGGGTGACGACGGCTCAGGAGTTCCGGAACGCCGTCACGGCAAGCGGCACCGGCACGGTTGTCGTGGCGGACGGCGCCGGCATCGACCTGACGGCCGGCTTCACCAATCCGCCAGGCCAGACGCGCATCGTCGGCGCCGACCCCGGCGACGGCAACCCGCCGACCTCGACCATCCGGGTGGCGGACGGCATCGCCCTCTTCACGTACGGGGAAAACGCTCCCGGGACGTTTGCCGGCCTCGCCGACCTGAATATCACCCGGGCCGACGGCCCGGCCGCCGCCGCCGGGACAGGCGCCGGCCCGGTCAATCTGAAGGGCGCTTTCACCGGCGGAATTGACAATGTCGTCGTCACCGGCCACTCGAGCGCCGGTAACGGCGGCTTTCTCACCGCCACGTCGTTCACCGACGGCATCACCGATTCGACGTTTTCCGGGAACGCTTCCGCCAACTGGGGCGGCGCCATCTACATCGGCGGTTCGTTCGCGGGCGGGATAACGAATTCCGTCTTCGACGGCAACGTCTCCACGACCGGGTCCGCCGGGTTCCACGCCTACGTCTACCCAGGCACCGACGCCGCCTTCGTCGGCGATGTTCAGAATTCCACCTTCTCCAACAACTCGTCCGGCGCCAACGTCGGCGGCGCCTTCGGCCTAAACAATGTCAAGCTCAAGGGAAACGTCCTCGACAGCAAATTCATCAACAACACGAACGCCCACACCACCAGCACCTTCGGCGGCGGCACGTCTGTCGACGAATTATACGGCCGAATCGACAACTGCCTGTTCGAAGGGAACAGCGCCGTCAGCCAGAGATCCAAGAACGGATCCGGCGGCGGCCTCTACGCCGTCCATGTCCAGGACGGCATTTTCAATTCGACCTTCACCGGGAACACCGCCTACCTCGGCGGCGCCGTCTACATCGGGAACAAGGCTTTCGCCGGTAATATTGAAAACACCGACTTCATCGAAAACCACGCCCTCTCCCAGGGCGGCGCCCTCTATATCGGCGGCAAGTCCGGCGACGTCATGTCCATGGACGGCGCCATCATCAATTCCCGTTTTATACGGAACGTCGCCGACGCCGGCGGCGGCGCCATCATCCTCATGCGCCTCAAGGGCGGTATCCAGGACTCGCTGTTCCTCGGGAATTCGGGGCCGATAGGCGGCGCCATCGCCCACGCCGCTTCTTCCGCCGGGTACTACGGCGACATCGAAGGCGGCATCGTCAATTCCCGTTTCATCGGCAACCAGGCCGTTACCACCGGGTCGGTCATATCGACGTCCCGCGACGTCCTTGCGGACATTGTCGATTCCCGCTTCGAAGACAACGCCGTCACGAACGGCGGCGCCACCCTCCGCATCAACCGGTACTACCGGGGAAACATCAGCGGCACCGTGTTCCGTGACAATTCCGCCGGCGGCGTCGGCTACGGCGGCGCCGGGATACTGGCGAAAGAGGGGTTTTACGGAAATATCACTGATTCCCAATTCGAATCGAACACCTGCGGCAGCGACTACGGCGGCGCCGTCAGCGTCCAGGCGGGGAATTTCGAAGGCAACATCGCGGACAGCGCTTTCTCCGGAAACATCGTCGGCCTTTCCTCGAAGGGCGACAACCAGAACACCCGGGGCGGCGCCCTCGGCATTTCCGGAACCATCGTCGGCACGGTGAAAAATACCGTTTTCAGCCAGAACAGCGCCATGGGCCTGGAAAGCCGGGGCGGCGCCATATCGGCGACGGGAATAACCGGTTCCGTCAGCGGCGGCATGTTCAGCCGGAACCGCGCCGGCTACGGCGGCGCCATCCATCTCCTGAACGGCATGACCGGAGCGAACGGCGCCGACGGCGTCATCGCGGACACCGTCTTCGACCAGAACATCGCCAACCGGGACGGCGGCGCCGTCGCCTTCCAGACCGGCGCCATGACCTTCCGGGACGCCACCTTCACCGGGAACGCGGCAGCGGGGAACGGCGGCGCCATCCATGTCGGCGGTGCCCTGACCCTCGCCGTGTCGGACGCGAAGACAAGCCTGTTCGTCGGGAATAGGGACGGGAGCGGCGCCAATTCCGTCTACCTGGCGGCTGGCAGCCTGACGGCGGACGTCGCCGGCAGCGGCGTCCTCGACATGCGGGACGCCCTTCGCGGCAGCGCCGCCTCGGGGAAAACCCTCACCGTCCAGAAAACCGGCGACGGCGCCTGGCATCTCTGCGGCGCCTCGGCCTTCGCTTCGGCGGGCGGATCGACCCGGTTCACCCATTCCGCCGGCTCCCTCTACCTCTACCACGCGAGCGGCCAGGCCGGCGGCGTAGCGGCGCGGGCCGGGGCGGACGACGGCTTCAGCACCGGCCGCCTCGATCTCGAAGGCTCCGGCAGTTCCTTCACCATGGCCGACGGCGCCCGCCTCCGCGTCGGCGGTGGGAACGCCATCACCATCACCTCGTCCGCCGCCAACCCGGCCGGCGCCGGCAAACAGGGCACCATGACATTCAACAGCGGCGCATTCGATTTCGACCTCGGAAACGCCGTCGACTCCGCCCCTGGCAATTATAAAAACCCCATGCTCACCCTCGCGGCGAACCGGATAGACTTCAACGAAACCATCACCGTCAACCTGACCTCGGTGCCGAACAAGGGCGGCTACTACGTCCTTGTCCGAAAGGACGCGAACAGCGGAACCGCGTTTTCGCTGAACGGGAACGTCTCCTCCACCGTCACCTACCGGGGCCGGGCCATCACCAGCGAGCGTTTCCGCGAAGCCTACCAGGTCGACGTCCCCGATGGCGACACCATCGTCCTGTCCCCCGGCTATGTCTACAACAAGAACATCGAATGGAACGCCACCGCCGACGCCTGGGTGTTGAACGAAAACCTGTGGAACGACATTGACGAGCCCGTCGCCACGAACACGTCGTTCCTGCCCGGCGACGCCGTTCTGTTCACCGCCGCCGTCCCGGCTGCCGCCCATGTCGACGAGGAAATGCAGGTTTCTTCCCTCACAGTGACCGGCGGGAGCCATTCCTTCACGGGCGAGGCCATCGTTTCCGCGGACAGCGTCGTCAATAAGGGCGGCAGCA
>JAJQFC010000037.1 GCA_021201355.1 Planctomycetaceae bacterium | reverse complement strand
GTCCACCAGGCCCCGGTGCCGTTCGGCCCGGCGGAGAAAATCCCCCCGTTCGGCAATGCCCAGATGGTGCCACGAGGCGGCGTTCCGGATATTCCCGGCCGACAGGCCGAGTTTTTCCAGGGCGTTCGCCAGATCGTCCGGGTTGCCGGCCTTTGCGAAGGCGAAGAGGTCGGCCTGGCGCTCCATGTTCCGGGACAGCCAGCCGAAGACGAAACGGAAATAGAAGAGGACGAACGCCCCGGTGACGATAAACCGCTCCGTCGACCCGGACAGCGGCAGGAGCGCCCCGGCGATGACCGCCAGGTTTATCCCGGCGAGGGACGTGAACAGGTAGAAGAGAAGGTGCCGGTGGTAGATATGCCCGAGTTCATGGAGGACGACCGCCTCCAGTTCCTCCGGCCGCATGTTCCGAATCAGCGCCGGCGTCAGGAACAGGTACCGGAACGGCCGGAAAATCCCGACAGCCGCCGCGTTCTGCGTGTTGCCGCCGCCCGGTTCCCACAGGTAGATTTTGGAAAACCGCACGCCGGACGACTTTTCCAGCCGGTGCACGCTTTCGAGAATCCGCTCGTCCGTCACCGGCGTGCAGCCCCAGGTCCGGGCCAGAACGGCCGGAAAGGCCCACGCCGCCGCGAGAAACAGCACCGGGAGAACGACGAGGAATTCCCCGAGCCATTCGGCGAGAAGGGCGAACGGCAGCCACGCCACCAGCATGTAGAGGTTGTAGCGGGCCTTGTAGACAAGAAAGCTCCGCCGCGTCCAGCGCCCGAAACTGCTCCGGCGGTGGAACCCGTACATCGGCAGCCAGGCGCAGAAAAACAGCGCCACATACGGCGCCAGCCCGAAAACGAGTATGGCGAACGACTCCGGCGCCGTCCCGGTCCCGAGGGCGCGGGCCAGGCTCCAGGGCAGGGCCGATTCGAAGATGGCGACGCCATAGACGATGGTGAGGATAAGCCTGACGACCAGTTCGACGTCGGCCGAGAGCCGCCGGTTCTGGCTGGCGGTCCGTCCCGGCCGTTCGTAGCGGCCGCAGGCGAGGCGGTTGACGACGGCCGACGCGGCGAGCATGACCGCCATGGCGCCGGCGACGACGAGGGCGGCCTGCCCGACCGGCGGCGGGTTCCCGACCGGCGTCTCCGAGTAGTACCCGATAAACAGCATGACGAGGAGCATGTCGAAAGGAATCGGCATCAGTCCCCCACCACCTCCGGCTGTTCGGGAGAGCCGGAAATGTCGCCGGTGGCGAAGACGAACGCTTCGTCGACGGCTTTCTGGAGCACCGGATCGGCGGCGTTCCGCCTGGCCCGCTGGAGAAAGGCCTGGGACAGCCCGGCGTCGCCGGTGTAGTGGTTCAGGATGCCGAGGTGGTATTCGAACCAGGCCAGTTCCTCCGGCGGCAGTCCCTTGAGGGAGGCGTTCAGGTAGGCCTGGTTCCACGGCCCCTGGAGCTGGCGGTAGTTGTTGGCGAAGCGTTTGTCCGCCTGGACGTAATAGCCGTGTTCGTTCCGGGCGTAGACGTGGCCCCAGAGCGGCGACTCGGACGGCAGGCCGATCTTCCGGAAAATCTCGTCCGGAATGGCGCTGACGCCGAAGACGAGCTGATAGCCGTACGGGCTGGCGTCGATGGAGCGGTCGAGGTTCGCCGTGAGAAATCCGGGCGTTCCCTGCCACATGACGGTTTCCAGGTTTTTAACCAGCTTCCCGTCCTCGAGGGCGAAGCCGGCGTACCACACGGACGACGGCGTCGGATCGCTCCAGAAATAGACGACCACCGTTTCCGTGAGCGTTGTTTTGTCCGAGACCATCTGGGCCCGGCAGCGGGTGAACGGCGCGTCCCGGACGATTCCCAGGTCGTTCACCGGTTTCGGCGCCCGGCCGATCGGGCTCCGGTCAAAGAGGAGCTGGCGGGCGATGGCGGTGCGGGTGCCGTCCGCATTGACGGTGCAGGCGGCGAGGATGGCGATTTCAATCGGTCCGGGGTTTCGTTCGTCCCCCTTCTGGATGGTGGCGAGGACGATCTCCTCGTCGACGATGCCGTTCCCGTTCAGATCGCCCGTAATCGTGCCCCGAACCCAGAGCCAGTACGGTTCGTCGTAATTGCTGATAATGTCCGTGAACAGGGGTTGGTAGAGGGCGCTGTTCTCGCCCGGATGGAGGCTGACAAAGCCCATCGAACAGCCGGACGCGGCGCCGAGGGCCAGGAGGACGAGGGGCAGCAGGACCGCGCGCCAACGCGGCCTGGACGGTTTCCGGAATGTCATGCGGGCAGTTCTCCTCAAAAAAACGGTCAAGCGCCACATTATATAAGGTAGCGTCCGCCGCTTACAGAGAAAAACGCCGGGGCGGCGAACGGCCCGGCGGAGGGGCGGTATAAATAGTTTGCGTTTAGATCCGGCGAAACTTATACTAAGGTGATCGCGGAATCATGACGCCGCTACCCCTACCACGCACAGGTTCGATTTCTATAGATGGACCGTCCTTGTCCCGGAGAGATAACTATGCAGACTACCGAAAGCGATCACCAGAGCAGCACCCGTCAAGGCACCAGCCCCGAATCCATCCAGCTCGACTATGCGGAACAGTTGAAATACGAACTGGCCCGCGACCGCTACACCTCGACGAAAAACAACCGCTACATCGCCCTCAGCCGCGCCATCCGCGACCGCCTCATCGACCGCTGGATCGAAACGCAGCAGGCCCACCACGACGACCGGGTGAAGCGCGTCTACTACCTCTCCCTCGAATTCCTCATGGGCCGCGCCCTCGGGAACAACGTTATCAATTTCAAACTGCAAAAAGCGGTGGAAGACGCCCTTGAAGGCCTCGGCGTCGATTTCGACGAACTCCGCGAGGTCGAGGTCGACGCCGGCCTCGGGAACGGCGGCCTCGGCCGCCTCGCCGCCTGCTTCCTCGATTCGCTGGCGACCCTCCAGATTCCCGCCATGGGCTACGGCCTCCGCTACAACTACGGCATCTTCCGCCAGACCATCGAAAACGGCTACCAGGTCGAACACCCGGACAACTGGCTCCAGAACGGCAATCCCTGGGAAATCGCCCGTCCGGAACTCAGTATCCCCGTCCACTTCGAAGGCCGGATTGAACAGTCCACCGACAGGGGCCGCGTCCGCTACCGTTGGGTCGATGCGAAGCCGGTCCTCGGCATGGCCTACGACACCCCGATTGTCGGCTACGGCGGGAACACCGTGAACACCCTCCGCCTCTGGTCCAGCTATACGACGGAAGATTTCGACTTCGAAGACTTCAACCGCGGCGACTACGTCTCCGCCATCGCCGCCAAGACCGAAGCGGAAAATCTCACGAAGGTGCTGTACCCGAACGACCTCCACTACATGGGGAAGGAACTCCGCCTCAAGCAGCAGTACCTCTTCGTCGCCTGCTCCCTCTGGGACATCCTCCGCCGCTTCAAGCACGACAAGGAGCCGTGGAGCGAATTCCCCAACCGCGTCGCCATCCAGATGAACGACACCCATCCGTCCCTCGCGGTGCCGGAATTGATGCGCCTCCTCGTCGACCAGGAGGAGCTGGACCAGGAACAGGCCTGGGAAATCACCGTCAAGTCCCTCGGCTACACCAACCACACCCTCATGCCGGAAGCGCTTGAGAAGTGGCCGGTGCCGATGCTTGAAAAACTTCTCCCCCGGCACCTCCAGATAATCTACGACATCAACTACCAGTTCATGCAGAAGGTCGCCATCGCCTTCCCCGGCGACACCGAAAAACTGTCGAACATGAGCCTTATCGAAGAGTCTGAACCGAAACAGGTCCGGATGGCCAACCTCTGCATCGTCGGCAGCCATTCGACGAACGGCGTCGCCGCCATCCATACGGAACTCCTGAAGAGTCGCGTCGTCCCGGAATTCGCCGAGATGTACCCGGACCGCTTCAACTCGAAAACGAACGGCATCACCCAGCGCCGCTGGCTCCTGAAGTCGAACCCGCCCCTGGCGGAACTGATCACGTCCCGCATCGGCGACGACTGGATCATGGACCTCGACCACCTGCGCGGACTGGAAAAGTTCGCCGACGACGAAGATTTCCAGAACGCCTTCCGGGACGCCCGCCGCAAGGCGAAACTGGCCCTCATCGAACAGATCAAGCTGGAAAGCGGCTTCATCCTGAACCCGGATTCCATCTTCGACACCCAGGTGAAACGGCTCCACGAGTACAAGCGCCAACTGATGAACGCCATCCACATCGTCATGCTCTACAACCGGCTCAGGAAAAACCCGAACATGGAGTGGACGCCGCAGACCTTCATCTTCGGCGCCAAGGCCGCGCCCGGCTACGAGATGGCTAAACTC
>JAJQFC010000076.1:2892-29237 GCA_021201355.1 Planctomycetaceae bacterium | reverse complement strand
CCGCCTCGACCGCGCCGACGAGATCGCCTGGCGCCCCGGATTTCTCGTATTCCCGGGCAATGAGGCAGGCGACGATTTCCGTATCGGTATCGGACATGCAGGTGATGCCGTCCCGCCGGAGTTCGTCCCGGAGGGCGGCGAAGTTGTCGATAATGCCGTTATGGACCACGGAAATGACGCCGTCATGGGATAGTTGCGGATGGGCGTTTTTTTCCACCGGCGGGCCGTGGGTGGCCCAGCGGGTGTGGCCGATGGCCGCCTCCTGACCGCCACCGAGGCCGTTACCGAGGAGTTTTTCCAGATCCGCCACCCGGCCCGCCGCCCGGTGGAGGGAAAACCTCCCGTTTTCCGGCCAGGCGATGCCGGCCGAGTCGTACCCCCGGTATTCAAGCGATCGCAACCCGTCCAGAACGATCCCGACCGCCCCGGGCATCCCGACCACAGCGACAATTCCACACATATGTAAAAGCCCTCATCGTCAATACCGCCCGGACCATGCTACAACGTCACGGTCCGGGCGGAAGATGCGCCGAAGCCGATCGCAATTTCGCCCGTAAAACGTCAGACAGAGGCGGGACGGCATCGGACAACCGCTGCCGGAGAGTCAACCTCCGGCCCTTCAATGGAAAGGCGCGGAAAAGATGACCCGAAGACCGGAATCCGACAAGTATACGACAATAGCGGTCCGCTTTTCCACCTGTTTTTTGACGATAAATTTTTCTCGCCGCCGGGTTCGGAACGACCGGGGACGGGGGAAGGATAGCCCGGAAGGCTTTATTCGTATAATGATTCGTCCGAATAAAACCGGTCAGCCACGTAATGCGATCCGCCGACCAGGACGCGTTCCCGGCCGAACCGGGAATAGACGACCTCCGGATACCGTTTCAGGCGCGGGTGGGCGAACTGGCTCATATGATGGAGCAGCCGGGCAAGCAGGTAATCGCCGCCCCTCGCGTACGGTCCCTGGAGGATGACGAGATCCGGGTCGGCGACGAGGGTAACGTTGACGATGCCGATAGCCAGCCAGCGGGCCTGGGCGTCGACCAGGCTTTGGGCGAATTCATCACCGGCATTGGCGACGTCGTAGACGTCTATGAACGACACCTCCCCCGGCTGCATCCGGCTGAAGAGAAGGGAATCCCGGTGGTCGGCAAACCCGTCTTTAGCTCCCCGGACCAGGGTGGCGACGCAGGCGACTGTTTCCAAACAACCCCGAGCGCCGCAGTGGCAAACGCAGCTGCCGGTCGGATCAACGATCATATGGCCGATTTCCCCGGCCATATAATGACCGCCGTGCCAGAGGACGCCGTCCAGGACCAGCCCGGCGCCCAGTCCTTCCGCTTCACCGTCCATAACAAGAAACGACTTACGGTCGCGGGCGGCGCCGGTGCGCATTTCGGCATAGGCCGAGTAGCGGTTTGAATTGTCCATAAACACCGGAAGGGGCACCGGGAACAGGTCGGCGACAAGGCGCTGGAACGGCACCTTGGTTCCCCATACCGGATAACAGGGCGATCCTTCGATAACGCCGCGGGCGGCGTCGACGATGCCGTGGCCGCCGATGACGGCACCGGCGAAATCGGCGTAGTCGATGCGGAGTTCCCCGGTCATGGCCTCGGCGGCCTTCCGCATTTCGGCGAGAATGGTATCAAGGCTGGTGTTATACGGGAAGGCGACGGACGATTCGGCAAGGAGTTTCCCCTGCATGTCGCTGATGCCGGAGAGGAGGCCCTGCGCCAGGATCTGGAAAGTCAGGATATGCCGGTAACGGGCGTTCAGGGTAAGGAGTGTCGGCTTTTTCCCGCCTTCGTCCGTCGACGCGCCCTTGCCGGCCGTGTGTACCAGGTCGCGCCCCCGGAGAAATTCCGCCGCCCGGTGGACGGTCGGTTTGGATAAACCGGTGGCGTCGGCGATTTCAGACACGGTCAGGATGGGAGTGGACCGAAAGGCCTGAAGGACGACGCGCCGATTGTTCCGCTTCAGTCGGTTCTTGTTTACCCGTTCGGCCTTGGTATCGTCGTCTATTTCAGTCATCGCCCATCACCGTTCCTTTTACCCGGTTTATTCCAGCATTCGAATTCCATGGTACGAAAATCAAACCCGTTTTCACGTTGTATCCTAAAATGGGAGAGTTTGCAAGTTAAAATCACGATGAGAACAGAACCGTTACGGAAAAGCTTGACAAGCGATCGTTCTCCAAAAAACCCGTTTTACTACCGATTTATACATACCTCTTTTACGTGCTTCACGAAAGGATCGTCGCATCGGCAACCATCCTGAAAAAAGGCAGTATTACAAAAAATAGAAAATTTCTTATTGACTAAAACTCCACGATGGAGTAAATTAAATTCACAAAGAAAAAAACTGCTCAGGACCTGCCGGAACGGCATCTCTTGGTCAAGGCGTTCTCCATGGTGGAGGAACACGGGTGCAACGAATGGGGCGGTCCTCCGGGGCCGCCTTGTTTATTCCGCAGCGTAGAATATAGAAGATACCTCCCTTAACCGGCACCCATGCCAAATTTACTCCGCCTGATACCCTTCAATCATCTCGGAAAGAATCGGCAAAAGCTGCTTTTTTCGTGAAACGACGCCGTTCAATTCATACACCGATTCGGCAATTTTTGTCAAAGTCAAGTGTGGGATGAACTTCGGGTCCGCCGCCATAATCATGATGCTGGACAGCACGGTGATGTCAGTCACGAGGAGCGCCGAAAACAGTTTGTTGCCGCGGTTCCGTTCTTTTTCGAGAACGGCGAGGAATTCTTCCTTCCGTTCCAGCACTTCGCTCGGATCCTCCACTTCGATTTGGCTCACCGTGAACGTTTCGCCCTCCTCCGCGTACTCCTTCATGTCCTGCCCGACCAGTTCCTTTGCCGTTCGGCCGCTCACCCGGCTCGAAGCCTGGAGGATTTCCCGCCCAAGGGTCGGGATGTCGTGGTTCGACACGTTGGCAAGGTACTCCGCCGTATCCCGGTCTTCCTGGGTCGTGGTGGCGGACTGGAGGATAAGGGTGTCCGCGAGAATGCCGCAGAGAAGAAGGGAGGCGATGTCCTGGTTGAGCGGCACCCGCTCCGACCGGTACATGCCGGCGACAATGGTGCAGGTGGCGCCGACCGGGCGGTTAATGAAGGTAATCGGCGCCCGCGTCGCCAGCGATCCGAGGCGGTGGTGGTCGATGATTTCCAGGATGCGGTAGTTTTCAATGCCTTCGATGGCCTGGGAAAATTCGTTGTGATCCACCATGATGACGTCGATATTGGGTTCGCGGAACAGGTCGGATTCGGAAATGACGCCGACAACCCGGCCGGCGTCGTCCACCACCGGAAGCGATTTTCCCGGCGCATTCGAGAGGAGCGGGGCGATTTTCCGAATGGGATCCCGTTGGTTGACCGGACCGATTTCCCGGGACGACATTCCTGTCACCGGCATCGCGTAGATTATCTGAAGGGTCGTCGACGACGTGTCATAGGGACTCGACAGGACGGATACCCCCCCGTTCCAGCGCCAGTTCCCGCAGTTCCTTGTCGACAATGTTTCCGTTCGTCACGATGACCATCCGCACACCGGCCTCGATGGCGTGGCGTTGGACGTCGAGGCGGTTCCCGGTGATGACGATGGCGTTGGCCGGCACATGGGTGGCGAGGATTTCCTTGAACGTCTCCAATTCGGCGGCGGCGGCGGCGATGGGACTTTTTCGCACTTCGACCGGATTACAAACGACCAGTTTCTGCGCGTTCAGGACCGACGCCACCAAATCCACCGACGTCTGGATGGCGGTCTTCCGGTTCGGATTGTTAATCTGGAGAAGGCGCTCGGCGATGAACCCGTAATGGAGAAGGGAATGGTAGCAGCCGTCCGCGTCGACGACGGCCAGGGCCTGCATATCGTGCTTCCGTATAACAGACATCGCCTCCCAGAGGGAGACGCCGCTATGGATGGTCTGGGCGCCGTGGTTGTCGTAATAGTCGACGCGCGGGATAAGATCCGGCAGGAACTCGGGGATCGGGGTGTTGAACCGGTTAAAAATATAATCGGTCTGGAGCGTCGTTTTTCCGGCCCGGGCCGGGCGGATGTTTTTCATGCCCATTTCCCGCTTGAGGGCGGCGTAGGCGTGGGCCGAGACTACCGAATCCGTGTCCGGATTCCGGTGGCCGAGGACATAGACCACCCTGTCTTTTGTGAGGCTGCGCTGCGCATTTATCGGCGTCAGCCGCTGTGAATCCATTGTCGACATAAACAATCTTTCCTTGAAGGTGGCTCGTCTGTCAATGTGGGACAGTACAGGTCAACCGGCCCGCCGCTTCAGCGGTTCTCCGCCGCCGCCAGTTCGTCCTTCCGGACAATGCCATCGATGGCGACAAGCATTTCCAGCAGCTCCCGCAGGTCGTCCAGACGGATCATGTTCGGGCCGTCGCATTTGGCGTTGTCCGGATCGTCGTGCACTTCGAGGAACAGCCCGTCGACGCCGCTGGCGACAGCGGCCCGGGCCAGCACCGTCGCCATTTCCCGATCGCCGCCGGACGACGTCCCCTTCCCGCCCGGCAACTGGACACTGTGGGTGGCGTCGAAAATGACCGGGTAGCCGGACTGCCGCATGATCGGGAGAGACCGCATATCAGCGACGAGATTGTTATAGCCGAACGACACGCCGCGCTCGGTGAGGAGGATGTCGTCGTTGCCGCTGGCAGCGACCTTGTTGGCGGCGTTTTTCATGTCCCACGGCGCCATAAACTGGCCTTTTTTGATATTGACCGGTTTCCCCGCCCGTCCGGCCGCTTCGAGAAATCCGGTTTGCCGCGACAGAAAGGCGGGAATCTGAAGAGCGTCCAACACCTCCGCCGCCGGCTCTATTTCATCCCGTTCGTGAATGTCCGAAATGACCGGCACCGCACAATCCCGGCGGATTTCCCTGAGGATGCGGAGACCGTCCTTCAGGCCGGGCCCGCGAAACCCGTCGATACTGGAGCGGTTCGCCTTGTCGTAGGAGGCCTTGAAAACGTAGGGTATACCGATGTCGCCGGTAAGGCGAACCAGTTTTTCCGCCATGGAGCGGACATGGCTTTCCGATTCGATGACGCAGGGGCCGGCGATAAGGGCGAGGCGCTTGCCGCCGCCGAAGGCGGTCTGGCCTATACGGACGGTTTTGGTTGGAGCCATTTTCTCGACATCCTTTCGGTAACGGGAACCGCATAAAAAATTTTCCGGCGAAAAGTCGTAACACGCCGCGCCAACAGGACACTACTCTTTTGAGGGCGAAACTGGTGAACGTGTATCAGGAAGGACAGGCAAATTTCAACGCGGTGCAGTGAAGACCGGCACGGTGCCATTCTTCTGCACACTGTCCAGTGTCGGCCATAACCATGAATTCCGGCAAAAGATGCCGCCAGTGACGCATACCCATTCAGGAATCATACGTAAAGGAGAAGCAATGCGCAAAGCACTATCCCTCTTCCTCGCCGCCTTTCTCATGACCGGCGCCGCCTCGTACGTCCGGGCCGAAGACGACGCCGACCTTACGGACGACGCCGAGTACATGATTGTCGTCGACGACGACGTCGACATGGACGACGATTCGCCGTCCTACGGCCGTCCGCTCTGGGGCGGTCCCGGCCGGGGAATGATGCCCCGCCACATGATGGAAGACGGCCCCGGTTTTCATCGCGGCATGGGGCCCGGCATGGGCCGTGGACATTTCGGCCGGCATGACGGTCCCGGCGGTCCCGGTTTCGGCCCGCGCGGCCCGCGCATGCGGGACATGCACGGCATGAAGGGAATGCACCGATTCATGGACCTCGACCTTACGGACGCCCAGAAGTCCCAGATTGTCGACATTCTTACCGACAACTATAAGCAAACTCTGGAAGCCCGTTTTGCCCTCATGGACGCGAAAAAGGCCCTCGGCGACGTGTACGACCAGGACCACGCCGATCAGGCCGCCATCGTCTCGGCCCACGAGGCGCTCGGCGCCGCCACCGGCCGTCTCGCCGCCCTGAAACGCGGCTGTTACGACCGGGTCAGCGGCATCCTCACCCCGGAGCAGCGGGAACTGCTCGACCGCCCGATGAAACCCGACCGGCGCGAGCGCATGGACCGTCCCGACCGCCCCGATCGGCGCGACCGTAAGGACCGTCCCGACCGGCCGGACCATCCCGGCAAGCGTGACCGTGACGATCGCGGTCCCCGTCACGGCGGCCCCCGGCGCTAACGAAGCGGTATAAGCGGAGTATTGAAACAAGCGGCACCGGCCCGGTTCAGCGAACGCGTTGCACCGGGCCGGATCGCTGGACGATGAACCCGGCTTTATTGATTCATGCACCGGAGTGTGGGGCGCCATGATTGACAACGGTATCGGAATGGTGAACAATGAGGCGCTGGCGCATTTGGGCGCCTGTTGGTCGCCAAATTCCATGTCGGGGCGCGGCCAATCCTTTTCCGGGACGCACGGGTACTGCATGAATGAAGCCGACGAACTCGATCTCGCCGATGTCGCCGCCACTCTGGATGGCGACGAGGAAGCGTACCGGAACATCGTCGACCGCCATTCACCGGCGATACAGAAACAGATGCGGAATTTCGCCCGCGACCCGGGAACGGCCGAGGAACTGGCACAGGACGTCTTTGTCGAAGCCTATCTCGGTCTCGCGAAATTCCGGGGCGACGCTCCGTTCCGGCACTGGCTGGCCCGCATCGCCACCCTGACCGGCTATGCCTATTGGGAAAAGCGGGACAAGGAAAAAAAGAAGGTACAGCTTCACGAAAACATCGAAGTGGAAGCGGCCGTCGCGGAACCGGATCCGGGCGCACCAGACCCGGATGAAGCCGCCCGCCTCCTCTACGATCTCCTGTCCCTGCTTCCGGCCGACGACAGGATGGCGATGACCCTGATGTACCTGGAGAATCTCGGCCAGGATGAAATCGCCAAACGCCTCGGCTGGACCCGGGTCATGGTGGCGGTCCGGATTTACCGGGCGAAACAAAAGTTACGGAAACTTGGCGATAAAGAGCCATGGAAAGGACGGTTGGAATGGATATCATGAAAAAAATCGAACGCCTCGCCGATTTGGCGGCGGCCCGTTCCAATCCGCTCCCGCTGGACACGAATTCCGTCATGCTGCAAATCCGCGCCCTCCGGGATAGGGACGACGACGCCGTCATGAGCGTTCCCCTCGGTTTTTTCGCCGGCGGCGCCGCCCTGGCCGCGGCCGCGGCCATCGCCGTGACCTTGTTCGCGGTGACCGCCTGGACAGACATGTCAAGCCCGTTCGCCGCGGTTGAATCGCTTCTCGACTTACAGGACGTGTTATGAACGACCACGACGTCGGCGAATCACGACGACTTATCGCCCGTCACCACGCCGCCCACGGCCGCCGCTACCTGAAGGCCGGCGCACTTATCTTTCTCGCCATGCTGGCCGGGTTCGCCATCGGCGTCGGTTCGACCGTCCTCTACCTGAAAGACAAGATGCACCGCGTACCGCCGAGCCCCGATGCCATCGAAGACGCCATGGTCGGCCGCATGCAAACCCTCCTCGGCATTTCACCGGACGAGGAGGAAAAGCTCCGAGACGTTATCGATTCCCACATGGAAAAGGTCGAAGATATTCGCCGGGACTCGTTCGAATCCATCCGGAGCGTCTTCCGCGAAATGGACCAGGAGTTCCTGGACATTCTCGGCCCCGACCGCCACCGCCTGTGGGCGGAGGAACGGGAAAAACGCTTCCACCGGAAGAAACGGCCGCGTGATCGCGACGATGCGTCCGGCACGACCGGCGCGGACGAAACGGCCGCGGTGGTCGCGGACCCGGACCCGGTCCGAGACTTGATTAATCATCACGATAGCCCGAAACCCCGTTCGCGAGAACGGGGTTTCCTTTTGATCCGCTTCGGCCCGGACCGAGGCCGAAATAAAACCGTTCATGCCGACCCGAAACGGCGTGACGGTGCGCGTATCGGAAAAATCTGTCCGGACGCCATCGTCCAAGTACTTACTTCCCGCCCGTTTTCCCCACCGACTCCGCCGATGCGGTCCGGGCCTGAATCGCTTCGGGATCGCCAAGGTACTTTTTCCCGGTAACGCGAAAATGTTTGTCGAACGAATAGACGAGGGGAACGCCGGTCGGAATGTTCACCTCCATGATTTCCGCCTCGCTCAGGTTGTCGAAGTATTTGACGAGAGCGCGGAGGGTATTGCCGTGGGACGATACAAGAAGGCGCTTTCCTTCCCGGATCTCCGGTTCCATCACCTCGCGGAAGTACGGCACCACCCGGTCGACGGTGATGGCCAGGCTCTCGGTCAACGGCAGGAGCGGTTTTTCTTCGTAGCGGTATTGGGCCTGGTGGCGCGGATTCCGGGGGTCGTCCTCGGTCAGTTCCGGCGGCGGCGTATCATAGGAGCGGCGCCAGATTTTCACCTGCTCGTCTCCGTACTTTTCCGCCGTTTCCGCCTTGTTGAGACCCTGGAGAGCGCCGTAATGACGTTCGTTCAGGCGCCAGTTCTTCACCACCGGCAGCCAGTCCCGGTCCATTTCCTCGAGGATGATGTTGAGGGTGTGAATGGCCCGTTTCAGGTAGGAGGTGTAACAGACGTCGAAGTCGTAGCCTTCCGACAAGAGAATGCGGCCGCACTCCGCCGCCTCCCGCCGGCCCTGCTCGGACAGGCCGACGTCGTGCCAGCCGGTAAAAAGATTCAGTCGGTTCCATTCGCTTTGCCCGTGCCGGACAAGAACCAATTCCATGACGCGCTCCTTCGTTCCAGGATAATCCGCCCCACCGGGAAGCGCCGCCGCATGCGGCGCGCTCCCGGCCCAATCATGCATAAACGGCGTACGTTTACAAGGTTGTCCCGGGTATGATTGACCGGCGCGGACTGCCGCGAGCGACCGGGGACGGCGTTGCTTCTCCGCCGACCCGGCCGTACAATGGTTGGGTGAACGTTGGAAGCGTCTCGTACGATCCGGGCGAATGACGGGCGCAACCGCCACGGCCTGACAACTCCGGTCGCGGACGGTACGCCCGGATATGGTTTTCCACGAGGGAAAAAACAATGGTCACCTGCGACGCGATAGCCGGTCTCGCCCGGGAGTTTATTGAACAGACGCCCCTGAATGTCATATCCCCGAAAATCGCCTTGAACGACGATGTCGTCGGGCTCAGGCTGTTCGAGGCGCCCGTCTTCGGCTTCGGGAACCCGGACGACGACCTGTTTGCCGATTTCGCCGCTCCCGCCGCCAACGTCGTCCTTCGGCCGTTCGACTGGCTGGTCGGCGCCAGGACCATCATCTCCTATTTTCTCCCGTTTACCGACCGGGTGAAAGAGGGCAATTCCCGTGACCTGTCCTACCCTTCGGCGGAATGGCTCCACGCTCGTATCGACGGCCACCACGTCGGCGCCGCCCTCTCCAGCGCCATCAAGTCGTTCCTGGAAGAACACGGCCACACCGCCGTCGTGCCGGTGCAGGAGACCGCCTTCACGGCGGACTACGTCAACTTCACCAGCAACTGGTCCGAACGGCATATCGCCTTCGTCTGCGGGCTGGGAACCTTCGGTCTGTCGCGGGGGATAATTACGGAAAAAGGCATGGCCGGCCGTTTCGGCAGCGTCCTGACGACGCTGGAGCTTCCGTATACGGAACGGAAGTACCGGGACGTCTATGAATACTGCACCCGCTGCGGCGCCTGTCTCCGAAACTGCCCGGCTCAGGCAATCAGCCTGGAAAACGGCAAAGCCCGCCGGCCGTGCAAGGCCTTCCTGAACGCGGTCCTTGCCGAACACACACCGTACTACGGCTGCGGCAAATGCCAGGTAAGGGTCCCGTGCGCCAATGAAATCCCTCCGGGGAAAAACCGGAAAGGCCGGTTTCCCGAAGGGAAATAAAGCGCGGGTCGATATTTCATGCGGTTTAAAGCGGCGTGGTAAAACGGTATTGTCCAAAAACGCAAACGGAGTGTCGGCCCGCAGCCGGTCAATTTTCCGCGCTGGTCCCGCGCCAGTTCTATATTTCCTGAAAGCCTACGACCGGCAGGGCCGTTCCGGCGCGGAACGCGGCTACTCCAGCGTATCACCGGTCAGGGAATACATGTTGTGCCGCACCAAAGTTTGCAGCGCCGACAGCGTTTCCAGGTGGAGGTGTTTGGCCTGACGGAAGGCGACCAGTTTGAAGCGGAGATCGACGTCGTCGAGCTCGCTCACCAGTTCGTCCGTGATGCGGATGGTTTTTTCGACGTGGGTCTGCATGCTCCCGAGCATTTCCACGAAATCTTCCTGTCGAAGCATCAGAATTCCTCTTTGTGGCTTTCCTGGATGTTCAGGTAAATCTGTTCGCTGTTGGCCCGCGTCGCTTCCGTCTCCATCCGCACCTTCTCGAGAACGCTCCTGACCGTCGTTTCGAGATCGGCCGGCAGGCCGTACCACGGCAGGGTCTGAAGGAGGTGGCCGAGGTACAACGGCATCGCGTAGCCTTCGGTGACGATAATCTCGTTGAAGCGGCGCAGCAGTTCGGCTTTGGTGATCATGGCGTTTACTCCGTTCCGTCCTGCGGGATGCGTCCGAATGAATAGTATTTTCCGAACGGGAACAGGAGTTCGCCGTCCAGGACGGCAAACCAGGCCCAACTGTTCGTGTAATACTCGTCCCGCTCCTGGAAGAACAGGTACTCCCCGTCCCGCTGGAGGCGGCGCATGGCCTGACGCTCCATGTTCCGCGCCAAAACCGGCTCGAAATCCCGCACCGCCCAGCGGTACACCGCCGCCATGCCGGAGTTCGAATATTTCACGGTCGGCACCCCGTCCCGATCGCTTTCCGAAGCGACGTCGCCGCCCGATTCACCCATGGACTTGTCGAGGAACGGCACCAGCCGCTTCCGGATGATGTCTTCCGCCCGCCGGCCGCCGCCCAGCTCGCAATCGAAACGGAGGCGCCACCAGAGGCGGAAGGCGTCCCAACCGGAGACGTAGCCCCGGTTCGGATCGACGGCGAAATTCCCGTCCGGGCGCATGAGTATCCAGTCCGGGACGGTGACGACCACGCCGTCGGGACCGTCCATGCGGAGGAGCCGTTCGACCTGGCGGTAGGTGTCGGAGGCGAGTTTTCCCCAGCGCCGGTTCCCGGTCTCGGCTTCGAAGATCCGGTAGTGGCCCGGCGAGAAATACGACGGGTTGACGAGGATGTCCCGGGCCGGATCGCGGCCGCCGGTGAGCGGCCACGGCAGGAGCACCAGTTCGCCGTTCGGGTGGAGGTGCACCGCTTTTGTCATAATGCTGTCCGCCACCGCCACCGCCTTTTCCCGGTAACCCATCGTCCCGACAGGCGAGCGGCCGTCGGGCCAGGCCCGGTTGGCGAGGAAAAGGGCCAGGGCGTAGTCGAGGTCGGCGTTGAGGGCCGGTGTGTCGCTTTGGATGGTGTAGTTCCCCAGGTTGTCCTGGCCGTAGCGCCAGGCGAGAAGATGGTCGCCGTGGCGTTTTTGCCGTGACAGATGTTCCTCGGTCCAGCGGTACACCGAGTCGAACGTTTCCCGGTCGTTCATCCACACCGCCCGGAGCATGGCGCAGGCCTGGCCTTCGGAGACGGTGTCGTAGTTGTTTTTCGGCCTGACGACCCGGCCGTCCTCGATAAAGTAATGCTTGTACGACGTCCACAGGGACTGAAGGTTTTCCCAGGCGTTTTCGTAGGTCCGGATGACGACGTCCTCCGTGAACAGCCGGGACATCCCGTACGAAAGAGCGCAGAGGAGGAGCACGGCCAGCGCGAAAAACCGCATGGTTTTCTTCAAGGCCAGCGCCGACTGCGAGGACTTGGCGAAGTGGAACAGTTTTCCCTTCCGTTTTGCCATAATCGCGTCCTCAGCCGTTCGGCGCCGCTTCGCCCGTGGGCTGGACGACGTTGTCCGGAGCGCCCCAGCGGGTGGGAGAGAGGCGGAAATAGAAAATGGCCGAGAGCATAATGAAGTGGTAGAACGTCCACATCAGGCTGACGCCGAGCTGCGGCGTCTGCTCGACGGCGATACGCTGTAGCCCCCAGATGATGGCGGTGAAATTGACCGCCCACATGACGAGCTGCGGGATAAAGGCCCGGTACGGCACGTCGCCCGAACCGGAACGCTTTTCCGTGACGTTGAAGGAACTCTTGATGCCGAGGAGGGCGGCGAAGAGCGCCTTGACGTAAATGGGGAAACAGACGAAGCCGAGGAGAATCCCGAGCATCAGATCGCCGAAGGCGTAATTTCTTCGGTACATACTGAGGAAGAAAATGGTCAGGCTCAGAATGAAATACGGCGCGAACAGGCAGACGTACATGAGCCCGTTCATGTGGAAGACCGGCAGATTGAAAAATACCTGCGTTATCGGGCAGAGCATAAGAATGCAGTAGCAGAGGCCGATGGAGTAGTAGGAGCCGGTGGCGAAATGCTCCCACCACTGCCGGACCGTCATGCCGAACGGATGGCGGATAAAGGTCCGGAACACCTTGAAGAGGACGCCGATATTGCCCCGGGCCCAGCGCCACTGCTGTTTCATATAGATGTCGAGGGCCTCCGGTCCGGATCCGAAGGTGCCGACCTGGCCGTTATAGAGGCTTTTCCAGCCGGCCAGGTGCCAGTCGATGGTGGTGGCGAAGTCTTCCGTCACCGATCCTTCGTCCAGGCCGCCGACGGCGCGGATGGCTTCGAGGCGGAGTATGGCGTTGGTGCCGCAGAAAATCATGGCGTTCCCGGCCGACTTCCCCTCGCAGATGAATTCGTAGAACATGCAGTGCTGGATGTTCGCGCCCTTGACGATGGCGCTCGCTTCCGTGTTTGTGTAGAACTGCGGCGTCTGGACGAAAGCGAGCTTCGGGTCCGCCTCCATAATCGGCACCAGGTTTTTCAGGAAGCCGGGCATCGGGTTCTGGTCGGCGTCGAAGACGACGAGGTACTTCGTGTCCAGGGTTTTGACGATGTCGTTGATGATGCCGGCCTTGGCGCCGTGGCGTTTTTGCCGGCGAAAGATGCGGAGGCCGTAGGTGGTGGCGAGTTCTTCCGCTTCCCGGTTGTAGCGTTCCTCCGAGGAGTCGTCGAGGAAATAGATTATCTTGTTCGGGTAGTCGATGTTTTTGAGGCAGAGGAAAGTCCGCTCGAGAACCTCGTACGGCTCGTGCCGGGCCGGAACGAGAATCGCCACGGACGGCGCCATCGTCCAGTCGGTGATTTCCGCCCGGGCCGGCTCCGGCGCCCGCAGGGCGGAAATAAAGTTGATGGCGTAAGAGATGGACTGGAAGACGACGAACGCCTCCGTCATCAGGAGGGCGATGGATATGATCTTCCCGACGAGCGGGACGTCGGTGGCCTGGGTCTGAAGAATAATCCGGAGGGCGATATAGGCGCAGGCGAAGACGACTGTCAGGGCCATAATGACCATGATGATGCCGATACGCTTGCGGCTCCGCATCGCCATTTCGATATTGGTGTTGTCGGGTTGGATGTTGACGCTCATTCACAGCCCCCAAAGGCATAGGTAACGCCGGCGGTCAGCCGGAGTTCATTGTAATATGACTCCCGGTTGAAGTCGAGTCTGGCGTAGGCCGACAATTTCCGGTTGTAATCGTGGCTGGCCCCGAGGTAGAGCTTCTGCCCGGTCGATCCGAAGCGGTCGCGGAAGAACGACACGCCGAAGTCGATGGACGATTCACAGCCGCCCCACACTTCCGGATTCCGGCAGAAATAATAGCGCCCGTCCAGGTCGACGCCGTACTTGTACATGTCCTGCGGCGAGTAGTAGGTCGACCGGTTGTGCTCCCAGTTCTCGTACTCCAGGTTGCCGCCGAGAGTGAGGAGGAAGCAGGGCGTTTCGTACAACCGGTACTTGGCGTCGATGTGGCCGAAGAGGCGGGTGTTCGAGTCGGACAGAATGCTCGAAATCAACTCGCCGTGAAAATCCCACTTCTGCCAGCGGTAATGCGGGATAATGCCGAAGTCGTACGCGTACAGGTCGTTGTAGACGTTCAGGTAATTGTCATAATGTTCCCGGCGGCCGGAGATGAACGTCAGGTTCAGGTTGCTGCCGGCCAGTTCCTTGAATTCGGCGGTCAGGTTGTACAGCCACTGATCGTCCGGGCTGTCCCGTTCGCCAAGAATTTCCCGGTCCGACCCGACGAACCAGCGGTAACCGAGGCTGCCCCGGAATTTCAGGGTCGGGTGGCCTTCGAAAATGCCGCCGATGCCGAAGCGGTAACTGGAGACGTTCGACACGCCGGGCGTGCGGAGGTTCCAGCGTTCCCGGTCGAGATCGCCCGTAATGCGCCAGATCTCGTTAAGGGAACGTTCACCGTGAAGGCCTATATAGGTAGATGTCAGCCTGGCGCGGCGGTCCTGTTCGTCGTTCTCGGATTCCTTCGACGTCTTCCGGAGCACGCCGGCCCGGAGCGTCACCGGGTAGGTCGTAAGGTAATGCCGCATGTTGTAATCGCCGAGGAAGGCGTTCCGGTTGGACGGATCGTCGGCGATGACGGCGCGGTACTGGCGCTTCGCCTCGACAAAACGGTGCTGGCGGAGAAGCGACTGGTGCAGGTCGGACGCCCAGGTCTTGTCCTCGGGTTCGACTTCCTGAAGCTAGGTCAGGATATTCGACGCCTCGATTTCCTTGCCGTTGGCGACCGCCTGGCGGTACTTGTATTCGAGAAGCAGCCCTTCGTCCATCACCTCCCAGGTCATCCGCTTGTAGACGTCGAACGACTCCGTGTACTTCCGCTGGTAATACAGCGACCGGGCCAGGCCGCGCCGGGCCTTCATGTTGCCGTCGTCGAAGACGAGGGCGCGGCGGAACTCGTGTTCGGCGACGTCGTACTTGGCGGCGCCGATGAGGGCGTTTCCGAGTTCGATGCGGGACTCGAAGTCGGTCGGGTCGAGGCGGATGGCGGTGCGGTACCAGGCGAGGCCGTGCTCGGTGTCGCCGGCGGCCATGGCGAGCCCGGCCGCCTGCACCAAAACCTTCTGGTTGAACGGGTCGCGGCGGAGGTAGTTTTTGGCCGCCTGGAGGGCGGCCGCATCCTGCCCGCTCATCCGGAGGCTGGTTACGAGGCCGAGGTTGACTTCCTCGTCATCCGGGAACACCGCAACGAGGCTTTCGTACTCGATGGCGGCGGAACGGAAATCGTTCGCGGCCATGTAGGCGTTCGCCAGTTTCTTGTGAATATCGTTGTTATCCGGCTCGACCTCGAGAATCTCCTGGTATTCGCCGGCGGCGATGGAAAATTCCTGCGCCGCCATGAGGTTTTCCGCATACTCCTTCCGGACCTCGATGTCGTCCGGCTTCAGCGCGAGATAAAGGGAATAGGGTTCGATGGCCAACTGGTACTCGCCGGCGGCGAGGTAGTTCTTGGCCTGTTTCAGAAGGAGCCCGCTGTCTTCCGGATAACGGGTAAGGAGGTCGGCGCCGATTTCCGCCGCATCCATGAAGCGTTGGAGCGCCATGAGGGCGTTCATTTTCCTGACCCGGAGGGTGTCGTCGTCCGGCTTGTGGGCGATGAGGGAGTCGAGAAGTGGCAGGCTTTCCTCGAACTCGTGGAGAGAGAGGAGAAGGTCCGCGAGCATGAGGTTTAGTTCCATGTCGGTCGGATCTTCCCGATAGAGATCGCGCATGAGTTCGACCGCTTCCCGGCCCCGATCGGACCAGGTCAGGGTCTTCGCCCGCCACATGCGCCATTCGCGGTTCCCTGGTTCCCTGTTCATGAGCCGGAGGTACGTCTCCGCTGCCGCCGAGAAGTTGCCGCCGACCACCTGGAGTTGGGCGATTTCCTTTAGGATATCGAGGTTGTCCGGATCGATTTTGACAACGAGTTCAAGAATGCGGACAGCCGATTCGGTGTCTCCGGCCAGTTCCGA
The DNA here is from genome assembly GCA_021201355.1 of Planctomycetaceae bacterium. Lineage (GTDB taxonomy): Bacteria > Planctomycetota > SZUA-567 > SZUA-567 > SZUA-567 > JAJBSZ01. The sequence goes on along the minus strand of JAJQFC010000076.1, from coordinate 13,385 downwards.
CGCCTTGGCCCAGCGGTTCAATTCGACGACGGACAAGTTGACGGACCGCGCCGCCAGTTCCGCGTAGACGCGGGCGGACCGTTCGTACTGCTTGTCGTAGAACGTGCTCTCGGCGAGGCCGCGAAGGACCATGTCGAGCTGCGGATCGTTTGTTTCGGGCGGGGCAAGCCCGTCGTCGGTGACGGCGTCCGGATCGAAATCGAGGTCGGCCGCTGCTTCGTCGCGGAACCATTGTTCAACCGTTTCGTCCCGGGAGAAGCGGCGTTTCAGGTCGATGGTCATCTTCTTCGGCACCGGAATGTCCGCGTTGATGTACTGCCGTTCCATGGAAATCGGCGACAGGCCGGGGACGGCGTACGGAGAACCGGTATGAAACATTCCGTTCGCGTTGGCGTTCTGGAGCGCCCGCTGCCGGAGGTATTCGGAAAATTCCGCCTGGTACTTCGACGCGACAAACTGGTTGATTTCAGCCTGCGGGCTGCCGGGGACGGCGGCCGGAAATCCCTGCGGCTGGAAGGCGGCCGGGGCGTTGTTATAATGGAGGCCGCCGTTCGGGCCCTGCCCGCCCATCATCAGGTAGATTTGCGGCGACGGCGCCGGGGCCGGCGCGGCCTGAACCGGCGCCGGAGCGTTCCGGAGGGCGGCGTCCCGCTGGGCTTCGAGGATTCGGGCGATGGATTCGCCGACGCCGGCGGCGGCGGCCTTGGCCGCTTCGGCGGCGGAGATGTCGGGCGTGGGAGCGGGAGCGCGTTCCGCCGCGGCGACGGCGCGGATACCTGATTCGAGATTTTCCAGGCGGTCGGCGTAAGTGTAGCCGAAATAGAGTATGCAGATGCAGATGGCGCCGATGACAATGGCGCCGACCCCGAGGAGAAAACCGAGGAGGATGGACATGCCCCCGCCGCCGCCGGGCGCGGCCCCGGGCGACGCGTTATGCGAGTAATACGAATATCTTCCGCGCCTGTCCACTCACAACTCCATGCGTGTTTTTGGCTGAATGCCCACCGGTCCGATCGACCGCGACGACGCGCGATCACGGAACACAGCCCGGGTCTCTCCCCATTACTTGCGCCCATGAGGCGATTCGTTTCAAAAAATGTACCGTAAATTCTTCCGACGCCCCGACCTGCCGACAACGACGACGCGGCATTACCGGTTTTGGACAGACGAAACCAGGACAATATAAAAACCCCGCCGGCGTCCTCACAGGCGGGGTTTTTAGAATCTCTTACGTCGCCGCATTTCTATCGGACTGACCGCGACCGATAAGTGAGACGACTATTTCGATAACGTCGTCCCGGACCGGATATCCGAACCGGAACAGCGTCACCACTGCCAGAATTCTATTCGCGACAGCGTAGACGAGCCGCGCCGGACCAGATCGAACACCATGTTCGACAGGTTGTCGCCGACCGAATAGCCGTTCCGCATGGTTTTGATGTCCTCCTCGATGGACTTGTTCAAATCCTCGATAATCCGTTCGACGCTGGCGCGGTTCGGATCGGGTTTGGTAAACTTTGCCGAAATTTTTCCGTCCGCGTCCACCGTCACCTCGAGGGGCGCAGCCAATCCCTTCCCGCCTTCCCGCCAGAGGGTCTTGTTGACCGTGTCCGTCACTTCCTGACTGACATCGGCCCTGGCCGCCGCTTCCTCGGCCTTCCCGTACCCGCCGCCCCACTGGACGGTGCAGGTCGGTCCTTCCTTGTCAGCGAAGGTAATGGTGTAGGTGGCGGGCGGTGAACCGTCGGTGCCGTTCAGGGCCTGGTGGTAGGCTTCGCCCTTTTTCAGATCCTCGGCAAAGACGCCGGAAGTGTAGTAGGCGGCAAATTCACTGACGACCTTGAGGACTTCCTTGTTCGACGTGCCGGAAACGGAATACGTGCCGTCCGACGAGGCGGTGACGGTGAGGTTTTCCCGGAGTTCGTTGTATTCCTCCGCGCTCATGGAATGCTTGAAATTGTGGAGTGCGGTCATGATGGCGTGCTCAAGGCCGTGGACGGCCAGTTCGGCCTTTTGCTTGCTGGACTGGCCGGAGATGTTCGAGAGGAAACTGCCTTCCTGCAAAAAGCCCTGGAGCGCCGTGGCCAGTTCCGGATCACCCGCCAGGAGGTTTTGAAGTTTATCGTTATTGATGTTCTGGAGCGAGACGCCTTCCTTCATGATGTCGGCGAGGTCGCGGTCGGACAGGCCGATGGCGGCCTCGAGTTCATGACTTATCTTGCCCGCTTCACTCACGTAGGTCTGCAACATCGTGACCAATTGGGCGTTTTCCGGAAGGTTCAGAACGTCCTCGATGGTGGCGGCGTCATCCTTACTGATATTGAAGGCGTTGACGTCGGTTTTTGAACCGGGCGTATTTTTGTCATACACGTTCCTGACGTACATCATGACGTTCTTGATGGAATCCGGATTAAGCCCGGCCTTTTTCAGAACGGACTTCAGTTCCCGCTCGAGATACTTCTGTTGATCAAGAAGCTCGTTGATTTTTTCGCTGTTCAATGAACTCGGGATATTCGGCGACTCTTCGGTCAAGGACACGGTGCCGGTCTCCGCCAGTTCCATCTCCTGCTCCAGCGTAAGAACCGCTTTGTACTGGGCTCCGGCCCCTAACGCCAGCATCCTGGCCGTTTCCTCCACCGACGCATCGGTATCCTGTCCCCGGTTTTTCCATTCCTCGTGCAGTTTCATCGCCTCGGCGGTGAAGTGGGCGGTGTCGTAGCCGTTGGTGGCGAACATGCCGCCTTTCGAAATATCGTACGTGTGGTCGGGGTCTTCCAGGATTTCCTTGAGAGCGGCGTCGCTGTTCAGGGCGTCTTCAATCGCCTCCTTCTCCGGATGGTCCTGGAGAAGCATGAACTTCCCTTCACCGTTTTTCCCGAACCCGGTGACGTCGGTGAGACCAAAGCCGGCGAAGATCTCTTTCACCCGCGCCTCGAACTTGGTTTGGCCGGTCGGATTGAGGCCGGTCACCAGGTTGGAAACGTCATTATGCTTGGCCCGCCACAACAAATCCCGGTTCAGTTTAGACGGATCGATGCGGCTGATACTGTTGACGGACCTGGCGACGGTTGACGACATGGCGGTACCTCCTGATGCCCGGAGAAACGGTACCTGCTAGCCCTGTCAAACAGCGTAGCACGCCCATATTGTATAATCGGACGCCGTTCTTCCCGCCTTTACCTAAAAAATTCGCCCCGCCCGTCAAGGGCGAGGCAAATGTGTACGGTATTGCTTTTTAAAATTTTGTAACAACGTGAAATCGACAACGCCTATGCCAACGGATTCAACAAATAGAATAAGGCGATGGCCAGTCCGTAGACGCCCATCATGAGCCAGAGAATCCGGTTAATGGTTTTAATAGTATTCATCGAAGACTCCAATCATGCAAAAACCCGGCAGGCGTTGCGCGACCGGGGACAATCCCGCCAGCGAAAAAAAAGAAACCGGAGGCGACCGGCGCCTCATGGTTTCTTATCGGATCAAAAGCCCGTCAGATTGCAGTAATTCTGTCGCGACCGGTTAAAAATCCTTTTTTACCGGAGACGGCGTCATCTGGCCGGACGTCCTGACGGCGCGGTACGAGAGGGCGCCGGAAATGAAATCGCCGAACGCCCGGCGGCGTTCGGCGATTTACGGGTTTATGAATGGTTTCAAAGGAGTGTCGTTTTTAGAAAAGCGTTGTTATGGGTTATGAAAAATATTGCGAATCTCTTTCCATACCCTACTGCGACGACGTCGCCGTCCCGGCATTACGTTCCCGAAGTCCCAAAAGGGACCGTTCCGCCGCCGACGCCGGCGGCGGCGCCGGGCGCGGCAACCGGTCCAGGGCCTGCCCGGCCTGAATCGACGGCGGCGTGACAGCCAGGAACGCCCGGGGGTCATATTGCATGATATGCTGTTTTTCCTGTCTGACGATGCTGTTCCGCGCCTGCTCGAGCCAGCGGGTGGCGATGTCCGGCCGGCCGGCCCAGTTGGCCGTCTCCGCCATCTCCATAAGAAGTTCCGGCTTCGGGTTCGGCGTCGCCGCCAGGACCGCCGCGTAGACCGGCAGCGCCGCCAAATGCCTGCTTTCGGCCCGAAGGCGGCGGGCCAGGATGAGCCGCAGTTCGGTCACCCGTTCGTTCGGCTTGGCGCCGGTGCCGACCATGCGCATAAGGAGGCGGTTCGAATTGGATACCAGGGCGTTAATGGCAATCTGCTCCCGTTCCTCGTCCGTCAGTTCGCCGCTAGCGATGAGTTCGTCCACCACCGGCAACAGTTCCTCCTCCCGGCCAAGACGGCTGTAGACCATGACCAGGTTGATTTTGGCGGCCAGGTTGTCCGGGTTGTCCCGGTAGGCGCGTTCGACATAGCGGCCGGCCTCTTCGTAGTTTTCGTTCCAGAGAAGGGCCTGGATAAGTTTGTTCGTCGCCTCCCGGTCACCCGGCATACGGGTAAGGAGAGCCCGGTACCAGCGGATGGACTCGTCCAACTTAGACATGTACGAATAGTTTTCGGCCAACAACCGGAGAATGCGGGGATCCTTGTCGTCCCGGGCATAGGCGAGTTTCAGGTAATTGTCCGCCGCCTCGAAATCCTGCTCGCCCTGATACAGTTGCGCCAGGGTGAGGAGATTTTCAATATTCCCCGGCTCCAGTTCGGCGAGGCGCTTGTAGCCTTCGATGACAGCGGCCCGATCGCCCAGCTTGTCGTTCAGGGTGATGCGGAAGAGGAGCGATTCCTTGTCGTCGCCGGACTGCATGGCCAGGCTGTCCAGGAGGCTTTTGGCGCGGGAATAGTCGCCGGCCCAGAAGTTGAGGGTGACGAGATTTTTCTGGGCGTATTCGAGGGATTCGGATTGGGCCAGCGTCTCCTCCGCCAACGCCCGGAGATCCGCGTCGCGGCCAAGATCGTTCAGAATCCAGCCGTATTCGATAATGCTGTTCTCCGGAAGCATGCGCATCTCGAACAATTGGGCGAAGAGGGCGGCCGCCTCCTCCCGGTCGCCGGCGCCGGACGCCGCCCGGGCCATCCCGAGGAGGTGGGCCGGTTCGTTCGGCTCCCGGTTCGTCAATTCCCGGTATTCACGGAGCGCTTCCGGGTAATCGTGTCCCCAGAGGAGCGCGCTCGCCAGCTTGGCCCGGAGGGCGGTGTCCGCCGGCCGGCCGTCGAGGAGTTCCCGGTAGACGTCGGCGGCCGAAGCGAAACGCCGCTGCCAGACCTGGAGATCGCCCTGGAGCTCGCGGTACTCGCCGTACCGTTCCGGATGGATGCGGAGAGGGTTCTCGAGGGCGATTTCCGCTTCGCCGTGATCGCGGACTTCCATCGCCAGATCGAAATACCGCGTCTGAATGACCTCGTTGTTCGGATAGAGCATGGCAATCATGCGAAACAGTTCAAGCGCGCCGGCTTTGTCCCCCTGCTGGTCGAGCCAGCGGGCGCGGACCATGAGGCCGTGGCTGGACTGAGTCGTCTTGTACGCGACGGTGACGCCGACCATGATGAGGACCATGGCAGCGAACGGCGCGAAGAAGTAGCGGATGAGCTGGCGCCACGTCACCCGCTTCGTCTCCCGGGACGGCAAGGCCGCACTGAGGAAACGGCCGATGACCGACTTCGCCTCCTCGAGGCTCATGGCTTCCTTCACGGAGACGGCGGTGCTGGCGGTGTCGAACTCGAGCTGTTCCTCTTCGGCCAGCCGGGCGATGCGGGCGCGGATGTCCGCGAACGAGGCGGGACGGTTGGCCGGATTCGGATCGACCATGTTCGACACGAGGTCTATGAGTTCCATCGGAAGATCCATGTCCATCACGATGTCCTGGAGGATCTCCGCCGCGGACATCCGGCCGGCGGCGTCGGCGGCGGAATTGCCCCGAATAGGCGCGGAGCCGGTGAGGATATGGACCATGGTGACGCCGAGGCTGAAAATGTCCGCCTTGACGGACGGGGTGCCCGTCACCCGTTCCGGCGCGAAATAGAAGGGGATCGGGTGGTGCTTGTGGGCCAGCCAGTCCCGGTTGTCGACCGGGTTCCGGGTGTAGCACCAGAGGCCGAGGCGGGCCTTGCCGGCGGCGTCGATGAAGATGCTCCCGGGGCGGATGTCGTCGTGGATGAGATCCATCGCTTCGGCCTGGGACAGGATGGCGGAAAGATCGTAGAGAATCTCCACCGCCCACGACCATTCCATCTTGCCCTTCTCCGCCACGACCCGTTCCAGCGTCACGCCTTCGATATAGTCGGCAATGACGGCGCGGCCGCTGAAATGTTCGCTGGCGAGGACAATCTGGTTGCTCGGGCCGCGAAGGCGCATGGCTTTTTCGATTTTCTCGCCAAAGCCGTCGGTGGCGTGGACGGGATCGACCACGACTTCGACCTCGACGTTGAACCGATCGCTGTCCGCCGGTGAAGGTGCCGCGTCGACGGCGGGCGCGGCCGGTGACGGCGTGGCGGCCGCCGGCGCGACGGATGCCGTGCCCGATTGGGGAACCGGCACCGATCCGGAATTCTGCCGAGGCGCGGCCGGACCGGTCAAACCGGAGATGGACCGGGCGACGGTCTCGGACGGCGGATTGAACTGGTGCAGAACGACCACCGCGCCGGACCCGGTGTGGAGGGCGCGGTAGGTGACGCCGTCGTAGTGTTGGCCGATGTTTTCAAGAAGTTCGTATTCGCCGACCCGGCGCCGGAGCTTCCGCCGTTTTTCCGCCCCAGTCGGGACGGTGGTGGCGGCACCGACGGTGCTGGCGATGGCGGGCGCGACCTTGCGCCGTTCCTGGGCGTGGCGACGGGTGTAAAGATCGACCTGTTCCTGGCGGAGGATGCCGCAGGAGACGAGGAGTTCGCCGAGGCGCGGCGCTTTTTCGCCTTTTTCGGCCGCGTGTTTCTGAATGGCGAGACAGCGACTGACGTCCTCCGCCTTGACGAGGCGGTGGTTGACAAGGAATTCGCCGAGGAAATTCCCGGCGGGCGCTTCCTTTTTCTTGAGGACTTTTTCCAGGTCGTCCCGCTTGAGGACGCCCTTTTCAACCAGCATTTCGCCGATCCGCGGCGGCGTCATGCCGTTCTGGACATATTCGGCCTGTTCGTCGAGGGCTTCCCGGAGCTGTTCCCGGGTGACGAGGCCGCGTTCGAGGAGCTGTCTGCCGATGAGGCCGCCGGGGTTGGCCTGCATCTTCAGGATCATCTCGACTTCCTGTTCGGTGAGGAGGCCGCGAAGAACAAGAAGTTCGCCAAGCTTCGGCGCCGCTTCGCCGTTGGCCCGATATTTCTCCTGCTCTTCTATGCAGGCGACGATATCCTCATAGGTGACCAGCCCCGACTCGACGGCGAGGCGGCCGAACATGGAGACCCTGGCATCTATATTTTTCTTGCTCATAAGAGCTGTTCCCGTTTCGACAAATCGGCTCGAGAAACCCGGGGCGCAAAAAGCGGATACCGCCGCCGCAACGGATCACTGTTGATACTGCGTAGGTGTAACCATATAACTGTATTATACGTTATATGTATGGAGAACGGCGGTCCTCATTACGGGCGGCCGGCATCCGCGTTTTCCGGATCAGGCCGTCCCTGAATCTGCTACAATGGACCGGGCCACGTCCGGACGGTCCACGATCCAACAATATATAATTGGCCGCGAGGCCCGGTTTTATTTCAAACCTTTTTTAAAAACGACAATACCCCCATAAGGTAACGCCGCCGAAAATGACCCTGCGCCGGAAGATTCTTCTCTCGTTCGTCCTCCTGTCCATCGTCAACGGGCTTCTCACCCTGTTGATTCTGGAAGCGGCGTACCTCACCGGCGGCGGTTTCCGGCCGGACCGGGGCGGCAATCCCATCGCCCCCGGCCTCGGCATGGTGGCGGCCAGCCTCGCCTTCGGCGCCGTTCTCGTCGCCTTCCTCCTCTACTGGACCTTGCAGCGGCTCGTCCTCGATCCCATCGACGAACTCATAGCCGCCGCCCACGAACTGGCGGAAGGCGCCGACGTCCAGGTCGGCCTGAGCCGGCGTCACGACGAAATCGGCACCCTCGCCGATTCCTTCAACATTATGGCGGAAGCGGTCAACGAATCGCGTCAGAACCTCGAGGAAAAGGTCCGCGTCGCCGGCGACCGCATCGAAGCGGCCCAGCGCTCCCTCGCCTTTTCGGAACGCCTCGCCGCCACCGGCCGCCTCGCCGCCGGCGTCGCCCACGAGATAAACAACCCCCTCGGCGGCGTCATGAACGCGACGGCCAGGCTCAGGAAAGGCGGGCTGACCCCGGAACGGACGGAAAAATACTGGAAAATCACCGAGGACGGCCTCGACCGCATCCGGGACACGGTCCGGCGCATCCTCGACTTTTCGCGAAAACACCGGGAAGTGACGACGTTGGCGGTCACCGTTCCCCTTGAACAGTCCCTCGACCTGACCCGGCACCTGTTCGCCCCGGCCGGCGTGACGGCGTCGTACTCGCCGCCGGAAGAGGCCGACCGCGACCGCTTCGCCGTCCGCGTCGACCCGGGCGATCTCCAGCACGTCTTCCTCAACCTGATTGTCAATGCGGTGGACGCCATGCCGGACGGCGGCGTCCTGACGATTACTGTCGGCCGGGACCAGGAATCCGTTCGCGTCGACATCGCCGACACCGGTATCGGCATGGACCCGGAGCAGTTGTCCGCCAGCTTCGATTACTTCCACACGACAAAACCGGTCGGCAAAGGCACCGGCCTCGGCCTGTCCATAGCCCACCACATCGTCGCCGGCTACCGGGGAACGCTCGCCCTCCGGAGTGAACCGGGACAAGGCACGACCGCCACCGTCACCCTGCCGGCCGCCGCCGCCGAATCGGGGAAAGAGGGGAAACCGCCATGAAAATACTCCTGTGCGACGACGAACCGCTTATCCGGGAAACGCTCTCCGACGACATCGAGGACGCCGGCCACCAGGCCGAATTGGCCTCCTCCGGCGACCAGGCCCTCGACCTCCTCGCCAAGAACCGCTACGACTGCGTCGTCACCGATCTCGCCATGCCGGGCGCCGACGGCATGGCCGTTCTCGCCGCCGCCCGGGAAAAAGGGGCCGACGCCGTCCTCATCACCGGCCACGGCTCCATCGGCCTCGCCGTGGAGGCGATGCGGGCCGGAGCCTTCGATTTTCTCGAAAAACCGTTCCTCGGCGCCAGCCTCATCGCCATCCTGACCCGGATTGAGGAAAAACGCCGGGGCGGCCGCCGTCCCCGCCCCGACGCCGCCGCCGGCCTCGGCCAGGTCGTCGGCGGTACCAGCCCGGCCTTCCGCCGCCTCCGGGACACGGCCCGCCTCGCCGCCGCTTCCGATGCCGGCCTCCTCATCATCGGCGAAAGCGGGTCCGGGAAGGAGGTCCTCGCCAAAGCCATCCACGAGGAAAGCGCCCGGCGGGACAAGCCGTTCGTTCCGGTATCGTGCGGCGCCATCGCCCCGGGCCTCCTCGACGACGAACTGTTCGGCCACGACAAGGGCGCCTTTACCGACGCCAAGACCGCCCGCACCGGCCGGTTCGAGGAGGCCGAAGGCGGCACCCTTTTCCTCGACGACATCGACGACATGCGGATGGACACCCAGGTCAAACTCCTCCGCGTCCTTCAGGAACGGGAGTTCCGCCGCCTCGGCAGCGCCGACACCCGCCGCCTCGACATCCGCGTCATGGCCGCCTCCAAGGTCGACCTCGACAGCCACGCCGAAGCCGGACAGTTCCGGAACGACCTCCTCTACCGCCTCCAGGTCCTCCGCCTCGACATTCCGCCCCTCCGGGAACGCGCCGCCGACATCCCGGAACTGGTCGCCCATTTCCTCGAAAAACACGCGGGACAACCGGTCAAACCGTTGCCCCCGGACGTCCTCGCCGCCATCACCGCCTACGACTGGCCCGGGAATGTCCGCCAGCTCGAAAACGCGGTCTGCCGCGCCCTCGCCCTGAAAGGCCGGGACGGCGATTTCACCCCCGGCGATTTTCTCCAGACCGGACTTCCGGCCGACGCTCCCGACCTTACCCTGGCCTCGGTCGTCCGGGCGGCGGAACGGTCCCATATTGAACGGGTGCTCGCCCTCCACGGGAACAACCGGTCCCGGACGGCGGAAAGCCTCGGCATCAGCCGGAAAAACCTCTGGGAAAAAATGCGCGCCCTCGGTATCGGCGGCGTCGAGTCGTAACCGTCGGCACCCGGCCGCCGCATTGTCCGGATACGGCCAGGCTCCCGAAGCCGCCCCGGCCGGCCGGCGAACCGACGCGGAACCGGGCCAACGGCTTGACTCGCCGGTCCGATTTGGCGAGAATGACTGGACCATATGGAAGCACCAGCGCGCACCGTGTCTGCGCGCATTTTTTATTGCCTGGACGCCGTTTCATCCTGCGCGCCTGTAAAAATACCTCTACCCGGCCGCGAGCGACCGGACGGCGACGTTTTGGTGAAACAGTTTCCGCGTATTACATTATTATTACAAGCTCCACCCGAGAGGAGATCCGCATGAACGTCCTCGTCGTCGGCTCTGGCGGCCGCG
>JAJQFC010000076.1:0-2792 GCA_021201355.1 Planctomycetaceae bacterium | reverse complement strand
TCCACCCGAGAGGAGATCCGCATGAACGTCCTCGTCGTCGGCTCTGGCGGCCGCGAACACGCCCTGGCCTGGAAGTTGTCCGAGTCCCCGAAGGTGGACAAGGTCTATATCGCCCCCGGCAACTCCGGCTGCGCCCTCGTCGGCGAATGCGTCGACATGGATACCGGCAACCTCCGGAACATGGTCCGCTGGGCCCGCGAGCACGATATCGGCCTCGTCCTCCCCGGCTCCGAAGTGTATTACGTCGACGGCATCGTCGACGCCTTCAAGGAGGCCGACATCCCCATCTTCGGACCGACCAAGGCCGCCGCCGAACTGGAAGGCTCCAAGGCCTTCGCCAAAAACCTCATGCGCCGCCACGGCATCCCCACCGCCGATTTCGCCGAGTTCGAGCAGTTCGAACCGGCCATGCGCTACATCGACTCGCGGCCGGAAGGCCCGGTCGTCGTCAAGGCGGACGGCCTCTGCGCCGGCAAGGGCGTCATCGTCTGCGAGAACCGGGACGAAGCCAAGGCGGCGGTCAGGCGCATCATGGGGGACGGCGAGTTCGGCAGCGCCGGCTACCGGGTCGTTATTGAGGAATTCCTGCGCGGCCAGGAGGTGACTATCCTCGCCCTCACGGACGGCAAGACCATCGCCCCCCTCGCCTCTTCCCAGGACCACAAAGCCGCCTTCGACGGCGACACCGGCCCGAACACCGGCGGCATGGGCGCTTATTCCCCCGCCCCCATCCTCACTGACGCGGTAATGGACGAAGTGGTCGAGCGCATCCTCGTCCCCACCGTCCACGGCATGAACGAGGAAGGGCGGCGCTTCCGCGGCCTCCTCTACGCCGGACTCATGCTCACCGGCGGCGGTCCGAAGGTGCTTGAGTACAACGTCCGCTTCGGCGACCCGGAGACGCAACCCGTCCTTATGCGCCTGAAATCGGACTTTTTCGACCTTATTGACGCTACGGTCAGGGGAAAACTGGCCGACCAGACCATCGAATGGCATCCGGACCCGGCGGTCTGCGTCGTCCTCGCCTCCGGCGGCTATCCCGGCCCGTATGAAAAGGGCAAGGTGGTGTACGGCCTCGACAACGCCGCCCGCCGGCCGAACACCATGGTTTTCCACGCCGGCGCCAAACTGAACCACCAGAAACAGGTGGTCACGGACGGCGGCCGCGTCTTCGGCGTCACCGCCACCGGACGGGACATCGCCGCCGCCATCAAGAGCGCCTATGCCGCCGTCGGCGACATCTCTTTCGAAGGCATGCGCTACCGCACGGACATCGGGAAAAAGGCCCTGTGAGCGACAACCGGTCCGAAAGCAGCTTTTTCGCCTACCTGTCCCGGATGCGCCTGATCCGCCGCTGGTCGTTGATGCACAACACCAGTCCGGAAAACATCCAGGAACATTCGCACCGGGTGGCGATGCTGGCCCACGCCCTCGCCGTCATCGGGAACCGGATTTACGGGAAGTCGTACAACCCGGAGCGGGCGGCTTTCCTCGCCCTGTACCACGACGCCAGCGAGATAATCACCGGCGACATGCCGACGCCGGTCAAGTACTACGACGACAACATCCGCGCCGCCTACAAAGGGATCGAGGAAGCGGCGAACCGGCGGCTCTTGTCGTTCCTCCCGGAGGAACTGCGGGACGATTTCGCCCCGGCCTTTTCCCCGGCCGAGGCCGACGCCGATTCCTGGCGCCTCGTCAAGGCGGCGGACAAACTCTGCGCCTGGCTCAAGTGCGTCGAGGAACGGCGGAGCGGCAACCGGGAATTTCTCCTCGCCGAAGAAGGCATCAAGGCGCAACTCGACAGTATGGACAGTCCCGAAGTCAGGTATTTTCTTGACACCTTCGCCCCCGGGTTTTTGCTGACCCTGGACGAACTCGGCGCGCCGCTGGCGGAGTAGCGGGCGCTCACGGCGCCATCCTCCGCCCGTTCGGTACCTGACGGGCATGCGGCTTAGAAAATGGTAGGTCATTATGGACAAAATTGTTATACTCCCGAAAGGCGTCTGCTGCGACCGGATTGAGGTCGAACTGGACGGCGACGCCATCAAGCACGTCGAATTCATCGGCGGCTGCCACGGAAACGGCCAGGCCATCGGCCGGCTCCTCGTCGGCATGAAGCCGGAAAAGGCCGCCGACGTCCTCGCCGGCGTCAACTGCGAAGGCAAAGGCACGTCCTGCGCCGACCAGTTCGCCCGGGGCATTCGGGAACAGGTTCCGTTCCCGGCGGAGTAGGAACCGCATCGTCACGGAAAAAGCCACCACGTTTACGAAGGCGACATCGATGAAGGACAACAAGAACAGACACCACCACGGCCGCAGTACCCGTTCCTTCGACCGGCACAAAATGGGACGCGGCTCCTCCGAGGTCCGTACCGGCCACGTCTGGCGTTTCGGCGGCGTCAAGGTCCGGGCGGCCTATTTCGAAAATGAACCGCACATTCGCCGGGCCAACGACCAGGCCGCCATCCCCGGCAAACACCTCCGGGCGGTCCGGGAGCCGGAACGGGCCTCCCACGGCAAGACGTCGTCGTAAGATTGACAGATAAATAACGGGAGGGGGCGCCGGTATCCGGACGCCCGGAGCGGCAACGCGCCGGCCGGGTCGGAGACCGGTCACCACGATGCAACGCGAATGGAGACGCAGTGACCCGCGAACGCTATCTCGTCACCGGAGCCGCCGGTTTCATCGGCAGACACACGGTGACCCGCCTCCTCCGGGACGGCCACGACGTGGTCTGTCTCGACAATTTTTCCACCAGTTCCCCGGATAACCTGGACGACATCCGGTC
>JAJQFC010000336.1 GCA_021201355.1 Planctomycetaceae bacterium | reverse complement strand
CTCGCTTTGCGTCTCGTTGGCTCGGAGATGTGTTTATGAGACAGCTTCCGGACAATTCGCCTGGCCCTTCGCGCGTCCGGCCGGTTCCGCACCGGCCGAAGTTCCCCGCGCCCACGGACCGACAGGACACGACGCCTTCCCCGCCGCTGACGCCTCCTTCGAGACACGAAGAGACTTATGACCGCAGTGGCGCGGTCATTTCATTCGTCCCCATCGCCACGCCGGCCCCGGCGCCGGTCGGGTCGAGGGTGTGGGAGCGTACAGGTCCGGGCGGTTCACGCCTGAACCGGACTGACAGTCGCGCCCTCCACCGCCCCTCGTACCGATCGCGCCGTCCGGACGAACGGGGACGAGTTTAACCCCGGCGCCCTTCATTTCCGTGAAGCGGCGACGGTTATTGTCCTGTGGAAGGTGTTTTCATATGTCAGCAGAATTATTGGGAATCATCCTCTTTATCGTGGGCGTCGTCGTCGGACTGATTGTCCGCCACGTCTATGCCATCATCAAAAAGAATTCCGCCGAAAACGAGGCGCGGGAAATCATCCGCCTCGGCCGGGAGGAAGCGGAAAACCTGCGGAAGGAAGCGGACGTCCGGTCCAAGGCAGAGCTTCTGGCCGCCCGGGAAAAACTCGAAAACGACATCAAGTCCGAACGCAACGAAATCAAACAGCAGGAAAAGCGCCTGGTCAAACGCGAGGACAACCTCGACCGGAAATCCGAGGCGCTCGAGGAAAAGGAAGCCCAGGTCCGCAGCCTCGAGGAACGGCTGGAAGCGAAAAGCCAGGAACTGACCGCCCGCGAGCAGGAAATTGGCAGCCTTGTCCAGCAGCAGAAAGACAAGCTCCACGAAATTTCCCACCTTTCGGTCGAGGAGGCGCGGCAGGAGGTATTGGCCAGGACCACGGACGAACTGGATCATGAAATCGCCGTCCTGGTCGAACGGGCCAACGCCCGGGCCAAGGAAATGGCCGAGGACAATGCGCGGAAATACATTTCCACCGCCATCAACCGCCTGGCCGTCGACTACACGACGGAACACGTCGTCTCCACCGTCGAACTGCCGTCCGACGAGATGAAGGGCCGCATCATCGGCCGCGAGGGCCGGAACATCCGCGCCTTCGAAAACGCCACCGGCGTCGACGTCATCGTCGACGACACGCCGGGCGTGGTCGTCCTTTCCGGCTTCGAACCGATCCGCCGGGAAATCGCCGTCCGGTCCATGAAGAAGCTGGTGGCGGACGGGCGCATCCACCCGAGCCGCATCGAAGAAGTGGTGCAGAAAACCAGGGACGAGATGAAAAAGGTTGTCGAGGAAACCGGCAAGGCCGTCGCCCTCGAACTGGACGTCCGGAACCTGAAGCCCCGGGAGGTCATGCTGCTCGGCCGCCTCAAGTTCCGCACCAGTTACGGCCAGAACGTCCTCGATCATTCCCGCGAGGTCGGCTTCCTGTCCGGCATCATCGCTGCCGAAATGGGTCTCGACGAAATGCTGGCCCGGCGCTGCGGCCTCCTCCATGACATCGGCAAGGCCGTCGACCACGAAGAGGAAGGCGCCCACCCGGAATTGGGCGGCGAGGTGGCGAAACGCTGCGGCGAACCGGAAGAGGTGGTGAACGCCATTGTCGCGCACCACTCGGACGCGGCGGCGGACAGCCTGTACGCCACCATCGTCCAGGCCGCCGACGCCATGTCGGCCTGCCGTCCGGGCGCCCGCCGGGAGACTCTGGAGAAATACGTCAAGCGTCTGGAACGACTCGAAGCCATTTCGAACTCGTACACCGGGGTCGAACGGTCGTTCGCCATTCAGGCCGGCCGCGAGCTCCGGGTCATCGTGAAGGCGGACAAGATCACGGATTCGGAAGCGAGCCGCATGTGCCGGGACATCGCGAAACAGATAGAAACGGAACTGACGTATCCCGGCGAAGTCAAGGTCACGCTCGTCCGCGAATTCAGGATTACCGAATACGCCCGGTAAGACGGGCACGGAACGCGCATCCGGGAACGGGTATTGCGGAACGGATACGCGGCTAAAAGCGATAAGAACGAGCGAAGAACCCCGCCTCATTCGAGTGCGGGGTTCTTCTTTTCGTTATGAGGACAAGGAAAACCGGTTGCAGAGGCGCGGCACCTGCTCCCGTTATTCCCGAAAACGGGGCGGGTCCACGCGATGTTTGATGGTACCCGGTCCCGGCCTTCCGAAGTTTTATCCCCAGGTCGATTCGGTCTGGTCGGAGAGGTTGATAAAAATGCTCTTCACCTGGGTGTAGGCGTCGAGGAGCATTTTGTGCGTTTCCCTGCCGATGCCGGATTTCTTGTAGCCGCCAAACGGCGCGCCGGCCGGAATTTCATTGTAGGTATTCACCCACATGCGGCCGGTCCGGACGGCCCGGGCGACGCGGATGGCCCGGTTGATGTCTTTCGTGAAGACGGCGCCGGCCAGGCCGTACTCGCTGTCGTTCGCCATACGGATGGCGTCCTCTTCCGTTTTGAAGCGGATAACCACCGCCACTGGGCCGAATATTTCCTCCCGGGCGATCTTCATGTCGTTCGTCACCTCGGTAAACAGGGTCGGCTGGACAAACCAGCCCTTGGCGAAATCGCCGTCGGTGATGCGTTCGCCGCCGCAGGCGAGTTTCGCGCCTTCCTTTTTGCCGATTTCAATGTACTTGAGGACGGTCTTCATCTGCTTTTCATCGATGAGGGTGCCCATCTGGGTGTCTTCGTCGAGGGGCATGCCGACCTTCACCTTCTTGAACCGGCGCACCGCCTCCTCGACGAACTTGTCGTACATTGAATCCTCGACAAACACCCGGGAGCCGGCCGAACAGACCTGTCCCTGGTTGTAGAGGATGCCGGTCATCAGGCCTTCCATGGCCTGCTCGAGATCGCAGTCGGCGAAGAAGATGCTGGCCGACTTGCCGCCGAGTTCGAGGGTGGACGGGATAAGCTTTTCCGCCGCCTGGCGGGCGACGGTGTAACCGACTTCGGTGGAGCCGGTAAAGGCCAGTTTGGCGATGTCCGGGTGTTCGAGAATGTATCCGCCGGTGGTTTTGCCGCCGCCCGGGGTGACATTGAGGACGCCCCTCGGGACGATGTCCTGGATGAGTTCCGCCAGCACCATGGTGCTGAGGGACGATTCGGACGCCGGTTTGTAGACGGTGCAGCA
Source organism: Planctomycetaceae bacterium (assembly GCA_021201355.1). Lineage (GTDB taxonomy): Bacteria > Planctomycetota > SZUA-567 > SZUA-567 > SZUA-567 > JAJBSZ01. Next base: position 1,169 of record JAJQFC010000336.1, on the reverse strand, counting down.
GCCGGCGGCGAGACCGGCCGCCAGTTTCCAGGCGCCCATGAGGAGCGGGAAATTCCACGGAACGATCTGGCCGACCACTCCGAGCGGTTCCCTGAGGATGATGGACATGGTGTCCTCGTCCAGCATGACGGCGGAACCTTCTTCCACCGAGATGGCGGCGGCGAAATAGCGGAAATGGGCGGCGGAATCGGGAACGTCGCCGGACAGCGTTTCCCGGATCGGTTTCCCGTTGTCCGTCGATTCGATGGCGGCGAGGCGTTCCTTGTTGTCGTCGATGACGTCGGCGATTTTAGTGAGAATGGCGGCGCGGTCGACCGGGCTGGTCTGCCGCCAGGAGTCCCAGGCTTTCCAGCCGGCCTTGACGGCGTCGTCGATGTCCTTTTTGGTGGCGGCGGCGCAAGTGCCGAGTTTTTCGCCGGTGGCCGGATTGTACACGTCGAATGTACCGTTGTCCGAGGCGTCGCGCCACTGGCCGTCTATGTAAAGCTGATAGTGCTTTTTTATGTCCGGTTTCTGCATGTAACTGCTCCCTTAACGCGGTTTCCCCTCGTCAAGGCTGTCAGCCGGACAGGACGTTCACGTCACGAACGCAGGCTTTTTCATGGTATAACCGGCATTCACGGGGAGGCGCGGGCGGACAGGTTCGTTCGCCTCGACGGTTTTTACAGCCAGCCGCCGATCAGGTCGAAAATATTCAGGGCGCGGAGCAGGACGATAAAAATGACCAGGGGCGACACGTAGCGGAGAAGAAAACGGAGGATGCCCGCGCCCCGGAACGGGATTTCCCCGTCGTTGGTGATTTCCTTGATGACGTTGTCCACCGTCCAGTAATAACCGATAAAGATGCAGGTGAACAGTCCGGCCACGATCATGAAGACGTTCTGGGCGATATAGTCGACAAAGTCGAAGGCGTTCAGGGCAAACAGGTGAAGGCTGGCGAACGGGCCTTTCGCCAGGAAGCCGAGAACGGCGGTGTCGCTGAGGATGCCCATACTGAGGGCGCAGGGAATGGAAATGACGAGGGTGAGGATGGAAATAATCACCGTCGCCTTCGGCCGGTGGAACTTGTGCCTGTCCATCAGGTACCCGACGCCGACCTCCATCAGGGCGACGTTCGACGTGAGGGCGGCGATAAGGAGGAGAACGAAAAACACCACGCCGAAGAAGAT
>JAJQFC010000341.1 GCA_021201355.1 Planctomycetaceae bacterium | reverse complement strand
CGTCAGATGTTTATAAGAGCCAGGCCGAGGGGGTTGAAAGTTCCGTCGGCATTCTCGACGACGACGGCTACTCTTTTTTCGTCAACGGTAAAAGCGACGGCAACGTCTACGGCGATCGGGGCACGCAGATTATGTCCGGCCTGATCGGCGCCGCGCTCCATCCGAATCCCCGGACCAGCCTGGTCGTCGGCCTTGGTACCGGCTGCACGGCGGGCTGGTTGTCGGAGGTGAAAACGATGGAGCGGGTGGACGTGGTCGAGCTTGAACCGGCCATCCTCCATATGGCCGAAATCTGTACAGACGCCAACGCCGGAATCATGAACAAGATCCGCAACACAAAGGCGGTCCGCCTCATCATTAACGATGCCCGGGAGGTCTTGAACACCACGCCCGAACGGTACGACGTCATCGTCAGCGAACCCTCGAACCCGTATCGCGCCGGCATAGCCAGCATGTATACCCGGGAATTTTACGAAGAGGTGCGGTCGCGGCTGAATCCCGGCGGATTGTTCGTCAGTTGGTGCCAGGCGTACGAGGTCGACACGGAGACGGTTTTCCGCATCCTCGCGACCTTCAAGACGGTGTTTCCCTATGTCGAATGCTGGAATTCGCAGATGGCCGACCTCGTCTTCGTCGCCTCGATGGAGCCAATCCGGCCGGACCCGGCGTCCCTGTCCCGCCGCCTCAACGCCGCGCCGTTCGTCGACGCCATGCGTATCGGCTGGTCCATGAGCGGGCTTGAGGGCTTCCTCTCCCGGTTCATCGCCACCGACGCCTTCATCGACCAGGTGGTGGCGGCGAAGGATCTCGGCATCAACACGGACGACCTCATGAAGGTCGAGTACGACTATGCCAAAACCGTCGGCCGCGTCACCCGATTTTCCATGGAAGATCTTCGGGCGAGCGCGGTCAGGCGCGGGCAGGGAACGCCGCCGTGGCAACCGGCCGGAACCGTGGAGGAGATGACGGCGATGTCCCGCGCCCTATGTTATAGTATCGAAGGGATGACCCCGACCGTCCCCGCCGACTTCCCGGCCGGTCTCCGCGACCGGGTTCAGGCGGTGGAACACTGGCGGTTGGGGAACTACGCCGCCGCCCTCCAGATCCCGTTCAATCCGGTGAGGCCGCCGCACCGGCTCGAGCGTCTGGCCCGGGCCGAAAGCCTGGCCTGGAACGGCGAAGCCGCCGCCCTCGACCAGATCCCCGGTTTCGAGGACTGGTGGCCGGCCTCCGCCGCCTTTGTCCGGGCCCGCCTCGCCGTGTTTCACCGCGACTGGGAGACGGTGACGGCGGAACTCGAGCGCGGGTACGCCTCCCTCCGGGCGCTCCCGTGGGAAGTGCGATTGACCGTGGAAAACAGCCTGAAAATCGCCCTCCTCGCCGCGCAGCAGGACGCCCGCTACGGCGAGCGCCTCCTCAAGGCCCTTGGCGACCGCTTCAATCTCAGCCTTGCCAACCTGTCCCGAAAGCAAACCCTTTTCAATATCGCGTTGAACCTGACGCCGGAACACCTGGAATCGGTCATCGTCAGGGAGTTCGAGCCGAATCCGCTGTGGAACCGGGTTTTCCTGGAAAAACGGCTGGAGTGTTATGAAAAGACCGGCAATCCGCTGGCGGCGCGGGCGCGGAAGGATCTCGACCTCTTCAACGACGGCCTGCGACAATCTGTCGAGGAAATCCTTCGGGAAGGCGGGCCGGACGAAACGGTGACGGTGTCCCGGGCGGAATGACCCGCTTCCGGCATCCCGTTACCCATGACCCCAAGGGGCAGGGCGTCTCCCCATATGGCGCGGTCGGGCCGGCACCGCCGGAACTTTCGGCCGCCCGCCGGCAGCGTCGGCGAATAAATGTTTTACCAATAAAATATGCGGCTTGACAATGTCCATCCGCGCCGCTACGATGGATTCCGGACGTCAGTCCGAGAGAGACGGGTAGGGGAAAATGCGGTTCGCGCCGGAACCCGATCCGGCGCGCGTCTCGATGCAGGAGTACACCATGTCCCTGATTAACAAGGAAATACGCGACTTTTCGGTACAGGCATTCCACAACAACGATTTCAAGACCGTCACCAAGGACGATATCCTCGGCAAATGGGCCATCTTCTTCTTCTACCCCGCCGACTTCACCTTCGTCTGCCCGACCGAGCTGGAGGATCTGGCTGAAAAGTACGACGACTTTAAGGCGGCGGACTGCGAAATTTATTCCGTTTCCACCGATTCCCATTTCACCCACAAGGCCTGGTACGACACGTCGGACACGATCAAAAAAATTAAGTTCCCCATGCTCGGCGACCCGAACCACGTCCTGGCGAAGGGCTTCAAGGTTTACATCAAGGATTCCGGCATGGCCGAACGCGGCACCTTCATCGTCAATCCGGAAGGGAAAATTGTCGCCTACGAGGTGACGTCCGGCAGTGTCGGCCGGAACGCGGACGAACTGTTCCGCCGCCTTCAGGCGAGCCAGTTCGTCGCCCAGAATGACGGCGAGGTCTGCCCGGCCAAATGGCGTCCGGGAGCGAAGACGCTGAAGCCGGGCCTCGACCTGGTCGGTAAAATTTAGGACCGCGAAAATACATTCCAGCCAGACCACGAAAAGACCGCCACTTCCGAAAGGAATGGCGGTCTTTTTTACGTGTGAATTCTGCATACCCCACTACGACAACGCCGTCACCCGGTGCCCGAGGTTGAACCCGGTCAGAACCGCCCCGGCGTCGTCGTACACGACGACCGTCGTCGGTGCCGCATAGGCGAGCCGGAAGCGGAGCGGTCCGTCCGCCTCCACCGCCAGCAGGTGGCAGAGGACGCCCCGGAGAATGCCTCCGTGGGCGACGAGGAGGATGTTTTTCTCCGGCGCCTCCGTGACGAAATCGGCCATGGCCTTGGCCCGGTTGTCGAAATCCCGGAAGTTTTCCCCGCCGGGAAAACTGAAATCCCCCGCCAGCGCCTGCCAACTGTCGGTAATCCCCGGATACAATCCGGAGGCCTCCTTGAAGGTCAACCCTTCAAGCTGGCCGAAGTCGATTTCAAGAAGCCGATCGTCCCGTTCGGCCGGAAGCCGGCAGGCCCGGGCGATGATGTCGGCGGTATCGGCGGCGCGGCGGAGGGGACTCGTGAGGATGCGGTCCGGAGCGAGGCCGGCGATGTGTCCGGCGATCCGTTCCGCCTGCCGCACCCCTTCCGGAGAGAGGCCGGGATTGACTCGTCCCAGAAACCGGCGGGTGTATCCCGCCTCCGGTTCGCCGTGGCGGACGAGATGAACCTGTTTCATTCGAATGCGTACCTTCCTGGAAAACCGTGAACCTCACCGAATGCGAAAGGGCCATTCTACGGCATAGCGGCGTTATGTAAACAGGAGGTACAGGGAACCGGCCAGCGCGAGAATCTGCGTAATATTATCAAACAGCCTTTTCGACAAATACTTAATCGCCTGCCCGCCGACGGCGATGCCGACAAACAGGGTCGGGAGGAGGTAGAGGTTGGTAACGAGGGTGTCCATTGTGATGAACCCGAGGTTGAACCCGAACGGCACCTTCGTCAGGTTCTGGATAAAGAACAACCAGGCCGCCGTCCCGAGGAATTCCTTGATGCCGAGGTTCAGGGACATGAGGTAGACGACCCAGGCCGGGCCGCCGTTGTTCGCGAGCATGGTGGTGATGCCGCCGAGGGTGCCCATGCCGCAGGCGAACCAGGTCTTCGCGGTGCCGGTCGCCAGGCTGCCGTCGGCTCCGGCGTTCCGGACGAGGTTCGGCCGGAGGCGAAGGAAATAGCCGAAGAGGACGAGAAAGACGAGGGTGGCGGCGATGATTTTCTTCAGGGCGTTGTCGCCGCCCGCGCCCATGCCGACGGTGTAGCGGGCGATGAGCCAGCCGAGGACGATCCCGAGAATGGCCCAGGGCATGGCCTTCAGGATGTGCTTCCACTGGGCGTTCTGCCGCAGTAAATATATTGTAATGATATCGGCGATGACGAGGAGCGGCAGGACGATCCCGAGGGTGACGCCGGGTGAGAAGTACAGGAGCATAAGCGGCGTGCAGATAATGGCGCTGCCGACGATGCCGGTCTTATTGAACCCGTACATGAAGGCGGTAAAGTGGAGGATAAGCCACTGAATGGTGGAAAGTTCCATGATGCGCGTCCTTTGTCCGGGCTTGTCTTGGTTCACGGAAAATGCATAATCGGTCGGTCTTCCCCGGCCGGTTTTATGACGACGGTTGTCCCGTTCGTAATTAGGGGGAATGTCGAATCTTTTGTCAAACAGCAAATTTGGTAAGGCGCACTTTATGGAAAACGCTCCCGCTCCCGACGTCGTCACGACGGAACTCGCCCCCGGCCTCACCCGGATAGAC
>JAJQFC010000132.1 GCA_021201355.1 Planctomycetaceae bacterium | reverse complement strand
TCCGCCGACCAGATCGGCCGGATCATCAAGACTATCGAGGACATCGCCTTCCAGACCAACCTCCTCGCCCTGAACGCGGCGGTGGAGGCGGCCCGGGCCGGCGAGGCCGGCAAAGGCTTCGCCGTCGTCGCGGACGAGGTCCGGGGCTTGGCCGGCCGTTCGGCCCAGGCGGCCCGGGACACGACGGAACTTATCCAAACGACGATTGAACGGATTCGTCACGGCACCGAATTGGCGAATCAGGTCAAGAACGGTTTCACAGACATTGAAACCGGATCGCAGTCGGTGTCGACCCTCATCAACGAAATCGCCTCCGCCACCAACGAAACCGCCCAGGGCGTGGAGCAGGTCAACCGGACCATGGCCGAAATGGACAAGATCACCCAAAACACCTCGGCGACATCGGAAGAGGTGGCGGCCGCGTCACGGGAACTGGCGGAACAGGCCAACGCCCTGAACGGCATGGTCGACATCCTTATCGGCATGCTCGGCACCAAACGCCGCCCGCCGGAAGAACTGCACCGCCGCCGCAAGCTGCCGCTACTAGGGTATACCAAGTAAATCAGCCAACGCCCAAAAAAATAGAAGGGCTGCCGGACGTCGTCCCGGCAGCCCTAAAATAGGATAGCGCATTAACCCCGCGTTATTTTCCGTAGTGATACCGACAAGCTACCACAACCACCGTATCGCCCTCGACCTTGTACACAAGCCGGTGTTCTCTATCAATCCTCCGCGACCAATATCCATGAAATTCGAACATCAGTGGTTCCGGCTTGCCAATTCCGGTAAAGGGAGTATCGAGAATGTTCTCGAGCAAAGCTTTAATTTTTGCGGCCTTGCCTGGCTGGTTGGTTTTCCAGTAGCGGTAATCCGCCATGGCTGCTGCTGTGAAAGAAAGATTCACAATGAGTCCAGACTGACTCGGATAGTTTTACCGGCGTTAGCATCAGCAATCGACGCGCGCAGATGTTCGGCGTTGGCTGGGTTGCCAAGCAGGTGTAGTGATTCCAACATCTGATTATAGTCTTCCAGGGAAATAAGGACCACCGGGTCATTATCCTGGCGAGTTACTATCACCGGCATATGGTCTTGACAGATTGAGTTAAGAGCCTCATCAAAATTGGCTTTAAGTATTGTATCTGATACTGCGTCCATATGATTGTCTCCTATAATCACCATTGTACACTCTTCAATAGTAGTAAGCAACATATAGGTGTACTATCCGAAATTCAAAAGTGTCACCAGTAAGAAAAAAGCCGCTCCGCGAATAAACGCGGAGCGGCATAAGTTATTCGCCTTGTGACTTCCTTCACTCGGCGCTTTACATTATCATATCCTTGACCTTCATCAACCGGGCGCGGCTCGACCGTTCATTCTCTTCCAGTTTGGCCGAGATTTCCTTGATGGTCGACGACAGGGACGGGATCATCACGTATTCGAGGGCATTCACGCGGCGACGGGTCTTTTCAATCTCGTCCGCCATCCGGACAACAGCTTCCTCCTTCGACGCCAGTTCGAGAAGGCGCGGGAAAATGTCCCGCATGCTGGCGCTCGCCATGTCGAAGTCGGTGGTCGTCGCCAATGTGCTGTAGGACGGGCGCAGTTCAAAGCCCTTCAGCTCCACCTCCGGGTAGCCGACGCTCATCACGGACTTCCGCTCAATTTCAACTTCGAGCCTTGTGTCCGTCTCTTCCAAAGCGGCCGTTACCGCCTCTTCGCCGGAGATACCCGATGCCAGCATGAACAGGGACAACGTGCGCGGCACCTCCCGGTCGATCTCGTCGCGGAGGCTGGCATATTCGCCGACCAGCTCCATAAACGCCTGCACCAGCCCCTCCATCTTGTCCTTGAGGAGCTTGTGGCCGCGCCGCGACATGACCAGCCGCTTTTTCAGGCGGAGAAGCTGCATGCGGGTCGGGTTTACTCGGATCTTCATACAGAAAACCTTTCGTCTGACGTTCCCGGTTGAGGACTGTTCCCGCTCCTCAGACTGCTATGGGAGGTCAGTGGCTTCGACATAGTACTTATCGACAAACTCCGGACGGATACGTTTCAGTTCCGCCCTCGGCAGAACGCCGAGGAGGCGCCAGCCAAGGTCGAGGTTGTCCTCGATTTCACGGTTTTCGTTGTCGGCCTGGGTGATGAACTGGGCCTCGAACCGGCGGGCGAATTCCATATACCTGAGGTCGAGGGGGGTCAGGGCCGATTCACCAAGAACGATGGCCAGTTCCTGGCTGTTCTTGCCCCGGGCATAGGCGGCGTAGAGCTGGTTCATGACGCCGGCGTGGTCGGCCCGGGTCTTGCCTTCGCCGATACCCTTGTCTTTCAAACGGGACAGGCTCGGCAGCACGTCGACCGGCGGATAAATACCTTCGGCGTGGAACGAACGGCCAAGGATGATCTGGCCTTCCGTGATATAGCCGGTCAGGTCCGGGACCGGGTGGGTCTTGTCGTCTTCCGGCATGGTGAGAATGGGAATCTGGGTGATGGACCCGTCCTTCCCCTTCAACCGGCCGGCGCGTTCGTAGATGGTCGCCAGGTCGGTATAAAGATAGCCGGGGTAGCCGCGCCGGCTCGGCACTTCCTTGCGGGCGGCGGAGATTTCCCGGAGCGCCTCGCAGTAGTTCGTCATGTCGGTGAGGATGACGAGAATGTGCATGCCGAGTTCGTAGGCGAGGTATTCCGCCGTCGTCAGGGCGAGACGGGGGATGGAGATACGTTCGATCGCCGGGTCGTCGGCGAGGTTGATGAACATGACGGAACGCTCAAGCGCGCCGGTCCGTTTGAAGTCTTCGATGAAGAAGTTGGATTCTTCAAAGGTGATGCCCATGGCGGCGAAGACGACGCCGAACTTCTCGCCGGACTTTTTCACCGCAGCCTGGCGGGCGATCTGGGCGGCGAGGCGGTTGTGGGGCATGCCGGAGCCGGAGAACACCGGAAGCTTCTGGCCACGGACAAGGGGGTTCAGGACGTCGATGGTGGAGATGCCGGTCTGGATGAATTCGTTCGGGAAGTCCCGGGCGTACGGGTTCATCGGCACGCCGTTGATGTTCGCGAACTTTTCCGGGATGATGGACGGTCCGCCGTCCGTAAGGCGGCCGAAGCCGTCGAAGACGCGGCCGACCATGTCCGGGGACAGGCCGATTTCCTGGCCCTTGGCGGTGAAGCGGATGCGGGCGGAGCCGGGGTCGAGGTTGCTGGTGCCTTCGAACACCTGGATGAGCGCCCTGTCCTCCTGCGTTTCCAAGACCTTGCCCCGGCGGACATTGCCGTCTGGGAGGAGGATTTCGGCGATCTCTCCGTAGCCGATGCCTTCAACGCCGGTGACGAACACAAGCGGCCCGACAATGTTCTGGATGGTACGGAATTCCTTGGCTGCAACTGTGGACATATCTGTACTCCGCTTAGGGGGTTTTCCCGCTTCCGTAAGTATATTCTTGGCTCTTCAAATTCTCGTTAATGGTCAACTACAGGCCAATCGGCCGGCCACCTCATAATAACGCCACTACGACAAAAACACGTGGCCGCACTGGCTTGACCGCACCCAATCCGGTTCCGGTGCAATCGGTCCGGTACCCTCCCGTCCGGTACCATCCCGTTACGGCACCCACTTGTCCGGTACAATCCCGTCCGGTCCAATCCAATGGTCCGGCCTGTACCGGCCATACCGGACAGATCCGGGTGGGCACCCGGTTACTGCGCCTTGGTGGCGGCTTCGTCGAGAGCTTTGGACACCTTGTCCCGGAGTTCGGCGAAACGGCTGTCCAAGTCTTGTTCCGACAAGAGTTTCGACCGGGAAATATCCTCGTTCACCGGCAGATCGAGCATGGACGACAGTTCATAGCCCTCTTCCAACTTTTTCGTCGTCACGTCGTAGAAGTGGAGGATGACCTCGAGCATGAGGGCCTGTTTCTTCAGGGACGTGAAGGTGTCGATGTCGTCGAAGGCGCTCTGGTTCAGGAAGTCTTCACGAATCATCCGGGCCACTTCCATGAGGAGGCGGTCGTTGGCGTTCAGGGAGTCCATACCGACGAGACGCACCAATTCCTGAAGGTCGGCTTCCTTTTTCAGGATAATCATGGCCCGTTTGCGGTAGGTGGACCATTTCTGGTTGATGTTTTCGTCATACCACGGATCGGTGACGTCGAGGTAGAGGGAGTAACTGGTCAGCCAGTTGATGGCCGGGAAGTGACGCTGGAACGCCAACTGGTCGTCAAGGCCCCAGAACACCTTGGTCACGCGGAGCGTCGCCTGGGTGACCGGTTCCGAAAGGTCGCCGCCGGCCGGGGAGACGGCGCCGATGATGGTGACGGAACTTTCGCGGCGGTCCTTGCCGAGCGCCACAAC
>JAJQFC010000312.1:2184-4409 GCA_021201355.1 Planctomycetaceae bacterium | reverse complement strand
CGACGAACTCGACACGTTTATCGCGCCGAAAATCGGCGGCGGCCGCGAAGCGCCGGGACCGGTGGCGGGACACGGGATAACGCGAATGGCCGACGCCACCCGCCTAACGGTGCGAGAATGGCGGCGGGTGGGAGACGACATATATGTGAACAGCCTGATCGCCCGGAACGACCCGGCCGACCGCAGTAAACCCGGCGCGGACGAGGAGGCGCATTCCGTTTTCTCCGAATGAACGCTGAAAACGCGGAGGCCCGGCGACGGTCGGTCCCGCTGCCCGGTCGCTTCGCGTCACCGAACTGGTATGGGAAAAAACGGTGCGACGCCGTTCCCGGTTGCCCGGTAACGCGGACGGCTTCGGGCGATTTTCACCGCCGGCCGGAGAAAAGGCTTGCCGAATCAGGCCGGGAATTTGTATACTGTGGGATTGCTTGATCGAAAGTATTTATCAGTCACGTAACGGAGGCAGCAAACACCAATGACAGCCGCAACCCAAGAATCCACCGCCGCGGATATTCTCCTCGCCGACAACCTCGATTTGGAGGCGCTCTTTTATCTCGACATCATCGCCGGACGCCAGGAGGACGGCAAGACCGACATCGAAAACCTCCTCCCCTCCCTCGCGTCGAAACCGGACGCCGAGGTCAGGACCGCCGCCGCCTATCTCGCCATCGGCGACCTGGCGAACGCCCTTGTCCATGCCGAAAAAATTCCGAACCACCCGTTCGGCGCCATGGTCATCGGCCTCGCGAAGGAACGGGAAAACAAGAACGAGGAAGCGCTGAAATCGTTCCAGAAAGCGGCCCAGGGCGCCCCGACCGTCGCGCCCTTCGCGTTGAAGCCGATCGACACCCTGCGCCGTCTCGGCCGCCTCGACGAAGCCATGGCCATGGCCGAGAGCCAGCGGAAACAGTATTCGGACAAGGCCGAACTCGACTTCTTCACCGGCCGCGTCCTTGAGGACTCCGGCCGCTACCAGGAAGCGCTCGACCACTACCGCCGCTCCATCGACATCAACCCGAACTATGCGGAGTGCCTGTTCCGCGCCGCCTACCTCGCCGACCTTCGCGGCCTCGACGGGTTGGCAAAGGACTCCTACAGCCGTATCGGTCCCGAATCAAACCGGGTCTACGTCAACGCCTGCCTGAACCTCGCCCTCCTCTACGAAGACGAGGAAAGCTACGAGAAGGCGGTGGCCTGCTGCCGCCGGGCCCTGAAAATCGCCCCGCAGAACCGCCGCGCCAAACTGTTCCTCACAAACGCCGAAGCGGCGGCGAACATGTACTATTCGCCGGAAGAGACCAAGCAGTCGGAACGGATGGAAGCCATCCTCCGGGTGCCGGTGTCGGATTTCGAACTGTCGGTCCGGAGCCGGAACTGCCTGTCCAGCATGAACATCATGTGCCTCGGCGACCTTATCAAACGCACCGAATCCGAGATGCTCGCCTACAAGAACTTCGGCGAGACGAGCCTCAGGGAAATCAAGGAAATGCTCGCCGCCAAAGGCCTCCGCCTCGGCATGATGCGGGAAGACGCCGCCACCCGCCAGGTCATGGAGCGCCAGCGCCGGAACGCCAGCGCCGAAATCCTCAACAAGTCCATCGACGAACTGGAACTCGGCGTGCGGTCGCGGAAATGCATGGAAACGATGGGTATCGCCACCATCGGCGAACTCGTCTCCAAATCCGAGGCCGAACTGGCCGGCGCCCGTAATTTCGGCCGCGTGTCCCTGACCGAAATCAAGAAGAAGCTGACCGAAATGGACCTGTCCTTCAAGGACAGCGAATAATTGCCGTAAGGCGGCCTTTTTCGCCGAGGCATACCGAACGCGACTGGACAATATGTATTACCTTGTCTGTGTCGTTCTGAAGACATCTATTCATTACCGCATTTGAAATCGCCCCCGACCAATCAGTCCGGGGCGATTTTATTTCCCGCATCCACCCGACCGTCCGACGGAGTATCAATTGCCCAGCCTCTTCGCCCTTTCCGACCCGCACCTTTCCCTCACCGGCGACAAACCAATGGCCGTCTTCGGTCCCCGATGGGACAACCATACGGAGTTGCTGAAAGCCCACTGGGAACGCGTGGTGACGGCGGACGACATCGTCCTGGTGCCGGGCGATATCAGTTGGGCCACCCGGCTGAACGAGGCGCGGGTGGATTTGGCATGGCTGGACGCACTTCCGGGCACGAAGGTTCTTCTTCGGGGCAACCACGATTACTGG
>JAJQFC010000312.1:0-2174 GCA_021201355.1 Planctomycetaceae bacterium | reverse complement strand
ATTACTGGTGGGAAAGCCTTGCCAAAATGCAAAAGCTCGGCCTCGAACACACGCTGTTTGTCCAGAATAACAGCGTGAAAGTCGGTCCGGTCGCCGTCGGCGGCAGCCGCCTGTGGGACTTTCCCGGCATCTGGTGGCAGTTCGTCTCCAACCGGGACAACGCGGACGTGGCCGAGGAAAAGCGCGACGCCGTCAGGGTCGTCCGGAACGAGGACGACGAGAAAATCCGCGAGCGGGAAATCGGCCGGCTCCACATGAGCCTTGCCTCACTCCCGAAGGACGCCTCGATCCGCGTCGCCATGACGCACTACCCGCCCCTTGGCGGCGACGGCGTGCCGACCCGCCTGACCGACATCATCGGCGCCTACGGCATCGACATCTGCGTCTTCGGACACGCCCATGCACTGACCGACGACGAATACCCGGGAGCGGACACGGTTATCGGCGGGACGCGATACGTCATGGCGGCGAGCGACTATCTTCGGCACGAGCCGAAATTCCTCTGCCGCTTTTGACGGGATGGACGCGGGGCAGTATGGCCTGAGAGGTGGTCGTCCGCCTGGACTTGTTTACGGCGCCGAACGGCGTCACGAAGGCCCTTTCTCCCGGGATAACCGTGCACTTTCGGAAGCGCGCCGAATCAGACGACACAATACTTCCCGTAATTCCCGCCTCGGCACCTCGCGCCACCGCGTACCTGTATAGAAGATTGCGACGCGGCCGGCGCTTCCTTCCCCGTTATGACGGAGCCGACTCGGTCATTCTCCCAGGATTTCGGATATACGTTCGGACAGCGCCATCCGGTCACCGGGCCGAACCGACATCGCCAGGGTGTGCGGCTGGACAGGCTGAAGGTTCCGCCATTACCACGACGTCGGCACGGCCATCTCCTCCGGGATTCCGTAACACGCCGCGACGGCGGCATCGAGTTCGCGCCTGACCGTATCGACGCCTTCGCCGGACAGCGCGGCGGCGACGCAGCGGTCGTACGCCTCCGCCACCGCCGCCGCCCGGTCTCGCGCGCACCGTGCAGGGAAGGGAAGCCGGGCGATTTCGTAAAGGTTGATATTGTTATTCCCGGAGGTGGCGGAGAACAGCCAGTCGAGGAGGCGGGAATTCAGCATGCCGGCGAGGAATCGGCTGTCCACGTTTTCTTTTGGGAAATACACGTTCAGGCTGTTTCCAAGGTAGACGCCGGGCGGGGCAATCGCGGCGACGAGACGCGGCCGCGACTGGAGGTTCCTGATTCCCAGTTGCACCACTCGCGGTCGGGCGGCGCGGTCGCGGCAGGCCGGTCCCGTTGCCCCCTTCATGGCGAGGAAACGGTCAAGACGGAGATACCGTTGTTCGCCGCCGCCGGACACGTCGAGGACAAACGGACGGAGGTGGCAGCCCCGGGCGAGAAAGCAGCCGGTGTCGTCGTCGGCCATGCACTCCCGGTATACGGTCTGGTCGACCTCGCCGACCCGCATGTCGGCGACGTCGCCGATACGGCCGGGACAATGGTCGTGGAGCCAGCGGTAGAGGCGGATGCCGTCGCTGTCCAGGGCCGGGAGCCGGAATTCGTCGTCCAGGCTGGCCGCCGGCAGGGAATGCGGCACGCCGTCAGTGATGAGCGTGACCTCCGCCACCGGTCCGGCCGACCGGGTGGCGCTGAAGATGCAGAGCGATTGCGTAACGCCGGGAAACAGCCGGTCCCGTTCGGAAAAGAACGTCCATTCTCCCGCCCCTTCGCGGCGGAGCAGCCGTTCCCGTATCGGTGCCGCCGCCCGGTCGCGGGCCAGGGACATCGGCACGACAAAGGCCAGGATGCCGCCGGGAGCGAGCACCTGGAGGGAACGTTCGATAAAGCAGCGGTAAAGGTTTATCTGTCGGCCGAGGGCGTCGTGGTAATACCCGCTGTGTCGCAGCGCTTCCGCCAATTCGCGGCGTTCCGGATGGCGCGCGAAGTTCGTCAGCACCTCGTAGGGCGGGTTGCCGATGACGGCGTCGAAGCCGTCGGCCGCCAGGGCGGACGGAAACATCCGGGACCAGTCGACCACGCCGACGGCGGCCGGGCCGGTGGCGGCCGGACCATCGCCGTTCTGCCCGAAGGCGGGTCCGAGAAGCGCGTCGCCGGCGCCGAAGCGGCCGGGCGCCGGCGGACAGTCCCGCTCCGGCGTCGACAGGGTCAG
>JAJQFC010000211.1 GCA_021201355.1 Planctomycetaceae bacterium | reverse complement strand
ACGTCATCCGCCGCGCCGCGCAGATCTTCGACCGCGTCGTCGTCGGCGTCGTCGCCGGCGTAGCGGGCCGAACGAACGCCCGGTTCGCCGGCGAGGGCGTCGACAAGAAGGCCGGTATCGTCGGCAAGGGACGGAAGGCCGGTCCCGTCGCGGGCCGCTTCCGCCTTGATGACGGCGTTGTCCTGGAGGGTGGTTCCGGTTTCGTCCGGGACCGGCAGTGCGGGATAATCCCGAAGCGTCCGGAGATTAATTCCAAGCGGTTGGAGAATGGCCAGCAGTTCGGCGGTTTTTTTGGCATTGTTACTGGCGAGGACGAGGGTTTCGAACACGGGTAATCTCCAGGAGGTTTTTCCGAACATCATAACTGAAACAGGCCGAGAGCCGGTCAGCGCTCCCGGACGGCGACCATGAACCAGCCAGGGGAAACCAAAAGCGTCCGGCCCTACGGCGCATCCATGCCGATGGACTCCGTTATTCCGAGCGCCGCCGACAGCCGCGCCAGGCTTGACCAGGTTATCTCTCCGTGAAAGCGCCAATTCCCGGGCGAATTCTCCCCGACGACCGACCAGGCCCGCGCCGTGCCGTATTCGAGCATTTCCCGGGCCAACTGGCTTGATTCCGGTTCGTGTTGATCGGGCGAACGCGGCCGCCAGTCTCCCGTCTCCACCAGGGCCAGTTGCAAAAACCGGACCGGTGCGAACAGCCCGAGAAACGCCGCGCCCTGCGGCCCCATCCGGGTCAGGACGCTCCTGACGTCGGCCGTGCCGTCCGTGTCGTTCGCCGCCGCCTCGTCCGCCAGGGCGATTCGGTACTCCGCCACCCGCCGGACCGCGTCGTCGTCCCCCGGCCGGCCGCCGCCGACCACGACCAGCCGGGAACCGGCCATCCGGCTGACGTAGAGGGCGCTGTGGAGCGGCCCGTCGCCCCGTTGAACGCCGCCGAACGGGTAGGCCTCGACCACGGCCGTGCCGGGACCGTGCGTTTCCGGGACGACCAGCAGTTCCAACCCGATTTGCGACAGGACAAGGCTAACGGGTGTTCCCGGCTGCACCGCCGCGAGAAGGTTCCGCCAAAACGGTCCGACCATTTCCGGCCGGTCCATGTCGATAATCGCCATCCGGGCTCCGCCCAGTTCCGGGCGGTTCACGGGCGGCGCAATCCAGGCGGCCGTTATTTCGGTCGGCCCGCCGGCGAGGACTGCGGCGAACAGTTCCAACACCATCGTCCGCGCCTCCTGGGTGACAACGCCGCCGGCGGCGGCAAGAAGGAAGTCGCCGGCGAAATCGCCCATCACCGCCAGCGACGGCACGGTGACCAGCACCGCATACGCCATGGCCGTCCGTTCCGGGAGGGCGCGGATTGTTTCCAGCTGCCCCGCCGCCGCCGGCCGCCAGTCGCCGTTCACGGACAGGCGCCACTCGACGCCGTCCGGTTCGAACCACATGGCGAGATCCATCTGTTTCATGCTGCGCGGCCACAGGGCGAGGCGATCGGCAAGGGCGTACATGAGCCGGGTCCGGGCCGAACCCGGCTGCCAGTAGTCGAGAAGATCCCGGGTTATGAGGTCGACCTTTTCCCGCCACCAGTACATGCCCGGTTCGTCCACCTGCCAGGTGGAAAGGCGGGGAGGGTAGAGCCGGACCGTGACGTCGGCCTCGATAATCCGCCCGCCCGGCCCGGCGAGAAGGCCCCGGGCGGCGCTGTTTTCGGCGTAAAGCGCCCGCGCCGCCTCGACGGAACGGCGGTGGCGGCCGAAGACGGCAATGTTTCCCGGGAGCCATTCCATATACCAGGTGCGGACATTGCCGTCGGCGTCGATTTCCCGGAGGATGGTGACGCCGTCCATGCCTTCGTATTCGGATATGCCGAGACTGGAGAGTTGCGACATGTATTCGTCCCGGCTGTCGACCGGAAACAACCAGACCCCTTGCGGGTTACCGGGTTCGCGGGGCACCATGAGGACGCCTTCGAGCCAGGTTTCGAAGGTCAGGCCGAAAAAGGTGGGATTGCGGATTTCCGGACCGATGAGGGTGCGGACCGGCGGTATAAAGCGCCCGTCGTTCCGGATACTTTTAATGAAGAGGGCGAGGTCGCCGTCCTCGGCGTCGAGGGCGTCGATGTTGCCGATGCGGATGACGGCGAGGGGCGACCAGTCCGGTTCACCGGCCGTTGTCCGGTCCGCGAACGCGGCGGCTCCGAACGCGGCGACAAGGAACACGAGTCGGACGAAACGGCCCATACGGTATCCTCTCCGGTTCCGGCGGCTACCGGCCACGACCGGGAAAGGCGTCGCAGCATTCGCGGTAATAATCGAGAAGGGTTTTCGACACCAGGTCGGCGGAAAATTCCTGTTCGATCATTTTCCGCGCCTGTTTGGCCATTTCCCGCCGTTCCGAGGGGTTTTTAAGAAGGGACCAGATAGCTTCCGCCAGCGCCGCCGGATCGGCAGCCGGCACCATGACGCCGGTCACGCCGTCCTCGATAAGGTCGTACAGGCCGCCGACGCCGGTCGCCACGACAGGAACCCCCGTCGCCATCGCCTGCATGACGGACATGCCGAGCCCTTCCTGCAGGGACGGTTCGACCAGGATGTCGAGTTGCCCGAGTTGTCCGGACACGGTATGCGGAGTAAAGGTGACCCGTTTCGTTACATTCAGTTCGTCCGCGAGAACCCGGAGGGCGGACCGGTCGGGACCGTCCCCGAGGATGACGAATTCGGCGTCGAGACCGCGTTCAAGGAGAATCTTCACCGCCTGGAGAAAGACCCGCTGGCCCTTCTTTTGGGACAGGCGGCCGAGGGTGCCGATGACCGGGCAGCGCCAGGCCGCCGGCGCATCGCTTTCGGTGAACGACGGCTTGGGCATGCGGGTGAGGTCGAGGCCGTTATGGATTACCCTGATGCGGTCCTGGCCGATGCCGGCCAGGTTGACGATGCGTTCCTTGATGGCCCGGGAGACGGCGACAATGCCTTGTCCCGAGAACCGGGCGAGACCGCGTATTTCCGTTTCGTCCAGCCGGTTGGCCGTGACGACAAGCGGTACGCGGAGCTTCGCCGCCACCCGTTCGGCCCGGGGAACAACGTCAGCCGAGAGGGCATGGACAAGGGTGATCCCGAGCGCTTCCGCCTCGCGGACGGCGGCGCCGCCGAAGAATGCCCCGCCGAAATGCGGGAACACCCGGACCGGGCAGCCGAGCATTTCGAAATCGTGGGAATTTTCCCCGTCCTCCACCGCAAAGATTTCCGGGTGGCAATCGTTCCGGAGCATCCCGGCCGCGAGGTTCCGGTTGGCGACGGACATGCCGGAATGGTCCGGCGCCTGCATCAGCCACAACGGACGAATATCAACGTTTTCCATGAAATTCCTAACTCCTGCCTAAGCCTGGCAAAACCTGTGGAAGGCGATACACGCTCCATCGCCGGACGCCGCGTCAGGGCGGGGCGGACCTATTTCCGGTTCCGCTTCCCGCCGGGACCGCTTTTCGGCGTCCCCGACCGCGTTCCGCCGCGAGGCCCGCCGCCCAGGGGATGACGCGTTCCGCCGCCGCCGGACGACGACCCGGAAGACGACCGCGTCCCGCTCCGGCCCGGCCGTTCGGTACGGGAATCGCCCCGGTTCGATCCGGCATCGCGTCCGCCGCTCCTGGCCGAACCGCCGCCGTATTGACGGCCTGGTCCGCCGGACCGTGGTTCCGCACGCTCTCCCCGACCGGCACCCGGCCCGGACCGTTTTCCTCGCGGAGAGTCGGCCAGACTCCGGGATGCGCCCGGCCGGGCCCGTTCTTTCCTGTTGCCGAAATCCTTCTCCGCATCGTTTGACCGCTTGCCCCGGCTGCCGGAATCGCGGCCGGAATCCTTCGACCGCGCACCGCTCCGGAAGGACCGCGGCGACTCGTCGTCGAACCGCGCCGCGCCGCGACCGCCATCCCTGCCGCCGCCGGTCCGGCCTCTTCCTGAAACCGGTTTATCAAATGCCGCCGTCCGGCCGCCGCCGCGACCCGGCCGTTGTTCGTCGTCGCCGCGTCGTCCGCTGCCGCGGGAAGACCGTCCGCCAGCCGCGTAGCCGCCAGTCCCTTTGTCCACGACAGCCCCGGCGGACCGTTTATCCGCACCGTCCGTCCGCTTCCCGCCCCGAACCGGGCGCTCTCCGGCCGCGCCGCGTTTTCCGCCCCCGGCCACGCGCTTGGCGCCGGCGGCAGTGCGTTTTCCTGAACCGGTTGCCTTTTTCCCGACCGGCACCGCCCGCGCTAAAACCGGCTTCGCGGCCAGCGGGTGGGCAATCACCTTTACCGGTTTGGCGATAATGGCTTTCGCCTTGGCGACGGGCATGTCGACCGGTTCCGCCGCCACCTTCCGCGTCGGTCGTAACGGCCTGAGCGGCCGAAGCGGCTTGTCCGGAGACGCGCTCACCGGTTTCCGTGGCGACGGCCGTTTCCGCGAGCCCACCGACTTCTGCCAGTC
>JAJQFC010000130.1 GCA_021201355.1 Planctomycetaceae bacterium | reverse complement strand
ACCCTGATCCGGATCCGGACCCGGACCGGCCCGACTGCCGTCATGGTGGCGCTGTGCAGGGTGAAATTTCCGGCCGCGACCACACTTTTGGCGGATGCTCGGGTGGACACGGGAAAAAAACGCTTCCGGCGACCGGAAGCGTTTCAGGGTTGGCATACGGGTAGGCGGGGCCGGTTATTCGACCGGACCGTTCTGGTCCAGGCCGACCACCCAGACCTTGAGTTCCGTTTCGACTTCGGGGTGAAGCCGCACCCGGACCCGGTGGACGCCGAGGGTCTTGATAGGCTCTTCGAGGCGAATCATGTCGAGTTCGAGGCTCACGCCTTCCGCCGCCAGGGCGTCGACGAGCTGCTTCGGGCCGACCGAACCGTAGAGGGTGTCGTTGTCGCCGACGCGTTCCTTGACCGTGATGTCGATGGCGGCGATGCGTTCCGCCAGGGTGCGGAAATCCTTGACCCGTTCGAGTTCGCGGGCGACCCGCATTTTCTTCATCGATTCGATCTGCTTCAGGTTCGCCGGGGTGACTTCCACCGCCAGCTTCCGGGGAAGCAGGTAATTCCGGCCGTAGCCGTTGGCGACCGAGACGACGTCTCCGGCCAGACCAAGGTCCTTGACGTCCTCTTGCAACAATAATTTCATGGCCATTGTTTTTTAAGCCTCCAGAATGATTTCATGTTTGTATAATGTTCACCGCGCGCCCGGGGAGTTGGTCCGGCGGCGCCAGAACGCCGCTGTACCGCGGGTGGCGCTCCGACCACTCACAATGCCGCCGTATCCCGGGGTACCCGTACCCCGGCTATTGCTTGCCGCTGTAGCGGAGCAATCCGAGAAAACGCGCGCGCTTGACCGCGTTAGACACCGCCCGCTGGTGCTTGGCGCAGTTGCCGAGGCGCTTCCGGTCGAACAGCTTGCCCTGCGGGCTCATGAATTTCTGGAGCGTGTTGATGTCCTTGTAATCCACCTGCGGGGCGTTCTTCGCGCAGTACCGGCAGCGGCCGCCGCCGAGATGGAAATCCTGCTTGTCCTTGCCGTAATCGGAACTCACTGTCATTCTCCCATTCGAAAAAGTATTGGATTAAAATCCGTTGTCCATGTAAGGGACTGTCTCCCGGTCCCGGCGAGGCGCTCCCTCCAGTACCTGGCGAGCGTTTCGCCGACCGGAAGAGAGGGCGACCGGCGCCGTATTTAGAACGGAATGTCGTCGCCGGAAGGCGCCTGCCCCGACCCGCTGTCCTGGTCGAAGACGTCGGTGGCGCCCTGTTTCGGCGGACGCGGCGCTTCCGACCGGCCCGACCGGCGCGGGCTGCTGTCTTCGTAGCGGCCGCTCATGCCGCTGTCGAACCGGCCGCTCGAACCGCTTTCGAACCGGCCGCTCTGGCCGCCGTCCCGGCTGCCGAGGAACTGGATGTTCTGGACATAGACCTTGACGCGGCTCCGGCGTTCGCCGGTTTCCTTGTCCTGCCACTGATCCTCGATAAGACGGCCTTCCACTAGGACCGGCCGGCCTTTCGAGAGGTATTCGCTGCAGGCCTCGGCCTGGCGGTCCCAGACGGTGCAGTCGATGAACAGCGTTTCTTCCTTGCGTTCACTGCCGCTGCGGCCGCGCACGGTGGTCACGGCCAAACGGAGATCGGCCACGGCCGTCCCTTGCGGTGTATAGCGAAGCTCGGGATCGCGGGTGAGGTTGCCGATAAGGATAACCCGGTTGAATCCTGCCACCTTTGCTCTCCTTGCGTTGTGTAATGTATGAGTACTTCTTTGGGCGTCGCCGTCGGACATTCCGACCGGCCTGTCGCCGCCCGGCTCCGGTCACTCCCGTCGGAACGGGTCTGGCCGCCGGGTCGCTCGCGCCGGATGCCGCTTCGGAAAACAGACGGTTTCCCCTCGCGGAACGTCCCTATTCCGAAACTTCCGCCGGCGCGTCGGCTTCCTTCTCGCGGGCGCCGTAGGTCGGGGCGTCGACGCCGTCCTCGTCCGCGAGGATGAGGACGCGGAGGACGTTTTCATTCAGGTGGCACTGCCGTTCCATCTTGCCGATGTTGGCCGGATCGGAATTGAAGTGCACGAGAATGTAGGTTCCCCGGCGGACCTTCTTGATTTCGTAGGTAAAACGCCGGTCGTCCCACTTTTCCGACTTGACGATTTCGGCGCCGTGGCGGGTGAGGCAGCCAAGGCATTCGCCTTCCATCTTGGCATAGTCTTCCTTCGCCTTGGCGCTGTCCACAATAAACATCGCTTCATACAATCTTGTCACGCGATTTCCTCCAATAAAGATGTCTGTATCGTTTTCCAAGTGGTTACATGTATTTTGAACCGTTCCGCAACGCCCGGCGCGGCCGCGTCGCCTACGGCCCGCCCGACAGGTCGAGGCCGTTGTACCGGTTCCGCACCGCGTCGACGCCGTAGCGGAGCCAGTCCCGGAGGGCCCGGGCGGCGGCGGACGTGACCCTCTCCACCACCGGCGCCTCGCTCTTGGCGAAGCGGGACGTCACGTAATCGGCCCGGTCCATCCGCTCCGGCGGCGGGTTGATGCCGAGCCGGAGCCGGGGATAGCCGTGGCCGCCGAGGGCCTTCGACACGTCCGTCAGGCCGTTATGGCCGCCAGCCGACCCGGCCGGGCGGAACCGCATCCGGCCGAGCGGCAGGTTGACGTCGTCCGAGACGACCACCAGTCCCGGCCAGGTGCATTCGGCGTCGTCCGCCTTGTCCTGCCGGGACGGATGCACGCCCCGGGTATCGGGATCGCGTTCCGGCGCCGTCACTTCCGCCCGGACCGCGTCCCGGACTTCTCCCATCCAGGCCAGCCACGACGACAACGCCTGCCCGGAACGGTTCATGTAGGTCATCGGCTTGACGAGGTAGACCTTTTCCTCCCCCACCCGGCACTCCGCCATAAGGCAGGTTTTTTCCGGCTGGAAGCGGCCGGCCGAATGTTCCCGGGCGAATTCGTCCAGAGCCAGCCAGCCGATGTTGTGACGGGTGTACTCGTACTCCTTCCCGGGATTGCCGAGACCGACGATGACCTTCATGCCGATTACGCCTTTTCTTCCCGTTCCTTCTCGCCGATGACTTCCGGAGCGGTCGGGGCGTCACCGTCCTGCGGGACTTCGATGTCCTCGCCCTTCGGCGCGTGGCAGCTGACGACGGCCAGGTTGCCGTGGCCGACGTATTCGAGGCCGGAAAGCTTCGGCAGGTCGGCGACGTAGAGGATGTCGCCAAGCTTCATGCCGCTGACGTCGACGACGACCCGTTCCGGCAGATCCTTCGGCTTGCAGCGGGCGCTGACCTGGTGAAGGTTCTGCTCAAGCATGCCGCCGACCTTGACGCCGGGGGCGTCCTCTTCGCCCTTGAGTTCGATTTCAAGAACCACTTCGACCACCTCGTCGTCGGAGACGGCGCGGAAATCGGCGTGGAGAATTTCGTGATCGTAGGTGCCGTGCTGGACGGCCTTGAGGAGAACGTGCATCTTCTTGTCGCCGAAATCGAGGTCGAGAAGCCGTTCGCCGCCGCGGAGCACGGCGAGGAATTCCTTCAGATCCATCGAGACGTTGACGTTTTCCTTCAGGCCCTTCCCGTAGATGACGCCGGGAAGGCGGCCGGCCTTGCGGAGTTCGAAGACCTTGTACTTGCCGGTGCCTTCGCGCGCTTCGACTTTCAGTGTTGCCACGGTAATCTCCCTGTTCTGGTGCTGGCGGGCGGCCGGGAATTTCTCATTCCCCAGACCGCCCTCGGTAGTGACGCCCCGGCGGGTCGATGCCGAACCCGAACCCCGGTTCGCCGGAAAAAGCGGTACACCGTCCGATGGAACGGCGTTTTACACGAACAGGAGCGAAATGCTCTTGTTCCGGTGAATATACGATATGCCTTCGGCGATCAGCGACGCCACGGAAATGACCTTGAGGTTCAGTTCCGGCGGGACGTCCTCCTGCGGCGGCACGGTGTCGGTGACGATGACCTCGGTGGGCGCGGCCTCGAGAAGGCGCTCGAACGCGTTCGAAACGAACAGGCCGTGGGTGGCCATGGCCCTGACGGTGCGGGCGCCGTGCTCGCGGGCGGTCTTGATGGCGGCGGCCATGGACCCGGCCGAGGTTATCATGTCGTCCGTGATGATGACGTCCTTGTCCTGAACGTCGCCGATGACGTGGCCCGTTTCGACGACGACGTCCGAAATGCGGCGTTTCTGGACGACGGCGACGCCGCAGCCGATGCGTTTCGTGTAGTTGTCCGCCATCTTCATCGACCCGACGTCCGGCGCCATCACCACCGGGTTCTCCAGGTTCAATTTCCTGAGATAGCCGATGAAGGCGGGGAGGGCCTGGAGATGATCCATCATGATGTCGAAAAAGCCCTGGATCTGCGCGGCATGGAGGTCCAGGCAGAGAACGCGGTTGACGCCGCTGGCGGCGATGAGGTTGGCGACCAGCTTGGCGGTGATCGGCACCCGGCCTTCGTGTTTCCGGTCCTGCCGGGCATAGCCGAAATAGGGAATGACGGCGGTGATGG
>JAJQFC010000062.1 GCA_021201355.1 Planctomycetaceae bacterium | reverse complement strand
CGAGGCGGTCGTAGAGGCGGAAAAAGTTCTGGTAGGTGATGGTGGCGACGGTCTGGGACTCGTCCTTGATGGACAGCCCTTCCTTCGCCTCCACCGCCTGGTGGAGCCCGTCCGACCAGCGCCGGCCGTCCATGACGCGGCCGGTGAATTCGTCGACGATGAGGACTTCGCCGTCCCGGATGATGTAATGGTGGTCCAGCTTGTACAGCGAATTGGCCCGGAGGGCGTTGTCGATGTAGTGCGGCATGTCGAGGTTGTCGCCGGAATAGATGTCCTGCATGCCGAGGAGGCGGAGGGCCTGGTGCATGCCGCGCTCGGTCAGTTTGGCCGAGTGATCGCGTTCCGAATAGACGTAGTCCCAGTCCTCCTCAGCCTGCATGCGGGCGTCTTCCCGCTGGAGGCCCTGCTCCTTCATGAGGGCGAGGATGCGTTCCTCGACGAGGTTGTGTTCGCCGCCCTTGAGCTTTTTCGCCACCCGGTCGGCGAGGTAGTATTTGTCGGCGGTCTGGTGGGTCGAGCCGGAGATGATGAGTGGCGTCCGCGCTTCGTCGATGAGGACGGAGTCGACTTCGTCGACGATGGCGTAGGATCGGTCGGCCTGCACCTGGTCTTCCCGGCGGACCTTCAGGTTGTCCCGGAGATAGTCGAAGCCGAATTCCGAGTTGGTCCCATAGACGATGTCCCCGCGGTAAATCGGATAGCGTTCCTCCGAACTCATCCCCGACTGGATGGCCCCGACCCGCATGTCGAGGAACTCGAACAGCGGCCGGTTGTAACTGGCGTCGCGGTCGGCCAGGTAGTCGTTCACGGTGACGACGTGGACGCCCCGGGACACCGGGACGATAATGTCCGGCGCCTGGAAATCCAGGTCTTCCGGCTCCGGCCACAGTTTGTCGAGGAGGACGTACTCGTCCGTCCCGGCCATTTTCCCGTACGGCTTGAAGACCCACCTGTCGACGTCCTCGCCCTGCAACTCCCGGGCGAGGGCGACCCATTCGGCCCCGGGCCGAAGGGCGTTCAGGTAGCTTGGCAGCGTGGCGACGAGGGTCTTGCCTTCGCCCGTCACCATTTCGGCGATGCTCCCTTCGTGGAGGACGATGCCGCCGAGGACCTGGACGTCGAAGTGGGCGAAGAGGGGAATTTTCCCTTCCACCGGCTTGTAGACGAAGCGCCCGTTCTCCATGGCGATTTCGTCGTACTTGGCGTCGATCATCTGGCGGCCGCCGAGGGTCCGGTGAGACGCTTCCCGGGCGGCGGCGAAGGCTTCCGGGAGGATGTCGTTTTCGCTTTCGCCCTTGACGAGGCGGCGGCGGAATTCGGCTGTTTTGGCGCGGATAGCGTCGTCCGGGAGGTCGCGGATGGCCTGCCAGGCCTTGTTCACCTCCATCACCTGCGGCCAGATGCGTTTCAGTTCCCGGTCGTTCGCGGATCCGAAAAACACCGCGAATACCCGTGACATCCCTTCGAGAATGGAGTCGCTGATTGACATTAAAAGATTCCTTAACAAGAACGGCGCAAGCGGTGTACAACACCGGCAACCGTTTACGCTGTGGGAGGCCCTGCCTTCCCGCCGGATCGTCCCGAACCGGACGCCGGCCGGGCGGAACGCACCGGCAGCCCCAACAAAAAATGCGCCTTCCCGTCCGGAATGGGCGCATCCCATAGTATATGTATACGAATCCTTCGCGTCAACCACGAGCGATGCTTTAACCCCGCCCCTCGGCACCGGTTGTTACCCGGCCCGACATCCGGACAGGCCCCGGACGGAAACCCGGTCGCCGCCGCCGCGAAACCGGCCCCATTCACCTTCAGGCGAAGCCGTTTTCCCGGAGAAGGTCTTCCGTCACCCCTCCCGCCGCCTCCGCCGCCGCGACCGCCGGCCCGTACTGCAGGATGCGGGCGGCGTAGCGGGCCATGACGTCGACCTCGAGGTTAACGCCGTCCCCGGCCGCAAGATTCTTCAAGGTGGTATTTTCCCAGGTATGGGGAATGACGGAGACGGTAAACGCGTCGTCCCCGGCCGCCGCGACGGTGAGGGAAATGCCGTCGATGGCGACGGACCCCTTTTCCGCCACGAGGTGGCGAAGGTTCGCGGGAAGATCGATTGTCAGAACCCGGTTGTCCGACCCGGACACGGACACCGCCCGGACCGCCGCCATGACGTCGACATGGCCGAGCATGATGTGCCCGTCAAGGGCGTCTCCGGCCTTGAGGGCCGGTTCGAGATTGACCGGCGAGCCGCCCCGGAGCTGTCCGAGATTGGTCCGGGAGACGGTTTCCGACACCGCGTCGAAGGCGGCGACGGAGCCGTTTTTCCCGGTGACGGTGAGGCAGACGCCGTTGACGGCGATGGACTGGCCGATGTCGCTGGTGGCGGCGAGGTCGCCGATGTCTATTTTGAACCGGCGCCCTTTCCCGAACGGCGCGACATCCCGGACCATGCCGACGCTCCTGACCAAACCGGTAAACACGCTGGACTCCTTTCCCCGGCGAAATCGTCCCGCCGGCATGGATTCAAGAAAGCGCGTGAGACGCGCCAGTCATACATAAAACGACGCCGCCGAATGCGGTGCATCCGCCCGGACGGCCGCGAAACCGGCAAGCAAACCCTTCCCGCCGCCGCCCGGACGGACCGCGACAGATCGATCAAGCATCCACAAAACTCCCCGCCAATCAACCGAAAAACCGGTCCCCGGCCGCCCGCCTCCGGTTGCGGTTGGCGTTGAAATGTGGTATACTGGCAAATTCGCCGTCGGAACGGGTGAATGCGGGGAGGACGGCGGATGCCGCCTCGAGGGAGCCATAGTGTTAGCGAAAACCGAATACGATCGTCAGGGCCTCCGAACCATCGGCGGCATTGTCGCCACCGTCCTGGCCCGGCTCGTCGCCGCCGCCAAACCCGGCGTCACCACCGCCCAACTGGACCGCCTGGCCGGCGACGCCCTCCGGGAACTCGGCGCCGAAGCGACGCCCCGGAAGGAATACGGTTTTCCCGGACGGCTCTGCATCAGCGTGAACGACGAAGTCGTCCACGGCATCCCCGGCCGCCGGGTGCTCGCCCCGGGGGATCTGGTCAAGTTCGACCTCACCGCCGACCGCCGCGGCTACGTCGCCGACGCCACCCGGATGGCCCTCCTCTCCCCCGCCGACCCGGACGCCGTCCGCCTCGCCGAAGGGGCCCGGGACATCTGCCACGCCGCCGTCCGGACCGCCCGGGCCGGCATCAGGCTGGAGGATTTGGGCCGGTTTATCGAGGCCGCCGCCAGGGACCGGGGCTTCGCCGTCTTCCGGGAATTCTGCGGCCACGGCGTCGGCCGTCATACCCACGAGGAACCGGAAGTGCCGAACTACCCGGACGCCCGGAACCGGACCGTCCTCCGGAAAGGCATGGTCATCGCCATCGAACCCATCCTCGCCGCCGGCCAACCGGCGGCCAAACGCCAGGCCGACGGCTGGACCATGGTCACGACGGACGGCGCCCTGGCGGCCCATTACGAAGAAACGGTCATCATCGGCCGGGACGGCGCGGAAATCGTCACCGTCCCGGCGGAAGCGCACGCACAGAAGAATAAGGCTTTATGAAGTACTACATGGAAACCTTCGGCTGCAAGTCAAACCAGTACGAATCCGCCGCCATCCGTGAACTCCTGAACAACGCCGGCCACACAGAACAGGACTGCGCCGCCGCCGCCGACGTCTATATAGCCAACACCTGCGGCGTCACCGGCCGGGCCGGCGCCTCGTGCCGGAACGCCATCCGCCGGAGCCTCAGGGAAAACCCGTCCCTCCGGGTCGTCATCACCGGCTGCGGCGTCGACCTCGGGGAGACATTCCCCGAACTGCCGTCCGGAAAACCGCTCCTCGTCCCGAACGGCAAAAAACACGCCATCGCCGAGATCGTCGCGACAGCCGTCACGACGCCGACAAGCGCCACCAACCCCGAAGCCGATGTGAATGCACACGTAAACGCACATGCGGATGCCAATGCCACCGGCGCCACCACTGCGAAAACCCGGGTTGAAACGGCAATCGAGAACGCGCCAGTAGACCGGTTCCGCCTCGGCATTTCCGTCTTCCCCGGCCACACCCGCGCCTTCCTGAAGGTCCAGGACGGTTGCGACAATTTCTGCACCTACTGCGCCATTCCCTACGCCCGGGGCATTCCGGAAAGCCGTCCGGCGGACGACGTCCTCGCCGAAGCGTCCCGCCTCGTCGGGAACGGCCACAAGGAAATCGTCCTCACCGGCATCAACATCGGCGCGTACCGGTACGACGGCATCAGCCTCGCCGGCCTCGTCGCCCGCCTGGCCCGGACCCCCGGCCTCGGCCGCCTCCGCCTCGGATCGGTCGAACCGCCGTATCTCGACGACGAACTGGTCCGCGTCATGGCGAACGAGGAAGCGGTCTGCCCCCACATCCACCTGCCGCTCCAGTCGGGCGACGACGCCGTCCTCGCCCGCATGGGCCGCCGCTACGACACGGCGGAATTCATGGACAAGGTCAATCTCCTCCACTCCCGCCTCGACCGCCCGGCCGTGACGACGGACATCATCGTCGGCTTCCCCGGGGAAGACGCCGCCGCCGCCAGGAAC
>JAJQFC010000363.1 GCA_021201355.1 Planctomycetaceae bacterium | reverse complement strand
TTCCGGCAGGCAGTCCACTGACGATCTGGAATGTAAAACGATCAATCGAGCCGGATGGCTTTTTTGACAATGTCATGGTCGAAGAAATTGACGCTCATTCCGGCGTCGATGACGTGGCGCTGGGCGTTGATGCCGGACGACCGGCGGCTCAGGAGGAAGAGGACGAGGTCGGCGACTTCGCCCGTTTCAAGCGGCCGTTTCCGGAGCGTCGCCATTTCCGCGAACAGGTAGTTGTCGAGGTAGCCGGGGATGCCGGCGGAGGCCGATGTTTTGAGAAGCCCGGCGTTGACGGCGTTAAAGCGAACTTCGGAAAAGGCGGAAAAACTCTTGGCGAGAAACGCCACCGACGCGTCCAGGGCCGCCTTCACAGGCGCCATGTAGCCGTAACTCTCCGACGCCATCGTCGTGTGGCTGATGGAGACGGTGACGACGGACGCCGTTTTCGCGAAGGCGTCCCTGAAGGCGTTGGCCAGCGCCATCAGGCTGAACATGCTTATGTCGACCGCCTGGAGAAAATCGGCCTTGACCGTTTCGTGGAACGGCTTTATCCCCTGGCTGTAATTGGCGAAGGCGATGGAATGGACCATGCCGTCGAGGACGGGATGACGGGCCGCGACCTGTTCCCGGAGGCGAATGATTTCGTCCTCGGCTTCGACGTTGCAGGGGAAGACGTCGACGCCGGGAAACAGTTTTTCGACCGCTTTGACGGCGGCGTCGTCCCGGACGGCGAGGACCAGGGCGGCGCCTTCGTCCCGGAGGCGGGCGGCGACATGGTAGGCGACGCTTTTCCGGTTGGCGACGCCGACGACGAGGAAGGTCTTGCCTTCGAGTTCAAGGAACGACATGGCCGGGCTCTCCTCCCGAGTAAAAAGTGCCACAGTGTATCGGTACAGCAAAATCCCGCCGGTCGCGGCGAACGGCGGGACGGTGCGGGACCATAAGGTAATAGAGGATTATCGGGGGAAACGCAAGGTAAAATGATCGCGCCGGGCCCCGCTTCGGGCAATCCCGGGTACCGCCTTCACAGCGGGACGAAACGGCGTACACTATCGGCATGAGCCTCCATGCGAAAATATCCCTCGGCGCCGCCGCCGCCATGCTCGCTTCGGTCCTCGTCACCCTCTTCCTGAACATGGGCATGTTCAGGCAGGAGACGCGGCAGACCGTGGAGCGGGAACTCATGGACATGGCAAGCATCGTCGCCCTGTTCCCCGAGGTCCGGTCGGGCCTCCGGGGCCTCCCGAGCGGCGGCACCATCCAGGCCCTGGTGCAGCAGATCCTGGCGTCGTCCCGGAGCGTCGACCAGATAACCGTCTGCAACATGCAGCGGATCCGCTATTCGCATTCGAACCCGGATTTCATCGGTCTCGTGCAGGAAGGGGACGACGTCAAGGAGGTGCTGTTCCAGGCCAGACGCTATGTCAGCCCGGAGAACATCCAGCTCGACGACGCCACCGGAGGCTTTATGCGGGCCTACGCGCCGGTGTTCGACGGGGACGAGCAGCTTGGGTTCGTCATCGCCGGGGTGCGCCGGGAACGGGTCGTCAACGCGAGCGGCCAGTTGACCGTTTCCGCCCTCGTCTACGGCATGGCCGGACTGGTCGTCGGCCTGATGGGCGCCATGCTTCTCGCCCACAGCGCCAACCGGAACCTCCACGGCCTCGAGCCGCAGGAAATTATCGAAGTCTACGCCCGCCACGACACCCTCATCGAGGCCATGCACGAAGGCGTCATCGCCATCAACAACCGGGGACGGATCACCCTCGTGAACGCCAGCGCCCGCCGCCTCCTCGGCCTCGGCGACCGGGTCGTCGACGGCATGGCCATCGACAGCGTCATGCCGGATCCCCGGCTGCCGACGGTGGTCGCGACGGGTGAAGCCGAATACGGCCGGGAAAAACGCATTGCCAGCCGCGTTTTTATCGCCAATATGGTGCCGGTGCGGGAACGCGACCGGGTGGTCGGGGCGGTGGAGACGTTCCAGGACCGGACGCAGGTCGTCCGGATGGCCGAGGAACTGACGGGCATCCGCCAACTGGTGGAGGCGCTCCGGGCCAGCTCCCACGAGTTCTCGAACAAGCTCCACGTCATCCTCGGCCTTTTGGAACTGGCGGAATACGAACAGGCCAAGCAATACGTCCAGGCCACCCAGTCGAGCCACGGCCAGCTCCACACCCGGATGCTCCGGGCCTTCCGGGAGCCGATGCTGGCCGGGCTGATGCTCGGGAAATTTTCCGTCGCCCGCGAGCGCGGCGTCTCGCTGGAGGTCGACGAGGAGAGCCAGATCGGGGCGGTGATGCCGGAGTCCCTGGCCCACACCCTCGTCCTCGTCCTCGGGAACCTCATCGACAACGCCATGGACGCGGTCCGGGAAAACCGGAACCGGGACGGCCGCATCGTCGTCGACATCCGGGAACGGAACGACACAATCCATCTTACCGTGCGGGACAACGGCCCGGGCGTGCCGTACGACCTCCGGGAGATGATTTTCGTCCGGGGGTTTTCGACCAAGGGTGACGGGCGCGGCACCGGGCTTCATTTGGTGAAGCAGGAGATGGAGGTCCGGGGCGGCGCCGTGTCGGTGCGTACGGAGTTTGGCGAAACGGTATTTACGGTACGGCTGCCGAAAAACGGCGGGAGGGTTGAATGACGATTCGCGTGCTGGTGGTCGAGGACGACCCGATGGTCATGGACATCACCTGTAAATATGTGGAAAGCGTTCCCGGCTTCAAGGCGGTGGCCCGGGCCGCCAGCGGCGACGCCGCCCGGGAATGCGTCAGGACGATGGACATCGACCTCATCATCCTCGACATCTTCATGCCGGGAATGAACGGCATCGACCTCCTGGCGGAACTCCGGTCCGGCGGCTGCCTCACCGACGTCATATTCCTCACCGCCGCCGACGGCACGGAGTTCATCAACCGGGCGCAAAAGCTCGGCTTTGTCGACTACCTGATAAAGCCGTTCAACTACGAACGCTTCCACGACTCCCTGGCCCATTACCAGAAACTCCGCGACCTCCTCGGCACCGGCGGCCGCGCCACCCAGGAACAGCTTGACAGCACCCTCCGCCAGGGTCCGCTGTCGGAAAGCGCCAGGGTGCAGAAGGGCATGCACCCGAAGACCCTCGAGACAATCCGGAAATATATCGAGGAAAGCCCGGAAAGCGCCGTCATCACCCAGCAGGAGCTGGTGGAAAATCTCGGCCTATCCCGGGTGACGGTGCGCCGGTACATGGAATACCTGTCCTCCACCGGCGAGGTGACGGTGCAAATGGTGTACGGCGCGGTCGGAAGGCCATCGTACACCTATCGGAAAATGGGTTGAGACTCTCTCCTCCTCTCCACGCGCCCGTATCGTCCGGGTCCGTCACGGTCCGGCAAATACATTCACGCCTTATTCGCGGTTTCTTCTCAAAATAAACGTATAAAGTTAAAAAATCCTTGAAAACCCACTGTTTTGCCGTTATTCTCGGTATCGGGAAACGGGAGTGGCCGGCGGCTCCGCCGGCGCATGACGGGGGGCGGTCGTAGAGGCAGTCCGGGCCGGAGCGAGGCGCTTTTCGGGTGCCGCGATCGGTCCAGAATGCCTTTACGATGGTGTACTATGGTAGCCTGAAAGGATTTACAGTATGCGCAAAGCCTTTATCTGCCCGACCAAGTATGTGCAGGGGGAAGATGAATTGTTGTGTCTCGGGTATTTTATCAAAAACTACGGCAAGACCGCCCTGTTAATCGCAACGGAGGAAGATTTGGAACGCGTGTCTAAACAGCTTGAAGAAACGGCCAAAAAATTTGACGTGAAATTCGAGAAAAGCGGTTTCAAGGGAAAATGCACCAAGGAGGAGGTCGAACGCCTCCGCAAGGTGGCGGACGAGAAGAAGTGCGACTGCACCGTCGCCATCGGCGGCGGCCAGGCCGTGGACGCGTCGAAATGCGTGGCCGAGGGCGAAAACCTTATTATCGTCCCCACTATCGCCGCCACGGACAGTCCGACCAGCCATTCGGCCGTCCTCTACACGGACGACGGGTTCTTCGACGAATACGCCTATTTCAAGAAAAGCCCGGACGTTGTCCTGATCGACACCAAGGTCATCGCCAGCGCCCCGACCCGCTTCCTTGTCGCCGGAATGGGCGATGCGCTGTCGACCTATTTCGAGGCCCGGGCCACGCACCGGTCCTTCGCCGACGTCAACGCCGGGCTGCCGTGCGGCGCCCGCACCGGCGAATGCCCGCC
The DNA here is from genome assembly GCA_021201355.1 of Planctomycetaceae bacterium. GTDB lineage: Bacteria > Planctomycetota > SZUA-567 > SZUA-567 > SZUA-567 > JAJBSZ01. The sequence goes on along the minus strand of JAJQFC010000363.1, from coordinate 373 downwards.
CGCCAAGGCGACGAAAACCGCCATGGCGTTGGCCGAACTCTGTTACGAAACAATCCTCGAAGCCGGCCTGAAGGCCCAGGCGGCCTGCGAGGCCGGCGTCCTCACCCAGGCCCTCGAAAACGTGGTCGAGGCGAACGTGCTCCTCTCCGGCATCGGCTTCGAGTCGGGCGGCCTCGCCGCCGCCCATGCCATCCACGACGGTTTTACCGCCCTTGAGGCGACCCACGACTGCATGCACGGGGAAAAGGTGGCGTTCGGCGGCATCTGCCAGTTGATGCTCGAAAACGCGGCCGAAAAGGAATTGGAACGAGTTCTCGAATTCTGCGCCAACCTCGGGCTTCCGGTCTGCCTGGAAGATATCGGCCTCGAGGAC
>JAJQFC010000301.1 GCA_021201355.1 Planctomycetaceae bacterium | reverse complement strand
GGTGTGAGAGGATGGAAGGTAGGCTCATTACAAACCTACCTTCCTCCTACTCTATTTGAATTCAAAAAACTCTCCCTTACACTTCGACACTTATACACGACACTTTTAAGGGAGGGTCTTCCAGTGACAACCATACTCCAAAAGCCGAAAACCAGAAAAAGAAACAGAAGTGTAAGACCTTGCACCCGATACGTTTCGGGTGCATGGGTCGTCTATTGGCGGTACGACTACAAGCAATACTCCGTTTCAACCGGACTCCTCGGCAACTCCCCCAAGGAAAAACGGCTGGCAGAAGTTATTGCCAGCACCTTAAACGCTGCGCTGGCCGCAAACGCTCCAACCATTGATGATTTTCCGGCGGATTACCGGAGCGCCCCGGCGGTGGAAAGATACATCACCGACAGGACTGGCGTCGTCCTGAATAAACCTACCTTCTCGCCGGATTGGATACATGACTACAATCAGGATCAGACGGGACACGTAAGCGAAAAGTGGGCCATGGAGTCCATTTCAAACTTGCGTCGCCTCGATCGGTTCACCGATCCCGCATGGGAAAAGGAACGCGTCAAGGCCCGCATCGCTGAACGCGAAGCAATGACCAAGGCCGCCCTCGCCGCCAACCGGAAAGACGTGGATTCGCCCAACCAATGGAAACGGGACTGGAAAAGCCTGAAAGCCAAAGACGACTACGAAGGCGGCGGCATCACCACCACCACCCCCGAGCAAGCCAGGGACTTCATGAACATGATCGTCAAGGCGGGAATGTCCATGGCCCGGTACAATAGAACGCTCATGATGTGCCACAAGTTTTTCGGATGGGCCGTCAAAACTGGACGCGCCTCAATCAACCCTTTCGCAGACATCCCCCAGAAAAAGGAACCTAAAAAAGTGGATATTACGTACAACACACGCGAGGAACGCGACGCCCTGATTGATATCGCTTATCAAATGCGATCAGAAGTGCCGGATTGGATGATCGTCCCCCTCACCTATCTCGGTGGAATGCGCCGCGAAGAGGCCGTACTGGCAAAATGGCAATATCTCCAATTGGGAAAAACGGCCGAGACGAATCTACTTATCCTCGTGGAAACGAAGACAGGTGACCAGCGGCGTATTCCGCTCCACCCGTACCTCGTCAAAATATTCAGCGAGGTTCCTGAAAAAGATCGCACGGATTATATAATCAAAATGCCGGAGGGCATCACCAGCCGGAAGGATCGGGCCGACACTGTCTTAAACTATGTCGCCAGGCGCGCCGCCCAACTCGAAAAACCCATTCCCAAATCGCGTATTGGCTGGAATATTATACGCCACACTTTTGGGACACTCCTCGCACAATCCGGCGGGGTGACAATTGACACGATCTCGGAAATTATGGGTAACTCGCCCCAGGTATGCAGACGGCACTACATTAACTTCATCCCCAAGAACGGTGGCATCACCGCAATCAATAACCTCTAATCAACGTCAAAAAGATATGCCTATTGACGCCAAAATATCGCGCCGCACACAAGTGCGGCGCTTTTTATTGCCGGTCGCCGCGAATCCCGGCACAGTGTAGTATTTTTGCGCGAATATTTATTGGCTTTTGAATTTTCTCTGAGTTCTCACCGCCTTTACTCGTCCTCTTACTCCTCCCTCTACTACCTATTGTGTGTTAGCACGAACAAACGCTGCATATAGGACGGTCTGCATCAGCGTTACCGACGAAATTGCATGAATCGGGTTAGTCGTGACTCCTAAAAAAAGTCGGTGAGCATACGGTGACGCGTTAAGTAAATTGACTATAATGTATCAGGTGTTTATTTACGAAACAAATTGCTAGAAAAGGGGTTACGCGTTTGTATGATACTCTCGAATATTAATCCCATTTGTCCCATGCTGCGCGCGCATGGTTTTCCGTTTTAAGGAGGATTATCATGCAAGAACAAACCAACTTTTGCCGTTGTAAATATTGCTCTATCCCGCCGACTGAACAGTGTCCCGTTCAGCGCATAGTTGCGGGACTTTATGTAAAGCATCTGCCGCCCCGTCAATTAGTTTTTCCGCAATGTCAATCTGTTCCGCAATCTCGGACGATTCCCCGAGATTACCAAGTGAACAGGCGTAAACAGATGGTCCTAACTCCACCAGACGCGCGAGGAGCGCGGCGTACTTTAAGGCTAATTCGTCCTGCTCGAGCAGAATAGTACCGTTACCCCCCGGCGCTCCGCCGGGGGTTTTTCCAGTGAGAATGTATCCCGCATCTAGGCCCGTCTTTTTCGCCAGCCTGCCGATTGTCTCACAATCGAACGCGTTATTCCCCCGCTCAAGAAAACTCCACTGCGATCCGCTGCATCCGTAAATTTTCCCAGCTTGGGCTTGCGTTAATGAATTTTTTTTACGCCACTTTTTTAGACGCATTCCTATAGCTCTAGACGACTTAGTGGTTTTCGTGACTGCCGCCATTAAAAGTTCCTTTAAAATTACGATTGAAATTCAAAGTATACTAATTATAATCCGCGCCGTTAAGAGCTAAAAGCCCGGCTGTCGTTAAGCGGGCGCAAAATCATATTCCGAGCATCCACCGCCAGAAAACCCGGATCGCTGTCACGCCGACCAATCCTTGCGCGGATACGTTGGCCGGGGGCTGTCCCTTCTGGCGGGGGGACGGTCCCCTTTTTTAGGCGATCTGCCATGTCTGACAAGGCGAAATCAACTCACCGGAGAGATCTGAACGCCAAGGCCCGGTGCGAACGCTGGAAAAAAGCCGAACGGCGGCCCCTCCATTATAACAAGGTTGACGCGGCGTTTGAATTGGGAATTTCCCGGCCAACGCTTGAAAGTTACTCCGGTGAACTTTTCAAACCGGCCGGACAGAATGGACGCATCAATATTTACACCCATACCCAACTGAAAATCATTTCCCTCGTTCTCCGCGGCAAGCTAACCGAAGAGCGTGGCACGGAGTTGTGGAAAGAAATTCAGGAGCAGGAGGTCATGGAAGTGTTACGCCTCGCACACGGATCGGGGGGGCGCATGATGGGAACTATGCGGCAATGTCCCAAGTGCGGCGCGTGGGTTCCCGCGGGCGAGTTTTTCGCCTATCCAAAAAAAGGCCGGGTACGGCGGAAGCCTGTCCCGACGCCGTTCTGCCGCGTGTGTACCCTCATGGGCCGCATGGAACACGATTCAAAGGAAATCGTCGCCGTCCTGGCTGAACGACGCGCGGCACACACCACCACCACCAATTCTGCGCGGGAAGCGCGCCGAGTATTGGGGGATTCAGAATAGATGCTTTGCGGGATTCGCGCCGTGTGACGCGCCCGCCCCTACGTAAAAGCGCAATAGGAGGAATTGAAACCATGGTCTGCAATCCAGGCAAAACTATCGGAATGGCTGTTGGTATCGAAGGCGAAGGCGTTCCGGAGGAGGTCAAGGACATCGTTAAAGACGTCATTCAAGAGATTAACAAAAAATTCGAGAGACGCCCGCGCGGAACGTTTGAGCAAATGAAAGACTTCGCCGAGCGGTACGTCGACCCGGGCAAAGGCTTTGGGCCTGGTGACGTCGTCATGTGGAAACCCGGCATGAAAAATGTGGCTGTGCCTGACTACGGCGAACCGTGCGCCGTGCTGGAAGTTTCCGAAGGAAGCCGTTCCGCCTGCGAAGATTCAACATCCTGCCACTATGACGAACCGTGCGATCTCCGACTCGGCGTCATGGTGGACACCGACCGCATACAGGGGTTTTGGTACGACATAAAGCGCTTTCAGCCCTATGCCGCAGACACGACTAGGGACGAACACGAGGCCGCCCCCACGGCCTGACCTCCCTATGTCGAAACGCCCCCGTCAGGCGGCGCGCATCCCCCAATGCCGCGCCCCTTTCCCCCACGGGGGCGTCTTGTGTTCGTGGCGGTTCGTGACTGACGATGACAGCCAAGGGAGAATTATATGTACTTCGTAGGAATTACCGGCCGGGCGAAGGCCGGAAAGCATGTTGTCGGCGGGATCATGGCGGCCGCTTTCAACGACATGGGCTACACCGCCAAGCTGGACGCGTTCGGGCTGGATATCAAGTGCGAATTGGACGCCGCCGACAGCGATTTCAACAAGGACGAGAACCGGCGCACCATGCAACACATCGGCGCGGCGCTCCGTCGACAAGATCCCTATTGCCTGATCGACAATTTGAAGCGCCGGAACGGCATCGGGATCGAGCCATTCGCCCACATCTGGCAGACGGCCGACATCCTCATTGTGCCTGATGTCCGCGACGAAAAGGAGTACCATTTTTGACGAGAACACGGGTTAATCGTCCTGGTGGAAGGCGTCCACGCCCCCCTGCCGGACAAAGAAGCCGCACATCCCTCCGAAGCGTTCGCCGCATCCCTTACCCGCGCCGACGTGGATTACTTCATAACCAAGCAGAATGGCCTGGGGCGTCTGGTCAAGGAGGCCGACGCACTGGCGCGGCGCATCCGTTTCCCGGAAAGGTCCGCCCATGCCTGATCCCGTCCCGCACTCCATCCAGAAGATTGACGCCCGGCTGTCCTCGTTTCCTGCGGACAGCCTGCGGTTTCAGCTATTGACGGCACTGCGGCAGTTCCGCGCCTCGTGGCTGGAACTCGGC
>JAJQFC010000255.1 GCA_021201355.1 Planctomycetaceae bacterium | reverse complement strand
GGCGCCCACCTCGAGCCCGACGACAACGACAGCCCCGACGACGTGGTGGTGGAGACAGTCCTCCGGCCGCCGATGGAAATTCCCAGCGGCAGCCTGTTCCGCCTGCAGGAACGTCATCGCGGCGGCAAGGGCCGGCCCGGCGCCCGCGTCCTCGATCAGGCGCGGAGCCGGATTGTTCAGGAACTGGTGAAACGCGTCCGGCCGGAGGCGGCGAAAGGTTCAGGCCGGTTTATATCATCGCCGCAGGGGACGCCGGACGAGTCCGGACGGACGCCCCTCAAGACGTAGGGCTCGGAGCAGGTGAAGGCCATCGGCAACGACCTGCGGAATGCGCGATACGGAACGCCGCTCGCACTGTCGGGCGGCGTTCCTGTTTTGACGCAGTAAAAATACGGAGAAATGTGGAGGCGTTCGGCGGAAAATTCAGCCTGACGCGCGGATAACCGGCAGGGAAGGTGTCGGCCCCGGCCGATGTCAATTCCGGCAGGAGAGCTGGGCCGGCGCGGCGTACTTCAGGAGGTGCTGGAGGGTGACGCGTTTCGGCCCGACCAGGTTGCCTTCGAAAATTGAACGTTCGCTGACGATGAGAAAGTCACTGTCGATATCGTCGGTGGCGAGGCCGCCAAGGGTGCAGACGGCGCCGAGGGCGCATTCGACCGCGTCCGCCACCTCACGGCTGAGAGCGAAAGTGGACTGGCGGTCGGGATTGAAAAACGGGTTGTCGATGGAATCGCCAGCCTTGGGCGCTTCAGGCTGAAGTTCCAGATCACCGACGCTCTTGAGCGGCACGGGCGAACCGGATTCCGTCAGGACGAACGGGCTGAACTGGGCGCCCGGTTCCAGGACCGCCCGACCGGTGATCGGGCAGACCATGACCACACCCGGGTTCACCGGCATGACCCAGGAAAAGTCGTCCAGCGTCCGCACCACCTGGACAAGGCCAATGTACCGGCTCCGGCCGTCGTCGCCGGTCCGATGGACGTCGAAGCGCATGCCGGGACGGACATTCTGCCGCGCTCCGGCGTTGACGACATAGGTACGGCCGTCCTTTTCCAGCATGACGATTTTCCCGACCGACCGGTACGGATCGTCGGTGACGAACTGGCTCGGGAACCGGCCGTCTTCCATATCGAGAGGCGTCGACACGACAGGTTCGTCCTGGTTCGGCGCGGCGGCCCGGGACACCGCTTCACGGTCGCCGGCGCGGCCCGCTTCCTGCTCCAGGCGGATTTCCATCGCCCGGATCGTTTCCCGGTTCTTGCCGAGTTCGTCCCGGAGTTGTTCGATTTCCTCCTGGAGGCGGTTCCGTTCGGCCGCGTACCGTTCCTGCCGGACCGTCAGTTCGCGGCGGAGTTCGGCCAGACTTCCCGCTTCCTCCTCCCCGGCCTGGCGGGCGGTCAGGGCCTCGTCGAGACGGCTGGTCAGAGAAGCGATTTCCTGAACCAGCTCCTCCTTTTCCCGCGCCAGCCTGGCGGTCGTTTCCTCAAGGCGAACCGACAGTTCTTCGCGCTCCCGTTCCACCGCGCCCACTTCCCGGCCGAGGGCGGTTTGCGCCTCTTCCAGGCGGGCCGTGAGGGCGGCGTTCTCCTCCTGGAGGGTCGTTACCCGGGACCGGAGTTCGGCAACCTGGTCGGCCACCAGGGTGGCGACGTTGGCGACGCCGGCTGTCGCGAGGTCGTCCGTGACTGCAGCGGCGTTTTCGTCCGCTCCGGCGGTTTCCGTATTGCCGCCGAGGGCCTGTTCCAGGCGATCGAGATCGTTATGGAGTTGCCGGACCGTTTCTTCCAGGCCCTCGACTTCGGTGCGGAGACGGGTGTTTTCAGCCTCGAGGCGTTCCGTTGCGGCGTTCATCTCGTCTTCCCGCCGCGCCGCCGCTTCCCTGGCCGACTGGAGATCGGCCCGGGCCTGGTCCCGTTCGGCGACGACGGATTCGCGTGCGGCCTCCGCTTCCTGAAGTTCCGTGGCCAGGCGATCCGCTTCGGCCTGGAGCGATTCCACCGATTCCGTTTCGGCGGCGCTGCTCGTGGCCTGGGCCAGGCTTTCCCGGGCTTCGTCAAGACGCTGGGCCAGGAGGCGGTTGTCGGCCCGGACGCTCTCTATTGTGTAGGCGTGATCTTCGATCTGGGCCTGAAGCTGGGCGATGGCGGCGGACTCCGCCTCGGCTTGGGCGGCCCGGAGTTCTTCCAGTTCCCGGCTGGCGGCGCGGTATCCGGCTTGGGCCGCGTCAATCTCGCTCCGCAGGCGACGCTCAAGCTGGGTGGCGTTGTCGCCGGCCCGGCGTTGTTCGTCAGCCAGCTGCTGTTCAAGTTCCGTAATGCGCCTGGCGCCGGTCGTCGCCGTGTTTCTGGCCGCGTCGAGTTCCGACTGCAACCGCTGTTGAGCCGACGCCGCTCCGGACTGGGCCAGTGCCAGTTCCCGGGTCAGGCGGTCGACTTCTCCGCCCCGCATGAACCACAGCACCAAAAAGACCACGGCCACCAGTATCGCCGCGATAAGTCCAATCCATACCCCCTTGCCGCCACCCTGTTCGTCCATGGTCTTTTCTCCTTTATGTGGATGAAACAGCTACCAATTCCCCGAACCGCTTTTCCCCAATTGGCGTTGTGAGCGCGTGTGTGTGCTTTCCGCCGCGTGAGCGGACCGGCCGAAGCCCGGTGTTCACGCCGTCGGGCCGCGTGGCTATCCGTAAAGCAATGCGCCGTCGCGACAATCTTCACGTTCAATTATTCATTCCGGAACGTGAATGTCAACCTCCCGGCCGGTTGCCGTGCCGTTCTCCTCCGGACCCGTTTCCTCGTCGATACTACCGGATTGCCCAGCGGATTCGGTCCCGGCCGATTCAATAATCCGACTGGCGGTTTCCGCGCCGGCATTGGCGGAGGAGGCGGAGGCATCCATACTCGTGTCCGTATCCGTCATGGCGGTGGCGGGCTCTTCAGTGGATAATGGCCCGATTTCCTGCAACCGGACAAAGCCGGGCAGACCGGTCGATCCGGCGCCGAAGCCACGGATTGACATTCCCGGCCGAAGATCGATTTTTTCCACCGCCGACGACTCGCAGAAAATGACGCCGGGGCAACCGGCCACGGTCAGGTACCAACTGCCCGGTTCGCCGCCGGGGACGATTTCCACCTCGTCTTCGATTTCGAGGATGACCTCGCGGCCCTTGTCGATCTGTTGCAGCGGCGTGTGGCTGAACTCGCGGAGAAGGGACGCCGCCCTCACCCGGGCCGGCGGCCCCGGGTCGGCGATGGGTTCGTCGTCCGGCATTTCGTAAAGCCGGTCGAGAAGGCGGCCCGCCTCCGGGTGGCCGCTGCGATCGGCCAGGGTCAGCCATTCACGGGCCCGGCCGGCGTCTTTCCGGACGCCGATGCCCTCGGCATAAAAACAGCCCATAAAATACTGGGACTCCATCATGCCCCGATGGGCGGCCTGTTCGTGGAGGCGGGCGGCCCGGGTGTAGTCCCGCGCCACCCACTCGCCGTTCATGAACGAATTCGCCAGGTTGAATATGGCATACTTGTCGCCGTAACCGGACCCGAGGGAAAACCAAAGGATCGCCCGTTCCGGATCGGCCGGCACGCCCTGGCCGTTCCGGTACATGACGCCAAGCTTGTTGCAGGAGTCGCCTGAGCCCTGTTTCGCCGCCAGGGTGAACCAGCGATGCGCCTCGCCGTAATCCTGCCGAACCCCGCCGACGCCGGAGTAATAGGCTATGCCCAAATCCGCCTGCGCCCCGCCGAGCCCGGCTTGGGCGGCGAAACGGAGCCAGCGTTCGCCCGCTTCCGGATTCGGGTCGAGGCCTTCTCCGGCCAGAAGGGTCCGGCCGAGGTAATAGGCCGCTTCGGCCGATCCGCGTTCGGCCGCCTGGCCGAGCCAGACCAGGCTTTCTTCCAGATCCTGCTGGCCGAAAGCGCCCTGGTAGAGGGCTTTTCCGTATTCGAAACCGCCGCGCTCGTCTCCGGCCTCGGCCGAACGCCGGAGCCAGTCCTCGGCCTCGGCCTGGTCGATGCGGCCGGCCGACCCGTTCAGGAGGGCGAGGCCGTAGAGGCACTGCATGGCGGCGTCGCCGGCGACGGCCCGTTCCCGGAGAAACCGGACCTGGGACGGCTCCAGGGACGGCGGCAGGTTGATTTCCCGGCTGACATCCGGCACCATGTCGTCCGCCGCCGGCGCCGAGCCCGCCGCGAAAGCGGAGAACATCACCAACGCCAACGCGGAAACGGCGTTTCGTTGTAGCCATGCCATCATTCTTGACTCCAAGGGAGGCCCGACAAAATGTGGAGCCGACGTGACTGAAGTGCGGTGGTGACCCGCTCACCCGGTCACCGTCGGGGAAAAAAGAGGCGTCCGCCAGGAGCGGACGCCATAAGTATACACGTAAAGGAACGCCGGTTCCAGACCGGCCCGCGTTCGCTTTGAAGGAACGGCCTTGCCGTACAATCGTCTGTTCGCCGGCGCTGTCCGCGTCACTGGCGAACGGACGGCTTAGCGGTGGTTTTACATGATGATTCGTTTTCCGCGAAGGCGGTTTTATCGACGTTTTTGGCGCCCGGAATGCCTTATACTAAAGCCTAGTAACGGTCCACCTTCCTGAGCCAGCCTTCCGGGGCCGGTTTCCGGCCGATTTGCATGTTGCTGTAA
>JAJQFC010000352.1 GCA_021201355.1 Planctomycetaceae bacterium | reverse complement strand
GGTCGACGTGGCCGATGGTGCCGACGTTGATGTGGGGTTTCTTACGTACGAAATTTTCCTTAGCCATTGTTCGTTTCTCCTGATGTATCGGGTAAAAAGACGGTTCATGCTTTTCTTAACAGTACCGGGCGTTTCGCAAAGAATAGTAATCTATGGTAAACCGGATGGCGCCGTCGGCCGGCCGTGTGCCCGGCCGGGACCGGCGTCTCTCATTCCGGGTCGTAGCCAAGGATGTCCGGGATTCGGTTCCGCGCCACCGGCGCATAGGCGCATGGCTCGAGGGAGTAGTCGGCCCGGCCGCCGGACAGGCCCCGGACCGTCGTGGCGTAGCCGAACATTTCCGCCAAGGCCACGCGGGCCTTGACAAAGCGGAACGCGCCGACCTGGCCGACTTCGGAAATTTCGGCCCGGCGGCCGTTCAGGTCGTGGATGATGCCGCCGAGGAATTCTTCCGGCGCCGTCACTTCAAGGCTCATGACCGGTTCGTAGAGGAGGACGTCGCCGTTCTGCATCGCTTCCCGGAGGGCCCGTTCCGCCGCGGCGGTGACGGCCAGTTCGGTCAGTTCCCCTTCCCGGCTCCGGATGCGGGTGACCGTCGCTTCCGTGTGGATGACCGGGTAGCCGCCGAGCGGACCCGAGATGAAGCTGCCGGTCAGGGCGGTTTCGAGAGCGTACAGGGTCTGCTGCGGATAGAGTTCCGGCGGAACCGCCACCGAAACCTTCGGGGCGAGTTCGTCCGGCAGCGGCTTGACCGCGATTTCGACCTCGGCGAAGTTGTTTTTCCCGGCGATGACCTGGTCGAACACGCCGACCGCCTTCGCTTCACGGGTAACGCCTTCCCGGTACGAGACGCGGGGCGAACCGGTATTGACGGGAACCTTGTAGTCCCGGATGATGCGGGTCGTCAGGACTTCAAGGTGCAGTTCACCCATGCCGGAAAGGATGAGCTGGCCGGTCTCCTGGTCGAATTTGTGGGTGAAGGTCGGGTCTTCCCGTTCGAGGCGGGAAATGACGTCCATCAGTTTGTCCCGATCGTCGTTCGACTTCGGCTCGATGGCGACGGAAATGACGGTGGCCGGGAACTTCGGCGGCTCCAGTTCCACAAGCCGTCCCTCGTCGCAGAGGGTGTCGCCGGTGGCGGCGAACTTGAGGCCGGAAAGGCCGACGATTTCGCCGGGACCGACCGACTTCAACTGCTCCCGGTGGTTTGCGTGCATCCGCCAGATGCGGGCGATACGCTCCTTCCGGTTGTTGCCGGCGATGATGACGCGCATGCCTTCCGACAATTCGCCGGAATAGACCCGGAGAAACGCCAGCGGGCCGTGGGCGTCGTCACTGATCTTGAAGACGAGGGCGACGGCCTTTTCCTTCCGGACCGGATGGCACTCGACCTTTTCCTCCGGTTTTCCGGGCACGTGGCCGACAACCGGCGGCATGTCCTTCGGGCTCGGGAGGAAGTGGACGACGGCGTCAAGGAGCGGTTGCACGCCCTTGTTCCTGAGGCTGGTGCCGCAGAGAACGGGAACGATGCGCCGGGCCAGGGTCAGTTCGCGGAGGCCCTGGCGGATTTCGTCGACGGTGAGCGTGCCGGCCTCCAGGTACTTCATGGTCAGGTCTTCCGACGCGTCGGCGGCCTTTTCCATGACGTCCTGGGCCAGGACTTCGACATCGTCCTCGAGTTCGGCCGGGACCGGATGGCGGGTGACGATTTCACCCTGCGGGCCGTCGAACGTCAGGTAGACGCGCTCAATCAGATCGACGACGCCGGAGAAATTGTCCTCGCGGCCGACCGGGATCTGGAGAAGAAGGGGATTGGCGCCGAGGCGGGTGCGGATTTCGTCGACGACGTGTTCGGCGTCGGCGCCGGCGCGGTCGAGCTTGTTGATGAAGGCGATACGCGGCACGCCGTAGCTGTCGGCCTGGCGCCAGACCGTTTCGGACTGGGCCTGGACGCCGGCGACGCCGCAGAAGACCGTCACCGCGCCGTCAAGAATACGGAGGCTCCGCTCGACTTCGGCGGTGAAGTCGACGTGGCCGGGGGTGTCTATGAGATTGACCTGATGGTTGAGCCAGGAGAAGGTGGTGACGGCGGAAGAGATGGTGATGCCGCGTTCCTGTTCGTCCTGCATAAAGTCCATGACGGCGGTGCCGTCGTGCACTTCACCCATACGGTGTTCTTTACCGGAATAAAAGAGAATCCGCTCGGACGTGGTCGTCTTGCCGGCATCGATGTGGGCGATGATGCCGATGTTTCTGACTCGTCCCAGCGGAGTGCCTTTGGGGTCACTCATGGGAATAAAACTGCCTCGTTGTGCTTGCGCGCCGGGAAAGCCTGCCGTCTCCGGTTTCGCCAACTGTGGCGGGGATATCCGGTGACAATCAGCGTCCGATCGCACTGTAATGAAATGGCGCCCGCACACAGCGGGCGTCATGAAAAGCTACTATACCTCCTCCCGGGCCGGTTCGCAAGTTTTTTTTGACGTTCTCGACGATTTGCATAAATTCTGTTGCAAAAAACCGTTGTTTTACCCTACAACGTGGGATTGACCGGATGCATATACTGTCGCCGCCGGGCGGGACAGCCCGCGCACCGGTATTAATCCGCGTTTTGACGCGAAATTTTCGTGAGTATGGAGAAAATAATGGATAGCATTCCTACAATGCGTGAAAAATTAAAAGCGCGAATCGACTTCCTCCGGGGCGACTTCACCCTGGCGAGCGGAAAGAAGTCCGACTTCTATATCAACGGCAAGACAACGACCCTGCGGCCGGACGCCCTCAACTTCGCCGCCCGCATTTTCCTCGACATGATGGAGCAGGACAACGCCGACCGGGTCGGCGGCCTCACCCTCGGCGCCGACGCCCTCATCGGCGCCATCACCGCCCTGTCCTACGACGTCGGCCGGCCGGTGGAAGGCTTTATCGTCCGGAAAGAACCGAAAGGCCACGGCACCGGCCAGTGGATCGAAGGGCCGGAAATCACCCCCGGCCAGAAAATCATCATTATTGAAGACGTCGTCACCACCGGCGGATCCGCCATCAAGGCTATAGAACGGGTTAGGGAAAGCGCCGCAGAAGCGAACATAGTCGGCGTCTATGCCCTGGTCGACCGCCTCGACGGCGGCGAAGCAGCCCTGCGGGACTATGGAATTTCGCTTAAATCCATCTTCACAAAAGACGATCTTGTCTAAGAGTATGGATAAAAAGTGCAAGAACATGAATTAATTGGCTTGCAATTACCCTGTTTTATGCCATAATAGCGTTTCGACCAGATGCCAGGTGCCCTAATAACCGTGTCAAGGCAAAGCTTTTCCGTACATGCCGTGACTTTTACGCATTTTTGCTGGTTTTATCGCTAAACAAATTCACTAAATAGGGTATTTTTCCAAAATGTTCCTTTCAAGTTAAACTTTACTCTATTTTACCAGCAACATGGTATAAATATTGCAAAAATCAAACTCCCCGAAGTGGGCGAGTCTTTTTATGAACGTCTCAATGGATGGTACATCTTATGATTAATTTTGATTCTCGGGGCGGCATGGAAACGGGGATGGAGCACCGGGACAGCGCGCGCGAGCGGCTGACCAACATTTACGCGAACATGATCAGTTCTATCGGTTTAACCGGCCGGGAAATCGCCCAGTTGTCCGGAACCCGGCCCCAATACATTTCCGACATCAAGCGCCGCCAGCGCCCGTTGTCGCAGGAGATGTTCATGCGGACCCTCCTCGGCCTTTTCGGAAAGTATAAATGGCTCATTTCCGGCGACCTTCCGACTGATACCCAGCGTATCATCACCCTCTACCCCCATATTTCCGACCCGGAGCGCGACACCCTTGCCCCTGCCGGTGTTCCAGCGGCCTTTTATGGGGCCGAAAATGACGGTGGAGGATTGGGACGGCAACTTCGTCTGCGTCGCCTCCCCGGTGCGGGAACTGGCGGAAAAAATGCACGAACCGTACATTCTCCACCTCCCCTTCAACGACCGGACCGGACGCCTGAAAAAGGGCGACTACCTCCTCGTCGACCAGACCGCCTCGGCCGAGGCGTCGTTCGTCCTTATTAAAAGCGGCTGGGGCGTCAAGCTGGTCCGGAAGGTGGAACAGGGCTTCGAAGACGTCGAAAGCGGCGAACACCGGTTCGACCCGGACGTTCAAATCATCGGCAATGTCTCGATGCTCCTCATGGGATCGCTTTAAGCTTGCCTAAATAAACAATTGTAAACATGTATTCATGCAAAACTGACTGTGGTCAGACCAGAGCGGGAGAACCGATAACGGTCCTCCCGCTTTTTGTATGGAATGTGTTACTCCTTGCGGCAAATCGTCACATACGGGCAGAGGGAAGTATAGGGCGGGAACGATCCGTCCACACCAGCCAAAACCGCCATGGGGCTACCGCCGCAATGGTGGCAAATCCACCCGGAACGCGGTATATTGCCTCGAGAGTCGGATGGAGCAAAAAAATGAGGCTTTGCCGCGAAAATGTTCGGTGCTGAATAATTCCACACGCCAATTATCCGCTCGGGGAATAAAAATCAGGAGAAAATCCGACATAACCGGCTTTTACTCTTGACCTTGCGATTTTGAAAAAATTCCGTCACGGAATATTTTCACACTGATTCCGCCAAAGTTAATCGGTATAATCACCGAGCGTATGGG
>JAJQFC010000229.1 GCA_021201355.1 Planctomycetaceae bacterium | reverse complement strand
TCTCCAGGATGGTCGGACCGGCGAGGAAGCTTCCGGCGGCGACGCCGAGGATGCCGCCGGCGGTGCCGATGATGAGGCCGACAAGGAGGAAGACGGTCATGACGCCCCGGCGTCCGGCCCCGATGCAGCGGAGGAGGCCGACATCCCGGATGCGGCGGCTGACGAGGGTGACGAGGATGGCGAAGACGCAGAAGCCGCTGGCGGCGTCGTTCAGGAACAGGACCAGTTCCATCAGGTTGTTTTCGTGTTTCATCCCGGCGGCCATCTGTTCCCAGCGGCGCTGCCAGGTGTCGGACTGGATATAGGGTTCATACCCGGTGATGGCCCGGAGGATGGCGGTGGCGGCGCTCGTGGTTTTCCGTTCCAACGCGTCGGCCTGATTCGGGTCGTCGAGCCAGACCACCATGGTCTCAACGAGATCCGGGTCGCCCATGTAGAAATCGGCCGCCTGTTCTATCGGGATATAGACGCCGTAGCGGTCTTTTTCAAAAACGCCGGACCGGTACAGGCTGGTCACCTGAAAACGCCGCGACCGGGTGCGGAGTTCGCCCGTTTCTCCCCGGTCGGCATAGTACAGTTCGACTTCGCCCCCTTCCTTGACGCCGAGGCGGTTCGCCAGGTTCTCGCCCATGAAGAGGCCGGGACGGTCGCCGCTGGCGCCCCAATCCGGGTTGTCGGCGGTGGGATGGAGGGAGAGGAGGTGACGGGACAGTGAACTATGGCGCAGTTCTTCAGCGAGGTCGATACCCTGGACCCAGACATATTCCGCGCCGGACCCGGCTTCCATAAAGCCGACGCGTTGGAACAGCGGGGTGACGGCGGCGATGCCCCTGACGTTCCAGGGCATGTCCGTGGCGGCGGCCTCGAACGTCTCCCGGTCCGGCCGGTGGCCGGTTATCCGGAGGGTGAGTTGCTCACCGAGGTTTTGCAGGCGTTTTTCCAGATCGACCAGCATGCCGTCGAGGACCGACATGGCGACGATCTGCACCGCCAGGGCGAGGGCGAGGGCGGCGATGGCGATGAAATTGACCAGACGCCGCGTCGCGTAGCGCCAGGCAAGTTGGAGATAAAGCATTACAAATTCCTTCTTGACGGAACGTTTTTTCGAAATGCTTTGACAAACGCCGGCGCTTTCACAATCATCGGAAAGCCTTCGCCGCAACCCTTCGGGGATTCCGGCGTGTACACCGGGTGACGCGGCCGGGACGCGGCCGCGCGTTCTTTTGTCATGGAAAGCGTTTCGCAAATGGTCAGCGGTATCGTCGTTTTTTACAAAATCGCCACGACATGCCTCCTTATACTTGTCGGCTATATCGTCAGGCGAATGAAGCTGCTTCCGGAAAATTCAGTTTCCGTCGTCAGCGCCTACCTCCTCTATGTCGGCCTCCCGACCTATATGATATATTACACCCCGGCGAGCATTACGCTTGAAACGCTCGGGACCTACTGGTACTACCCGGTCATCGGCGCCGCCCTCCTCTTCGTCTGCGACATGTTCGGCTGGCTCACCAGCAGACTTTGGGCCGGGCCGGGGGAAGGGCCGACCTTCCGCCTCCTCGTCGCCTTGCCGAACTGGGTGTTCATGGCCATGGCGGTGGTTGAACCGATTTTCCGTGAGGAAGGCGTCCGGGTCGTCCTCCTCTACAATCTGGGTATTACCTTATATGTCTGGACGGCCGGGGTGGCCTCCTTCCGTGACGGGGAGACGTTTCTCCGCATGCTCAGGAACGTCCTCTTGAACCCGCAAACCGTCGCCCTCGCAATCGGCTTTTTTCTGGCATTGGCGGCGCCGTTCCTGGTCGGGATGGAGAAAATGGGTTCGGACGAACTCCAGGCCCTGCCGCTCTATATAAGCGTTTTCAGTCCGCAGTGTACCTCCTGGGCTTGACGACGTTACCGATATCCATTTTCCAAATCGGCCTCCTTCTCGGCGCTCCCCGGCAGTCCATTGACGTCGGCGGCGAAATGCCGGTCCGGGTCGGCCAACTGGTTCTTCTTGGTTTTCTCCGGCTCATTGCGGCACCGGCTTTGTGCATGGGAATACTGCTCCTTCTCATGCGGGCGGGTCTTACGCTCAGCCTCAGTGATTTCGTCGTTTCCACCATTATCATGGCCATGCCGGCGGCGGTGGGAAGTCTGGCCATCACGGAAGTCTATGGCGGACGGGTTCGTTTGACCGCCAATGCCATCCTCTGGCAGACCATCGCCGCCCTCGGAACTGCGCCTCTTATCACCTATGTGGCGCAGGTGGTGTACCGGGCGGTGGCGAAGTAACGGATCGCCCGACGGGGGAGCGGGTGACGACCGGTCGGACCCGGGGTCAGGGCAAGGCCCGGTCAAAATGACATGGCGCCGTCTGGCGTGCAGGGCGACGGCGAAGGATTTTTCAAAAATTTGGATAAGGATGTCCGGCTCCTTGCTTATAGACAACCTGTTATAAATTCGAATTTTGGACTAAATCGGCAGTCTCCGGGGATACGCGGTAGGAGCTATCCTTCGCCTGTTTGGCAGTGGAATTGCTGCAAATTTTTCCGACAGGTTCAACGCTATGGAGCCCGGAACGGGGTTCCATACCTTTTTTATACTGCCGAATTTCCCGGGGTGGGACGCGTCCGAGACTGGCGCGGTGGGGAAGGCGGGCAGGTTTTGTCATTACGTACTTGTTTTTTGACCTATTTTGTTTGGACTGGTTGTTTTTTATTAATTAGGAGGAATGTTCCATGGCAGCAAAGAAACTGGTGTTCGCCGCGGAAGCCCGCGAAAAGATGCGGGACGGCGTCAAAAAATTGGCGCAGGCGGTCAAGGTAACGCTCGGCCCGCGCGGCCGCAACGCCATTCTCGACAAGTCGTGGGGGAGCCCCACCGTCACCAAGGACGGCGTCTCCGTCGCCGAAGAGGTCGAATTGGTCGACAAGTACGAGAACATGGGCGCTCAGATGGTGAAGGAAGCGGCCTCGAAGACCTCGGACAAGGCCGGCGACGGCACCACCACCGCCACCGTCCTCGCCGAAGCCATCGTTGTCGAAGGCATGAAGAACGTCACCGCCGGCGCCAACCCGATGGCCATCAAGCACGGCATCGACAAGGCCGTCCGCGCCGTCACCGAAGAAATCGAAAAGATCGCCACCCCGGTCAAGGGCAAGAAGGCCGACATCGCCGCCGTCGCCGCCATCTCGGCCAATAACGATGCCCGCATCGGCAAGCTCCTCGCCGACGCCTTCGAGAAAGTCGGCGCCGACGGCGTCATCACCGTCGAAGAAGGCAAGTCCATCGAAACGACCATCGACGTCGTCGAAGGCATGCAGTTCGACCGCGGCTACCTCTCGCCCCATTTCGCCACCTCCCAGGAAGACATGGAATGCGTCTTCGAGAAGTGCGCGATTCTCATCTACGAAAAGAAGATTTCGAACGCCCAGGATCTGGTTCCGCTTCTTGAAGAAGTTTCCAAGTCCGGCACTCCGCTCCTCATCATCGCCGAGGACGTGGACGGTGAAGCCCTCGCCACCCTGGTCGTCAACAAGATGCGCGGCATCATCAATGTCTGCGCCGTCAAGGCCCCGGGCTTCGGCGATCGGCGGAAAGCCATGCTCGAAGACATCGCCATCATGACCGGCGGCAAGGCCATCATGGACGACCTCGCCATCACCCTGGATAAGGTAACGATGAAGGATCTCGGCCGCGCCGCCAAGGTCGTCGTCGACGCCGACAACACCACCATCCTGAAAGGTGCCGGCCAGGCCTCCGACCTCTCTGCCCGGGTCAAGCAGATCCGGAACGAAATCGCCAACACCACGTCCGACTACGATCGGGAAAAACTCCAGGAACGGCTCGCCAAACTCGCCGGCGGCATCGCCCAAATTAACGTCGGCGCCTCCACCGAAAGCGAGATGAAGGAAGTCAAGGCCCGTTTCGAAGACGCCCTCCACGCCACCCGCGCCGCCATCGAGGCCGGCACCGTTCCGGGCGGCGGCGTCGCCCTCATTCGCGCCGCCGACAAGGCCCTCAAGGGCATGAAGCTGGAAGGCGACGAACAGATCGGCGTCGACATCATCAAGAAAGCCGCCAGCGCTCCTCTTCGTCAAATCGCCGCCAACGCCGGCGTCGACGGCGCCGTCATCGAACGGAAAATCAAGGCGGGCAAGGGGAACGACGGCTACAACGCCCTCACCGGCCAGTTCGGCGACATGGTGTCGATGGGCATTCTCGACCCGGCCAAGGTGGTCATGACCGCCCTCCGCCACGCCTCGTCCGTCGGCGGCCTCATCCTCACCACCGACTGCATGATTGCCGAAGCCCCGGCCAAGGACGACTGCGACTGCGGCGGGTGCGGCGGCAGCTGCGGCTGCGGACACGACCACGACATGGATTACTAAAACTTACGAACCTTCCATGCCTTGTGGATTTGGTGATGGAGCGATTTATTCTAAAAAGAATTAATTAAACGATATCTAAGGAGAGTTTTGAAATGGCCAAGAAAGCTGAGAAGGATTGTGGATGCGGCTGCGGCGCCGGCAAAAAGCTTCAGCCCCTGGACGACCGGATTGTGGTGCGGCGCCTTGACGCCGAAGAAAAGACCGCCGGCGGCATCATCCTCCCGGACGCCGCCAAGGAAAAGCCGCAGCGCGGCGAAGTCATCGCCGTCGGCCCCGGCAAGCTCCTCGAC
>JAJQFC010000321.1 GCA_021201355.1 Planctomycetaceae bacterium | reverse complement strand
TTGACGCCGCCCTCGTCTTCAACTCCGCCCAGAAGATCGCCCAGACCAGCAAGGGTTCCTCCGAGACGTACGAGGTTGCCGCCACCGATCAGACCTTCACTATCGAAGGCATCAACAGCGCCGCGGCGGAAGGCAAGGAGCCCGAGGCGGTGGAATTCACCCTTGACGTCGAGGCGGCCGACTACATGGACGAAGTTGGCATCGAAACCCTCACCTTCGGCGTCGGGATGGAAGGCAACGACGTGATTATGGTGGTGAGCGACGGCACCAAGACCATCCAGATGACCAAGGGCTGGGACGGGAAGGCGGAAACGCTCGGCGCCGCCATCGACAACATGATCGCGGGCGACGGCGAGGAGAACGAAGAGCTTCTTACCGTCCTCAAGAAGAACCTGACGATGTCCGGCGACGTCAGCGTGGCGGATTCGGTCATCGCTCCGAAATACGACATCACCGGTCCCGCCGAGGTCGAAGTGACGATTAATAATATCTTCGGCGTCGAAGACATGCAGGGCAACATCAACGGTTCCGCGACGCTGAAGGCGAAGGTTGACTGGAACGAGTTGTATACAAAGCTGGAAGCGGCTGACCAGGAACAGTTCCTGAAGGATCTGGACGCCGGCGCCATTAAGGTCGGGCTGGAAATCACCGGAGACACCCAGGACAAGATGGGCTTCAAGATCGTCGTCACCGGTGCCGACGACAAGGTCTACCGGACGAAGAGCGACATCAGCCTGGACGACGCCGCGAAGGAAGCCCTCCTGATGAAGAACGACGGCGAGGCGACGCTTACGGTAGACAGTGGCATTTTCGCCGGATCAACCATCCTTATCAAGAATGCCGAAGGCGAAGGCTTCGACCCGAAGGCCGCCGTCAACAAGTCGGGCGCCAAGCAGGATGTGGATCTTGAATTAACCACCGCGATCACCGGCGGAGTCGTGACAAAGGAAAGCGCCACGGTTTCGGGAACCACCTCGGTCACAAATTACTCGAACAGTTCAAATGATCCGGCCGAAGTGTCCTTGGCAAACATCTTTGGCACTCAATACACCACCAGTTCCGGCGCCGCAGTGGACAACGGCACTGCCGAAATGGCAGCATACATCGATTGGGACGGCCTGTACAAATCGCTCGATACCAATGGACGAACCAATTTTACGGCAACGATTACCAATGGCTTCGACGTGAAGCTCGAGACCCTTGGAGCCAACCAGAACAACATGAAACTCCAAGTTTCCATTGTCAGTAGGGCGGGTACAAACCCCACCCTTTACACCAAGGAGATCGAACTCGACGCTGCGACGCGCGAGGCGCTCAAGGGAAGCGGCGGGATAGCGAACCTGGACCTGAACGCCATCGATTCGTCCGTGTTCAAGACCGGCTCGAACATTGTTCTGAAAAACGCCGACCTGTCCAAGCTTGGTTATGTGCCGACCGCGACGGTCAATGACACCAGCGGCATTAGTAATGTGGCGATGGGCGGTGCTATTTTTTCCAGTAGTTCACAGACCGCTTATGCGGCGAGTGTTGCCAACGCTGGCGGTGTGGATAACGATGGTACGGTAAAGATCCAGTCTACCGGCAAGCTGCCCGGGTCCACCACACTCAAGACAACCGAAGCGGAGAGCAAGGCTGCGTCGGGCAACGCCGATTTTGACGATTATACGACAGTGGCTAAGACCGTCAATGCAACCGAATCCCCAACACTTACATCGGGTGCTATTGGCGGTGCCGCACAAACTTTCACCTTTACAGGTGCCGGTAACGGTGGGGACTTGGTTTTGTCAGTCAACGCTAGTACAGCTGGTTTTAGTTCGGGTAATGAAGCGCTGACGTTCCATCTAACCTTGAACGCCGGGAGCGACCCGAGTAACGCGACTTATACGCTCTCCTACAAGCTCGACGGTCTCACCGAGGTTATCCTTGCAGACGCGTGGGACGGCGTTAATCAGACTTCTCTTCACTCAGCAATTAATACTTTCACCGCCAAGGGAACCGACACTACTAACGACGCTATTCGTAGTACACTGTCCGGCGGAGCGTTATCCATATCTTCCGGTGCGGGGATAGGTGATATCAGCAATAGTACCGCCTTCGCGGATTCCAGGGAACTGGCCAGTGGCGATGCCACATTCACCTTCTCCGACGTCAATACCGCGCCAAATACGGCTCTTACAATTACGCTGGACAAGTCTGTTCAAAGCAACTCGAACGTTACAGGCACCCTCACCAACCTAAAGATTGTCCAGGAAGCTGGTGAGGATATTACCGGCGGCGGCGGGACACCTCTGTATACGCTAAAAGCGACGCTTGACGGAGCTGATGTGGACCTCGTCACCGGTTGGAATGGTACTCAAAGTGGGCTGAACAGTCTGCTCACCTCTAGCCTCACCTATTCCGCACTTTCAGGCAAGTTGTTATTGAGCTCCGATATCAGCCGTGCCGACTCGACCGTCTTCCTCGAAGGTCAGGAGTTCACGCCCGAACTGCAGACCATCACCTTCAGCGACATAAATGATCTCAACAGTGATACCCCAATAGCACTTCGAATCGGCAGCGGCGCTGGTTTAGACTCAGATACGTACGAGGCCTTGAAGGGTAAGACTCTGTCCAACTTCAAGATTGAGATAGCGCCCGGCCAGCCCGGTACAGCAACCCAATTGTATTCCCTGAAGGTCGACGTTGACGGCAAGACATACACCCTCACCGATAAGTGGAATGGAGACTCAGCCACTCTCGGTGCAGCATTACGGGAATACGCCTCCACGCCCCACAATCTGGGTGATGGCCTTGACGTTGATGTCGCCAATGCGCTTGGCGAGTTGGGCGGCGATGGACACATCACCATGACGGGCAGCATCACCCGCGTAAACTCCACTGCGTTCAAGGATGCGCTCAGCGGTGGTGGAAAGACCCTTAATACAGACAGCATTACTGTGGCCGATCAGATATTCGGCGGAACTGCCGGCGAGGGCAAGTTGGAAATTGCCTTCCAGAATTTCGATATTGCCAAGGTCGTGGAGAAGCTGAAGGCCAATAACAACAATGACGCTGCCGAAAAGTTGCTCACCGCGCTCAGCAGTACTCCGACCATGCCCAAAGTCTCGGCCACAATCGAAAACGACCCGGACGTTAGCGGCAAATTCAAGGTAACCCTATCGCTGGAGGACACCTCCGGCGTCGAACTGTTCTCCATGGGCACCATCATCATCGACCCGAACGATCCGAATAACTCGTATAAGCTTACTGAAAACGGCGAAACAGTCGGCGAAAGACTCTCGGGCAAGGGTTCCGGTTGGTACACTATCGAAGGCGCGGACAACCTTTTTGAAGGGCTGCACTTCCGTATCACCAACAGCAACAAGAAAGCCAATATGGGCTTCACCGATTCAGCCGGCAATACAATAACCGCGCAGAACGCCACTGACATAGTCAACACCGTCAGCGGCTTGGTCAACAACGCCGCTGCCGCCGCCAGCCTGCCGGCAGGGTATACCAACACGCCTCCGGTCGAATTCACCTTCTCTGACATCAGGACCGGTGGCAACGCAACGGATGTTCTCAAGGTGGAGGTCACTTCCGGAACCGCCCTTGCCGCCGACAACCCGCTCGTCGGGCAGGATTTAGCCCTGTCCGTTAAAATGACGGAAGGTTCGGAAGCGGGGAGCGAACGCTACACCGTCACCGCCAAGGTCGGCGACAAGGAGTACATCCTGACGAACGATTGGGACGGCACCAGCGCCAACTCCATCACCGTCGACGCCGAAACGCTTTTCGCCAATACGAACGAGGCCGATATCAAAGTCGCCGAGGCGCTTCTCGGGTTGTCCTTTAAAGGTTCCAATCCCATCAACATCGCCGAAACAAATAAAGCCTACAACGCCGCGAATGGTGTAGACCTGTTCCAATACGCCGCGTCGTCGGAGAAGCTCAACTCCAAGGTCCTGACCGTTGCCGAAGGTCTCTACGGTGACGGCACAACTGCCACCGAGGGCCAGGTCCAGGTCCGTTTCAAGGATTTCGATCTCTCGTCTCTCGTGACTAACCACGCCGACGCGGCGGCTATCGCGGCCGGCTTGGCCGACCCGGACAATCCGCTCCAGATCGACGCCATCGTCGAGAACCAAATTACCGACGGCGTTGCCAACGGGAAGTTCACCATCACCCTGCGTCTGACCAACAACGACGGCGATGAGATCCTTCAGCTCGGCTCGTTCTCTTCCGACGAACTGAATCTGGACATCGACGGCCAATCCGTTGACGCCGACGGCAATGTGGCGGAAGGCATAAGCGAGGACGGCGGCTGGGTGACGATCAACAACGGCAGCCCGTTCGACGGCCTCCAGGTCAGGGTGAGCAACTCGAACATCCGGGAAAACCGCGGCTACGTGAACGACACGACGGATCTCAACGAAACCAGCGGCGGTCTCGTCGCCCAGGGCATGAACGCCGAAGCCATCGAATCGACTCCGGAAATGTCCGAGGACGTCAAATTCATGACCTCCACGGCCGGCGGCGCCATCGCCCAGACCGGCGGTCTCGGGCAGGCCCGCGAATCCGGCACCGTCGCCGTCTTCAACAACACCCTCGAAGAAGGCACCGGCAAGGTCGTCACCGGCGTCTCCGGCGTCACCATCACTGAAGAGGGCGCCCAGAGCATCATGTACGGCAACAACACCGACGGCCAGGGCCGGATCTACGTGAAGTTCC
>JAJQFC010000201.1 GCA_021201355.1 Planctomycetaceae bacterium | reverse complement strand
CACCTGGGCCGACGACCTTATCCGCATCGACGAGGAGGAGCCGAAAAACCTCATCCTCGCTGTCGCCGACATGGCCCGCACCAACCCGACCCTGTCCGGCGCCTTCGTTGCCGAGTTCAAGCGGAAGCTCCACGGCCGGGGGAGCGCCATGAAGCTCCCGCTCCAATGGGTCGAACAAAGCCTGAACGAGCACGGCAGGAGCGTCGACCACGTCGTCACCGAGGAAAACCACGAACAGGCGATTATGGAAATTTCCACCCGGAACTGCATAACCAGTCTCCGGAACCTGTCGTCGACGGACTGGAACGAATTTGTCGAAACAATGAGCCGGACCGAACAGATCCTCCGGGAAGACCCCGCCGACGTCTATTCGAAGATGGACTTCGCCACCCGTGACGAATACCGCCGGGTGGTGGAACGGATGTCCCGGCGCGGCCGCTGCGAAGAGGAAACGGTGGCGATGGCCTGCCTCAATCTCGCGCGGGACGGCGCCACCCTTCGGGGGACGCACTCCCGCGAGGCCCACGTCGGCAATTATCTCGTCGGCCAGGGAGACCGCGAACTCAGGCGGAAGATTCGCTGCCGCCCGGCCCTCGGCGACATGCTTCGTGGCGCCTCGACCCGCGTTACCCTCGGCCTCTACCTCGGCGCCATCATCGTCCTTACCGCCGTCTTTACCGCCTTCACGACCTTTCTAGCCCATGTCGGCGGCGTCCGTGGCGACATGCTTCTCATAACCGGCATCCTCCTCGCCTTCACGACCGGCCATCTCGCCGTCGGCCTCGTGAACTATCTGGCCACGCAGCTTGTCCGCCCCCGGCGCCTGCCCCGGATGGACTTCTCGGACGGCATCCGCCCGGAAGAGCGGACCCTC
The DNA here is from genome assembly GCA_021201355.1 of Planctomycetaceae bacterium. Lineage (GTDB taxonomy): Bacteria > Planctomycetota > SZUA-567 > SZUA-567 > SZUA-567 > JAJBSZ01. The sequence continues at coordinate 3,922 of JAJQFC010000201.1, read as the reverse complement.
GTCGTCGTCCCGACCCTTCTCCAGTCCGAGCGCGGCATCGGCGAAATGCTCCGCGGTCTTGAAATGCATTACCTCGGCAATCCCGGCGCCAACATCCATTTTGGCCTTCTCACCGACTTCCCGGACGCCCCGACTGAGACGACCCCGGACGACGCCCGCCTACTGAACCTCTGCCGCCTCGGCATTCTCAAGCTGAACGACAAGTACCAGGACAACAACGAAAACAATTTCTTTCTCTTCCACCGTCCCCGGCGTTGGAACGAATCGGAAAAAATCTGGATGGGCTGGGAACGGAAACGCGGCAAACTGGAAGATCTGAACCGCTATCTGCTTGGCGACGACCCGACCGTCTTTTCCTGCGTCGAAGGCCAGACCCAGGCCTTGTCGAACGTCCGCTACGTCATCACCCTCGACGCCGACACCGTCATGGCTCGCGACTCCGCCGTCAAAATGGTCGGCGCCATGGCGCACCCGCTGAACCGTCCGGTCTATGACGAACGCCTCGGCCGCGTCGTCCAGGGCCACGGCATTCTCCAGCCCCGCGTCGACGCCAACCTTTCCGGCGCCAACCGCACCCTCTACGCCCGCATGGGCGCCGGCGACATCGGTATCGACCCCTATACCACCGCCAGTTCCGACGTCTACCAGGATCTTTTCGACGAAGGCTCGTTTATCGGGAAAGGCATCTACGACGTCCAGTTGTTCGACCAGGCCCTTGGCCGCCGCTTCCCCGACAATAAAATCCTCAGCCACGACCTGCTGGAGGGCTGCGTCGTCCGCTCCGGCCTTCTTGGCGACGTCAAATTGTACGAAGATCCGCCGCGAACCTATCTGATGGACATCGCCCGCCGCCACCGCTGGGTTCGAGGCGACTGGCAGATAGCCAGTTACCTCATAGCGAAGGAGACGTTCGGCGGCAAGCAGACCGATACGAAACCCCTTGGCGTCCTGTCGCAGTGGAAGGTTCTGGACAACCTCCGCCGCAGCCTCACCCCCATCGCCCTCGTCCTCCTCATGATCCTGGCATTGGCGTTCCTCACCAATCCCGGCATGTACCTCCTCATCGGTTTTGCCGTGTATCTCGGCCCGGTCATCGTCTCCGGCCTCGTCGGCCTGTTCAGGAAATCTCCCGACAAAACCGTCCGGCAGCACCTTCGAAGCTCATTGATGTCGACGTTCAGGCAGGCGGAGCAGGTCCTGTTCAAGTTTTCCTGCCAGCCGTTCGAAGCGATGATCTCCGCCGACGCCATCCTCCGTAGCCTCTGGCGCCAGATTGTGTCCCATAAGCATCTTCTTCAGTGGAACCCCTCCGCCAATTCCCTGAATGCCGGCCTCGATCGCTTCGGCGTCATTCTCGCCAGAATGTGGATAGGCCCGGTGGCGGCCGTCGTCATGGCCGGCGTCATCCTGACCCGTCACCCCGGCCTTCTCCTGTACGCGGCGCCGCTTCTGATTTTATGGTTCCTGTCGCCGCTGTTCGCCTGGATTCTGTCGCGGCCGCGCCGGGCCGTCGGCGAAACGCTCACGGCCAAACAAGCCAAGCTCCTCGCCGGCACCGCCCGCCGCATCTGGCATTTCTTTGAAACGTTCGTCGGCCCGGAAGACAACTGGCTGCCGCCTGACAATTATCAGGAAAACCCGAAAGGCGTCGTCGCCCACCGGACCAGCCCGACGAACATCGGCCTGTCCCTCCTCTCGAACCTGACCGCCCACGATTTCGGCTTCATCACCTCACGCGCTCTCCTCGAACGGACGGAACGGACTTTCGCCTCGCTCCGGCGGATGAAGCGCTTTCGCGGCCACCTCTACAACTGGTACGACACCACCACCCTCCAGGTGCTCCGTCCGGCCTACATTTCGACAGTCGACAGCGGCAACTTCGCCGGCCATCTCCTCATTCTCGCGTCGGGGCTGCGGGAAATCGCCATGGCGCCCATCGTCGACAACCGTGTCTTTTCCGGGCTTCTCACCACCCTCGACCTCGCCTTGTCCGACGCGGACAAACGCACCAGCCGGGCCATGGGCAATTTCGACGAACTCCGGAAACTGCTCGTCGACTACGGCGTCAATCCGCCGGAAACGGCCGCCGAATACCACACCCGCCTCCGGGAGGTGGAGGACGCAATCGCCGCCCTCGACACCCGCTGGCTGAACGGCCCGTCGGACGAAGCCGCCCGGATCTGGTTCGACGCGGTAAAGCGCCAGTGCCAGGCCGCCCGGGACGACCTGGACTCCCTCGCCCCCTGGATAAAGGCGTCGGCTTCGCGGCCGGAATGGCAGGCAATACCGGAACTCCGGAAGCTCCCGAGCCTTCTCGACACCGTCGGCCTCGGCGACCGCATCGTCGCCGAACGGTCTCTCCGGGAGGGCGGCGGCGAACCGCTGCCGCCGGAACTTCTCGAACTTCTTCATAACGGCAGCGATGAAGCGCACCGGCGCCTCGCCTCCATCCAGCACCTGTTGGTCGAATGCGAGGATTTTGCCGATATCGATCTTGAATTCCTCTACGACAAGGGAAAACGCTTCCTGTCCATCGGCTACAACGCGAGTGACCACCGCCTCGACGAAAGTTACTACGACCTCCTCGCGTCCGAGGCCCGTCTCGCCGCCTACGTCGGCATCGCCCAGCACAAGCTGCCGCAGGAAAGCTGGTTCGCTTTGGGCCGCATGCTGACCCTTCCGGGGAAACGGCCTCTCCTTATTTCCTGGTCCGGTTTGATGTTCGAATACCTCATGCCGGCCCTCGTTATGCCCTGCTACGAAGACACGCTTCTCGACGACACGTGCAAAGCCTGCGTCGAAATGCAAATCGAATACGGAAACTCGCGGAACGTCCCCTGGGGCATTTCGGAATCCGGCTATTACCTCTACGACGCCGACCAGAATTACCAATACCGCGCCTTCGGCGTTCCGGAACTCGGCCTCAAACACACCGCCAACCAGGATCTCGTCATCGCCCCCTACGCCACCTGCCTGGCCGCCATGGTCTACCCGGCCCGGGCCGCCGAAAACCTGAAACGCATGCAACGGTCCGGCTTCTCGTCCATCTACGGTTTTTACGAAGCGGTCGACTTCACCCCGACCCGCCTTCCCCGCGGCGAGACCCATGCCGTGGTCCAGTCGTACATGGCCCACCACCAGGGCATGAGCCTTGTTGCCCTCGGCCAGGTGCTCTTGTCGAAGCCGATGCACCGCCGGTTCGAGGCGAATCCACTCCTTCATTCCGCCTCGCAACTGCTCGAAGAAATGGTCCCGGCCGAAAAAGCCCTCTATTTCCACTCGACCTACAGCCCGGAACACCGGCCGCTGGCGGCCGGGGAGGAATCGCCCGTCCGCGTCGTCGACAATCCGGACACACCGATTCCGGAAGTCCATCTCCTGTCGAACGGCCGCTACCACGTCATGGTCACCGCCGCCGGCGGCGGCTACAGCCGATACGACGACATCTCCCTCACCCGCTGGAAGGAAGACCCGACCCGCGACAATTGGGGAACATTCTGTTATCTCCGCGACCGTGAAAGCGGCGACGTTTGGTCGAACACCCACCAGCCGACCTGCCTGCCGAACGGCTTCTTCGAAGCGACCTTTGCCGAAGGCAAGGCCGAGTACCACCGCCGGGACGGCGATTTCGACTGCTACACCGAAATCGTCGTATCGCCGGAGGACGATGTCGAAGTCCGCCGCATCCGGATTACGAACCGGTCCGGCCGGGAGCGCCTCATCGACGTCACGTCCTACGCGGAAATCGCCCTGAACACCCAGGCCGCCGACGACAGCCATCCGGCCTTCAGCAAGCTTTTCGTGGAAACGCGCATCATCCCGGAACGCCAGGCCATCCTCGCCACCCGCCGGCCCCGGAAGGAAGGGGACATCATGCCCCAACTCTTCCATATGCTCGCCGTTCGCGGCGTCAATGGCGGCG
>JAJQFC010000023.1 GCA_021201355.1 Planctomycetaceae bacterium | reverse complement strand
CCCCAGATCGGCTGGGTCAGGGAGGCGAGGGTGCCGATGACGAGGAGCGGCCAGTTTTCGAGGCAGCGGGCGAGGAGTTTCCGGTCCGGCCGGAGGTCCGGATTGTTCAGCATGAAGGCGATAAGGCCGGCGGCGAAAAACAGCCGGTGAACGCCGATGGAACTGCGGCCGGTCAGCCGCCACAACGATCCCGGCACCAGACTGAGGCCGACAAAAAAGCAGAACCGGGACAGCCCGCCGCCCGGCGCCGCCACAAAGAAGTACAGGATCGCCATAACGACGACCGCAACGGGCGGCAGCCATTCCCATTTGGAAATCGGCTTTTTCGCCGGCGGCGCGTCCTGCGCCATATCGATATTCTCGTCCATCCCGGCAGCCCTTTCCTGCGGACGATGCCGCGAAATTCCCGTATCCCCTCGGGCGAACGCTCCGCGAAATCCGGACAGCCGACCCGAACCGCCAACCGCCCGGCCCGGACGCACATCCCGAAACGCCCGCGGCGCGGGTCGCGTATGGCGTATGGCGTATCGCGTATCGCGCCCGTCAACCGCTTGACCTCCGCCGGATCGGGCGGTTTTACTCACCCGGCGACGACACGTCCGTCGTTGACGGCGACGCGGTCGACAAGGCCAGAACAGCCTGTCCAAACACTGCGGCCACCACCGGATTTTCCGCGTGGCGGAGCGCCGCCTCCCGGATGCCGTCGGCGGCGGACGGATCGCCAAGCATCGCCAGGGATTCCGCCGCCCGGCACGCCACTTCCGGATTGTCGTCCCGGAGAGCATCGAGGAGGACCGGCACCGCCTGTCTGTCCCCGACCCGGCCGAGCGCCTCCGCCGCCGCCAGCCTGAACGGCAGGGAACCGTCCCGAAGATCGTCCGCAAGCCGCGCCGCCACGCCGACGACGCCGAGGCGGGCCAGCGCCACCGCCGCCTCCGCCCGCACTTCCGGCCGCCTGTCGTTCTGGAGCGGCAGGAGGGCGCCGACCGCCGCCGTTATTCCCATGCGGCCGAGACCGCGCGCCGCCAATGCCCGGTTGGTCCCGACCCGGTCGAACAGCGCCTGTTCGAGGGCGTCGAACGCCGCCGGATTTTTCCCGGCCGAGAGTATTTCAATCGCCCGCCGCCGCACCGGCGTCGACGGGTGGGTGACATACCCGGCCACGGTCCGCCGGTCAGTCCGGGCCGGAAACAGCATGCCGGGATAGCCCATGGCGTCAAGGGTGGCGAGGGCCTCCAGGGACACGAGCGCGTCCCGGTGGTTGACGTGCCGCTCCACCGCTTCGCCGAACGCGGGCGGACGCATCGCCGCCATCGCCCGGAGAGCGGCGACGAGGACGTCCGGATCGTTCTCGGTATAGAGGAGCGCCGCCACCCGCTCCGGCGCCTGGCTGGTGCCGACACGCGGCGCCAGGCCAACCCCGGCCAGCCGCAATTCCGTCTCCGGGCTGAGAAGCGCCTCCCAGACGCACCAGGTAAGCGGTTCCGGCAAGGGGACGTCGTTCCCGGCATACTTCAGCCCGACGCCCCGGAGGACGATGGCCTGGAACCGCCCCCGGTTGACCGCCTGGTCGAGGCTGAGGGCAATCCAGTCGTCCCGGCCGCGCCGGTTGCCGGAAAACTCCCGTTCCCGGGCGCCCCGGGTGAGGAGGCGGTAGAGGTCGCCGTCGGACAGGCGTGAATAGAGGCGGACGAGGCCAACCCTGGCCGCATCGGCCAGGAAGTATTCGTCCCCGAAGGCGGCTTCCAGGAGGGCGTCTTCCGTTTCGGCCGTGGGAATTTCCGCCAGGATTTTCGCCGCCACCTGGCGCCGCAGTCCGCTTTCCGCCGCCGCGTCCCGGAGGGTGTCAAGAAGAATGCTTGCCGACTGGTCGGCAAGCATTATAAGTTGTCTCGCCGCGAACTCGCGCGAACGCGAATCGGCGGTGGCGTCGGCGGCCAGGTCGAGCCATTCCCCGGCGGTTTTTTCGGCGGCGCGGCCGGGACCGGACGTCCCGAGCCAAACCAGCCCGAGTAACAGGAGAAGCGGTTTCGCCGACAATCCGGCGCACCGGAGCCAATGCATCGAACCGGCCTTTCCCGGACGGCGGGTTATTTCCCCGACGCCTTTTTGGCGAGGGCGCGGGAAGGACGGGTCTCTTCCTTCAGGCGGGTGGCCTTGCCGACGCGGTCGCGGAGATAGTAGAGTTTGGCGCGTTTGGTGCGGCCGCGGCGCTTGATTTCCACCTTCTCGACCCGGGGGGCGTGGAGGGGGAAGACGCGCTCGACGCCTTCGCCGGACACCAGGCGGCGGACGGTGAAGTTTTCGTTGATGCCGCCCTTATTCCTGGCGATGACGACGCCGTTGAAGATCTGGATGCGTTCCTTCTCGCCCTCGATAATCCGGACATGGACGTCGACGGTGTCGCCGACCATGAAATCGTCGACGGATTTCTTGACGTTTTCTTTTTCAATTTCCTGGATGATTGGATTCATTGACCCGCTCCTCGTGCTTCACAAAACCGTAAACGTTTGTACCGGTGCCCCGTCAGTGGCAGCTTTTTCTCGAATGGTACGCCGATTTTCCGCGTCATTCCTGGCATCCGAAGCCGCGTATGAACGGATCGCCGTGATACTTCCAAAACAGACGGTAGCGACAAAAATATCCGCGCCCGGACTGGCCGGGCGCTGTGAAAGAGAAAATACTAGCAAAGTCCAAAAACAATTGCAAGAAGGAAATCGGCCGATCATCACAAACCGTCGTCCCTCGCCCGCCGCTCTCCGGAATCGGTCGGTTTTCCGCCGGGCGCCCGGGTTAGTCCTCCCGGCCGGAAGATCTTTTCCGCATTGCGCCGATCCGGGACTTCCTTATAATACGCAAAACATTCGTCAAATACCATTGTCGGCGACCGATTGTTTTCCGTCCGGCCAACTGGTCTCCCGTCGCGATGAACCGGTCCCGGCACCAGGAAGTATCAGGAAAAAACCGCATGCGCATACTCGCCGTCTACGCCCATCCGAGCCCGGCTTCTTTCAACCGATCCGTCCTCGATGCCCTCCGGGACGAAGCGAACAAAAAAGGCCACGACTGCGCCGTCCTCGACCTCTACCGGATGAAGTGGAACCCCGTCCTCTCGGACAACGACTTCGAGGACTTCAACCGGGGCCGCACGCCCCGCGACGTCGAAAAAATGCAATCGAAGGTCAAGGACGCCGACGTCGTCGCCTTCATTCATCCTCTCTGGTGGTTCGGCATGCCGGCCATTCTGAAAGGCTGGATTGACCGGGTGTTCTCCTACGGCTTCGCCTACGGCCACGATTCCCGCGGCGTCAAGCCGCTCCTCGCCGGAAAGAAGGCCATTATCGTCAACACCGCCGGCGGCGACGAAAAGTCCAGCTACGACGACACCGGCTACAAGGACGCCATCACCCGGCTGAACGACGACGGCATCTACCGCTTCGTCGGCTTCGACATCATTCTCCGCCGGATGTTCTTCTCCATTCCCGCCAAATCCGACAGCGAACGCCGCGAACTCATCGCCGCCCTCCGGGACGACTTCCAGAAAGCGCTGTAAATCCGCGGTGAACACGAGGCGGGCGCACGTCCGGTCCGCGCCGGGCGCGCCGTCGGGCCGGGGAAAAACGTTACAGGGAAAAACGGGGAAAACGCCGTTCCGCGAAAAAGAGGTGTTCTCCCCCCGCCACAAACCGGCCGGCAAGGGGAGAACAGGAGAGGAGGATAAAGGAAGGGTGCCGCCTGTTTCGGGCGCGGAGATCTGCCGCGCCGCACTTCATGGATGTTGAAAAAACGTCGCCAATCGCCTGTCGCCTGCCGCTTCTACCTTATACCTATTTTACTGCGTATTTCGCCAGAAATGACGACTTTTTCCGGACAAAATTCCACCCTGTCCGGATTCCCGCCGTTTCGGGCTGGCGGGCGGGAAAATTTCCGGCACGGTGGCGGCCGGCCGGTCGCGCGGGCGTAAACCCGCCTGGAACGCTTTTTTTTACGACATACCCGTCCGGCAAGACGGTAGTTATCGAACAGCTTTTTGTTATTCTTCCTCTTCCGGAGCGACGGACAATACCGCCTCGCTCGTCGCCAGATCGTACAGGTCGTTCACCAGTTCAAGCACCTGCCGGTCGGCCGCGCCGTCGGCGATGACCCGGTTCGGCAGGCTTTCCTGCCCGTAGGTCGCGGCGGAAATCGCCGCCAGATAGGCCAAACTTTCCCGCGACCGGAGAAGCGTTCGGCCCTGCTCCATGATCCGCTGGTACGACGTCCCCTTGTACCACAGGTGCACCGCCCGTTCGAGCCGGCCCATGGCGCATTCCTCGCCCCGCAGGTAGTGCCAGTCCTTGACCCGCACCGAGCGGAGATCGTGTTCGGTGTCCGCGTCCAGGCTGTCCGCCGCCGCCGCCCGAAGCCAGGCGTCCTTGTCGATGCGGCCGCCGACGAGGATGCGCCGGAGCAGGGAAAACGCCGACCGCGCCGCCGTCCCGGCCCGCATGTCGTCGTCCTTCAGGATGGCGAGTTGCCGCGCCGCCTCGATTCCGTCCTCCGGATAGAGGGCGTAGACGACGGCCAGGGCCGGAAGATAGGCGAGGGTTCCCGGGGACGACACCCCGGCCGCCTCGTCCTCCCCCGGAGCCATGGCCCAATGGTCCGACGCCCCGCTCATGCCGGACCGGCCCACCCGTCCCGCCGCTTCCCACGGCGTCGGCCGGTCGTACAGCCGATGGTCGAGCTGGCGGACGGTGCGGGCGATGCGGGCGGTGGCGGCGTCACGCATGCCGAGAAGAGCGTATATTTCCGCCGGATAAAACCCGC
>JAJQFC010000297.1 GCA_021201355.1 Planctomycetaceae bacterium | reverse complement strand
TCTCCGGCGAAATGCTGGCGATAGAACCGGGCGCCACCATCCTCTACGACCTCCGCAGTTCCAAGGTGGTGAAGGAAGAAATCGAACGCCTCGGCGGCGTGGCGAAAATGTGCCGGGTCGGCCACTCCTTCATCAAAGCCATGATGCGGGAAGACAAGGCCATCTTCGCCGGCGAACTGTCCGGCCACTTCTATTTCCGCGATCTCCACTACACGGACAACGCGGAGATGGCCATGCTCTCGGTCCTGAACGTCCTGTCGAAGAGCGGGAAAAACCTGTCCGAACTTATCGCTCCGTACCACAAATACTTCGCCACCGGCGAAATCAATTTCATCGTCGACGACACCGCCGCCGTCCTCGACAAGGTCGAAAAAGAGTTCGCGCCCAAGGCCAGGGACATCTTCCACCTGGACGGCCTTTCCATGTATTTCGATTCCTACTGGTTCAACATCCGCGCCTCGAATACGGAACCGGTCCTCCGCCTGAATCTCGAAGGGGATACGGCCGAAGCCCGCGACGCCGCCAAGGCCGCGGTGGAAAAGGCCATCGGCGGAAAGCTCGCCGACGGCGGTCATTAATCGGCTGCGTAAAACAGGTGCGGTCTGGAATGAGGTGTTTGCGTTCCGGGGCCGTCTCCGTATACTTTAGTAGATGTGAATCCACGCCGGCGGCATTCGTCGGCGTGGAATATTTTAAATAGAAGCTGTTTCATAACCGGTCTCGTCGCCGTATACTTCGTCAAATCCGGCTCTCGGCGTATTTTCCGCCCCAAAACACCGGGCGAAAAATAAGCCTGCCGCCGGCTTTCCTCGTCTCCGACTGACGATGCCAGTTATGAAACAGCTTCTAGACTTCTGAACGGTCCTTATACCGCTTTTCCTTGGTTGCCGGTGATAAATTCGGCGACAAGGCGGGTAACCCGGCAATCTCCAAGTATACCGAAGAACGAGGGGCGTGGCGGCGTGGAAGCTATTTTGCTGTCCAATCTGAACAACCTGGGTGACGTGATCTGTTCCACCGCCGCGCTCGACCTGATCAGGAAAGCCATGCCGGAGGCCCGCATCGGCTTTCTTATTCGGCCCGACGCCGAGCCGGTGGTGCGCGGGAATCCGTTGGTGGACGACCTGTTTGTTTATTCGTATAAAAGCGGATCGGGTTTTTCATCCATCATCGATATGGCCCGGCACGTGCGGCGGAAACGTTACGGGACGTATATTTCCCTCGACCGGAAACCCCGGTCCGCCCTTGTCGCGCTCCTGGCCGGCATTCCCCGGCGGGTCATCCCGAACCGGCTTCACCTGACGACGGAGCCCCGGTGGTGGATGTCGTTTATCGGCAACGAGGTGCTGGAATTTCCGAAAAACTCCTTCCGCTGCCTCGTGGAGCAGTTTTCGGAACCGGTCCGGGTCGCCCTCGGTATCGACGGGGAAGGGCGGACCAGCCTGCCGCCGCCGACCGAGGCCGAACAGGCCCGGGCCGAGGCCGTCTTTTCGGGAAGCGCGGGAAAACAACGGGTCGGCTACAGCGTTCGGGCCAACGCCAAAATGAAAAACTGGCCGGCGGAACGTTTCGCCGCCGTCATGGACCGGCTCGACGAGGCGCGGGCGCCGTTTCAATACGTCACCGGCGCGCCTGGCGACCGCCAGTATATCGACAGCCTTATCGGCCGCTGCCGGCGGGCAAGGCCTCGTAACCTTGCGGGCGAGGTGTCCCTTATGGAAACAGCGGCGCTGGCGGCGACGTCGGACTTGTACATCACCCTGGACACCGGGTCGGTGCACGTGGCCGGGAACAGCGGCATTAAAAACCTTATCTGCCTCTTTACCTGCACCATTCCGGAGGGCGTGCTCCGGTCGGCGCCGCAGGCGCGGGTGTTTTTCGGCGACGCGCCGTGCTGTCCGTGTCTCGGGTGCCATTACGAGTATGGGACGGCGCCGTGCCAGACCGGAATATCGGTGGACGAGGTGGCGGCGACGGCGTTGGACCTCTTGGACAACGGGAATCAGGTATGAAAATCTCACTCCTTATCGCGACATATGAGCGGCCGGACGCGCTCCGGCAAGTTCTCCAGAGCGTTGTCAGGCAGACCGTCCGTCCGGACGAGGTGATAATCGGCGACGACGGATCCGGACCGCGCACCGCCGACGTGATTGCCGAATTTACCCGTGGCGGCCTCCCCATCACCCATGCCTGGCTCCCGCACGACGGTTTCCGGCTGGCCCGGATGCGGAACTATTCCGTCGCCCATTCCACCGGCGATTACCTGATCATCACCGACGACGACGTCGTTCTCCATCCCCGCTTTGTCGAGGATCACCGCTGGGCGGCCCGGCCCGGGTTTTTCATCCAGGGCACCCGGGCGCTCCTGAAGGAAATGGCTACCGCCGATTTTGTCGAAAACGGCAAGCCGTGGCCCGGCCTGTTCGCCCACGACATCGGCAACCGGAAAAACTTGTTCCGCTCACGGTTCCTGGCCCGCCTGTTCAGCCGGACCGCCATCGGGCTTCGGGGCATCCGCACCGCCAACTTCGCCCTGTGGCGGGACGACTTTATCCGCGTCAACGGCTTCAACGAGGAATTCGTCGGCTGGGGCCGGGAGGATTCGGAATTCGTCACCAGGCTGTTCAAGGCCGGCGTTCAGCGGAAAAACCTGAAATTCGCCGCTCTCGGCTGCCACCTGTACCATCCGCCCCGGTCCCGGGAAGGTCTGGTCGAGAACGAAGCCGTCCTCGCCTCCACCATCGACAAGGGCGCCACCCGTTGTTCCAAAGGGTTTTCCCTGCATGTGAAGGACGGCGACGACGCCGCCGAACCGGCGGCCGGCGTCGCGGCGCCGTCGACTGCGACTGCTTCTTCCGCTTCTCCATCACGGTAGTTCTCCCGGCCCCGGACAAAAGGCAGGCGTTTTCCATGCTGGTGAATAAAAATACCGCGTTCCGCCGAACCTTGTACTGGCTGTATCGCCATGTTCCGGCCACGCGCGTGTTCAAGCGGACCAGCCTGCCTCTGAAAATCCGCAAAATGAAGCGCCGCACCGCCGAGCGCGCCCGCGAACTGGCTGAGGCGGTCCGGGCAACCGGCCGCCACCCGTTGTTCCGCGATGTCGAACTTGAGACAATCAACCGCTGCAACGGCGAATGCGGTTTTTGTCCGGTCAACCGTCACCAGGACGTCAGGCCGGCCAAACGCATGGACGAGGAATTGTTCCGGAATATAATCGCCCAACTCAAGGCACTCGGCTTCACCGGCAACCTCTACCTGTATTCGAACAACGAACCGCTCCTCGACACGCGTATTTTCGCATTTCTCAAATATGCCCGTGCCGAACTCCCCGGCGTTACCATCCACCTTTCCACCAACGGCATCCTTCTGGACGAAACCAAGTACCGGGAGATCATTCCGTTCGTCAACTACCTGACCATTAATAATTACACGGGCGACTACACCATCAAGCCCCATATCCAAACCATTCTCGACCTGGCCCGAACCAATCCCGAATGGTGGGCCAAGACGTACGTCGTCGTCCGGTACGAGCAGGAAATTATGACGAGTCGCGGCGGACAGGCGCCGAACAAGCAGGATATCCTGAACAACACCCTCCCGGCCGGCTGCCTTCTTCCGGCCCGCCAGATAGTCATCCGCCCGGACGGCAAACTGTCCCTGTGCTGCAACGACGCTCTCGGCACCATGACCCTCGGCGATGCGACGGAACAGAGTCTGGCCGACATCTGGTGGAGCGACCGCTACTGCGATCTCCGCACCAGAATCCTGGCCGGACGGGGCGGCGTCGACCTCTGCCGGCGCTGCGACACCACCCTTTTTTGATGTTTCACTTGCCGCCGAACGCGCCCTGATGGTACAATGCAATTCCACGTTGAAGAACGACAATCCAGACAGTCGAAGCGCGTTTTTTCGGAATTGACGGACGTTTCGTGCCGTTTCCGGTTTGCACGTGGCAAGCGGGAACGCCGCGGACGCGTCCAACCGCCTACCCGAACGCCGGAGAAAGGGGAAATCAAACCATGGGAATCATTGAAGACCTTCGCGCCAAAGCCGTACAGTTTCAGAAAACAATCTGCCTTCCGGAAGCGATGGACGAACGCACCCTGGTCGCCACCGATACCTGCGGCAAGCTCGGTTTCGGCCCCATCGTCCTGGTCGGCAACACCGAAGCCATTCACGCCAAGGCCAAAGAGGTCGGCGCCGACATCTCGAAGGCGATAATTCGCGATCCGGCCACCGATCCCGATTACGACAAGATCGTCCAGACCCTGGTGGAAATCCGGAAGTCGAAAGGACTCACCGTCGACGCGGCCAAGGAGGCATTGAAGGACGAAATCATGTATGCCGCCGTCCTGGTCAAGCTCGGCATCGTCGACGGCTACGTCTCCGGCGCCGTCCACTCCACCGCCGACACCCTGCGGCCGGCCCTTCAGGTCATCAAGGCGAAGCCGGGAATCAAGACGATTTCCGCCTTCTTCATGATGGTCCTGCCGGAGTCCAGCCCGTATTACCAGACCCAGCCGGTCCTGTTCTTCGCGGACAGCGCCTTGGTCCAGGATCCGACCCCGGAACAACTGGCCGACATCGCCATCAATACCGCCCATTCCTGGAAAGCGATGATGGGAACGGAGCCGGTGGTGGCGTTCCTCTCCCATTCGACCAAGGGATCGGCCAAGCACGAGCTGGTGGACAAGGTCGTCGCCGGTTTGCATCTGGCCAAGGCCGCGGCACCGGAAATCGAGATGGACGGCGAATTCCAGGCCGACGCCGCCCTCATCGCCAAGGTCGGCGCCCAGAAGGCGCCCGGCTCCAAAGTCCCCGGCCGCGCCAATGTCCTTAT
>JAJQFC010000311.1 GCA_021201355.1 Planctomycetaceae bacterium | reverse complement strand
TTCCCCGCCTGTTCCAGCCGTTCGTCCTTCTCGACTCCGAAATCAACCAGAAACTGCCGGGAAGCGGCCTCGGCCTTCCCGTGTCCAAACACCTGGTCGAATTGATGGGCGGCACCCTCGAGGTGTCGAGCTCCCCGAGGAACGGCAGTACCTTTATCGTCACCCTGCCGAAAATTCTCGGCGACGAACGGGCGGTCGAGGCCACGGTGAGCCGCACCGGCACGCTCTATTCCGCCGACACGAAGGTCCTGGTCGTCGACGACAATGAAATCAGCCTCAGCCTCACCACCGGCCTCCTGAAGTCCCTCCACGGCATCGATTCGGACGTCGCCCTGTCCGGCCCGCAGGCCATCGAGATGGCCGGGGCGAAAGAATACCACCTGGTTTTCATGGACCATATGATGCCGGCCATGAACGGCGTGGAGACGAGCGCGCACATACGTAACCTCGGCGGTCACAACGCCACCGTGCCCATTGTGTCCCTCACCGCCAATGCCGTCCCGGCCCTGAACGACTCGCTGTTCCGGACGATAAACGACTTCCTGGCCAAGCCTATCCGGAAGCATGAACTGGAAACAGTCCTCCACCGCTGGCTGCCGGACGGCCTCAGGGTCAGCCATCACATCCGGAAACAGCAGGCTGGTTCGGCCCGCGAAGCGGCGAAATCGTTCTATAAGCGCCTCGACGGGATCAAGGAGATTGATTCCCGGGTCGGCCTGAAAAACGCCGCCGGCGACTACGAAATGTACGAGCATTCCCTGAAGCTCCTGTGCGACAAAATCCCGATGATTACCCAGCTCCTCCTTGAACTGCTCGAACAGCGGGATCTGAACGAACTGGCCATCCACGTCCACGGCATGAAAAGCTCCCTGGCCGGCGTCGGCGTCACGACCCTGTCGGACCTGGCGACAAAACTGACGAACGCGGCCAGACAGGAGGATTTCGGGTATTGCCGGGAGGCACTGCCGTTTTTCGTCGAAGAGCTCCGGACCATGAGCCGCCGGCTCCAGTACGTCTTCGGCGAAGCCGCCCGCTCCCGACGCATGCGCATCCAGAAGAAAATGGCCGAGGAGGCGGAAGCCGGCAGCGTACCGTAACGCCGGAGGGTCACGAACCGGGAATGACACGCGGGCGTCCGACCGGGAAAAATTCCGAACGGGAGGACTTCCTCAGGAACCGCCGGTCTGACGATGGCCTCCGAACCGGCCCGGTATCGACGAGGCGGGCACAGGCGCATGTACCCGGCAAGGTGAATGGCACGACTGAAGCGGGGGCTTTTTGAATTGTTCCGGTGACGCGTCACCGGTTCCGTCTACAGATCGGTTCAACCAGTGACGATGCCGTGAAAGGATGACTGGTTCCGTGTCCGATAACGCCGTTTCTTCGGAAAAAGACGACCTTCTCCGCGATCTCGACTATCTCGTGGCCGAGAACAGGCGATTACGGAATCTTCTGGAGGCGGCGGAAAAGTCTCGCGATTACATCGCCGAAGCCAGGGAACAGGCCTGCCGCCAACTCGCCGCCAGCCGCGAAGAACGGCGCGATCAGTCGGAGGCGGCCGAACTCCTCCTTAATAACGTCCCGACCTACACCTTCCTCCTCGACACCAATATGCGGTATGTCATCGGAAGCGGCGTGCCGTCGCCCCTTATGGCCCCGGCCCCGGCCGGCCGCTCCGGAAAAACGCTCACCCAGGTGCTGTCCTCCGGCCTCGACCCGGCCTGGACAGACGATCTCCACCGGCAGTGCCGCGAGGTGATGCTCCAGGGGGAAATGCAGTCCTACGACGACACGGTCGCGCGGCAGGACGGACAGACGTTTTCCTCCGGATTGTCCTGTCGCCCCTGGTCGGCGAAAGCGGCGGGGTCAAGGGACTGGTCGTCTCCTTGGCGGACGTCACCGAACTGGCGACGGCGAAGCAGGCGGCGGAGTCGGCGGCGGCGCTTAAAAGCCGGTTCCTCGCCACCATGAGCCACGAAATCCGGACGCCCCTCAGCGCCATCACCGGCATTGCCGAAATCCTCCTTAATTCCCCGGATCTGGCCGCCGACACGCGAAAACTTGTCTCGGACATCAAACTGTCCGCCGACAACCTCGTCACCATAGTGAACGACGTCCTCGACATGTCGAAGCTGGACGCGGAAAAGATGACGCTCTGTCCCGTCGATTTCGACTTCCGGGAGTTCCTTGCCGGCCTTGAGGATCTCGCCTTCTACCTGGTGAAGAAAAAGAACATCGTCTTCACCGTCGAGGCGGCGGACGACATCCCGCCGGTCCTCTACGCGGACGACGTCCGCCTCAGGCAGGTTCTCATAAACCTCATCGGCAACGCCATCAAATTCACGGATGCCGGCCGGGTGACGCTCCGCGTCATGTGTGACGAAAACCGGCTCCGATTCGAAATAGACGACACCGGCCCGGGTATTCCGCCGGAGGAGCGCGACCGGTTGTTCAGGCCGTTCGGCCAGTTGGACCGGACTGTCGGCAGAAATTTCAGTGGCACCGGCCTCGGCCTCTCCATTGCCAGCAGCCTGGTCAGGCTTATGGGCGGCACAATCGAACTGGTGGACAGCGTTCCCGGCCAGGGCAGCCGCTTTGCCGTGACCGTCCCCATGGAACAGGGTGAGTTAAAGGAGATCACCACGAATACCGACGGCCTTCGCGTGGGCTTCTCAAACGCCGCGCGCATACTCATCGTCGACGACAACGAGGTCAACCTCGCCGTCGCCGCCGGCCTGTTGAAATCGATTTACGGCCTTGACAGCGACAAGGCCCTGTCCGGCCGCGAGGCGCTGGACCTGGCGGAAAAAACCCCGTACGACCTCATTTTCATGGACCACATGATGCCGGACATGGACGGCGTCGAGTGCACCGGGAACCTGCGGAAAATGGGCGAGTGGGGAGAACGGGTGGCGATAGTCGCCCTGACGGCGAACGCCGTCAGCGGCGCCAGGGAAATGCTCCTCGGCGCCGGCATGAACGACTTCCTGGCAAAGCCCCTGAACCGGCGTGAACTCGAGCGGGTGCTTCTCCGCTGGCTTCCGGAAAAGTATCACATCCCGCCGGCCACGGACGAATCCGCCGCCAAAACCACCCGGCGCCACACCGACCGGGCCGTGGCGCCGGCGGCCATGGTTCAGGCGGTCCGGTCGCAGGCCCGCCGCGAACCGGACAACTCCCCCATTCTCTACCGGCTCGAAACGATTCCCGGCCTTGATGTCCGTAACGGCCTCGGGTCGGTGTTCGGGCAGGAGGAAATCTACCTGAAAACGCTCCGGATTCTTCGGGGAAAGATCCCGGATATCGCCACCCAGATGGAACGCCTTCTCCAGACCGGCGCGTTGGACGAACTGGCCATCGCCGCCCACGGCATGAAAAGTTCCCTCGCCGGCGTCGGCTGCGCCCAGTTGTCGAAGGCGGCCCGCGAACTGGAGACGGCGGCCAAGAACGGCAACGGCGATCTGTGCCGCCAGGAAGTGCCGCATTTCGCCCGGCAACTGCGGGAACTCGGGCGCAATCTGGATGCCATTTTTACGCAGGTTTTTACCAAGGACGGCGCCCGCTCCGGCCAGGCCGGGGACAAGGCATCCACCGCCGTGCTCCGAAAACACCTTGTCGACATGCGGACCGCCCTCGCCTCGGGCGATTCCGGCCTGTTCTCCGGCAGTCTCGAACCGCTTCTCGGCCTGGAATTCGGCAGTGAGGTGGACATACTTCTGAAGCTTCTTAAACAAAAGGCCGACGACCTGGATTACGACGGCGCCCGGGCCTTCCTCGACTTCCACTTCCCGGACGCGTGAACGACGCTCCGCCCACCCAGGGACCACGCCGCTCCGCGCGGCCGCACGACTGCATAGTTATCCGTCATGCCTCATCCTCAGCCGGACCAGCCGTCACCGCCGGGGCTGAGGACTTCCGCCCGGAGTAGTAATACCACCCAATTCCCGGCATCCCCATACCCGGTCGCGGCCCGGCCGCACTGCCAACCCGAATCAACCTGAAGCGCATTTTCCGCCCGATAATCTGTGAAGAACACCCTCCTGTTCAGCCGATAAAGAGGAAGTACTTATCGGTCTGTACGGCAGGCGGCACCGTCCTGTCCGCCCTGCTCCAGGAGAGCGCAATGTCAGCCATCACCAGTTACAACCATACCAACGTCGGGCGCATGTTCGCCCGGCAGAACGTTCCGTCCGTCTACGGCCTGCAGAAGAATTCCGCCGCCGGCCTCGGCGACGCCCAGGTACAGCCGACAGACACGGTGAGCCTGTCCGCGGCGGCGCCGAAGCCGTTGACGGCGAATTTCCTGGAAGACGCCATCGGCGTCGGGAAACGCCTTGCCGGCGGCACTGAGACTATGGCCGCCGAGGACACGGAGCGGCTCCGGGAAGACCGGGTGTTCGCGGCGGTGTCGGCGCTGGCGATGATCGGCTTCGACGCGGAGTCGGGGCAGGCGCCGCGCTGGCCCGGCGGACTGCCGACGCCGACGACGGAGGAACTGGACGTCGCCCGGCGCCGTCTTGCCCAAAGACCGCAGAACCCCGAAGAAGCGGCGAATCCGGAGGCGCTCGGCAAAGACCGGCTGTCCATCCTGAGCGCTGTCGGCCGAACCGATTTCGGGACGTTGTCTCTGACCGCATAAATAGCGGTCGCGGTCGGTACCATGGATTGCTCCGCACCGACGCGCCGCCGGGCTGTCTCAAAATGCGTGGCCAGAACTGAACCGGGAACCCATGTAAATTTCAGTCCTCGAATCGCCGGCTGAAAACCGGTTCTCCCGGTTGATCGACGAATCCTATAGCTTTTTAAAGAATGATTGAGCCTTGTGTGTAGTCGAGGCACGGAGC
>JAJQFC010000115.1 GCA_021201355.1 Planctomycetaceae bacterium | reverse complement strand
CGACGTCCCGGGCGTTGTAGCGGGGGTCGTTGTCCTGCTTGTAGGTGCGTTCGTGCTCTTCGTCGACGACGACAAGGCCGAGGTCCCGGACCGGCGCGAACACGGCGGAGCGGGCGCCGACAACCAGTTTTATCTCGCCCGAGCACAGCGCCCGCCAGTGCCTGGCCCGTTCGCCGGCGGACAGGTTCGAGTGCATGACGGCGAGGCGGCCGAACCGGCTCTGGAACCGGCTCACGGTCTGTGGCGTCAGGCTGATTTCCGGAACGAGGACCAATGCGCCCCGGCCGGCGGCGAGGGCCTGGCCGATGAGGCGGATATAGACCTCCGTCTTACCGCTCCCGGTGATGCCGTGAAGGAGGAACGACTGGAACGTCCCGGCCATAATGGTCGGCGTTACGGCGGCGATGGCCGCCTCCTGATCGGCCGACAGGATAATCTCCCGGACCGCCTCGGGGAACGCCTCCGCCAGCGCCGCTTCGGCTTCGGCCAGGTGGACGAGGCCTTTCGCGGCCAGGCTTTTCCACACCGGCCAGGCGCCGCCGGCCACCACCACCGGGTCGTCCGTGGTGACGAGGCCGGGCGGGTTGTCCCGGGTATGGCGGGCCAGGGTACGGAGGGCCTCGGCCTGTTTCGGGGCGCGGGCGGCCAGTTTGTCCGCCTCGGCCCACGCCGCCTCCACCGGCACGGCGAGGCGGAGGGTGCGGACCGGCCGTTCCTTGACGCCGTGCTTGACCGCGCCCGGAATGGCCGCCGCCAGGGTCGCGCCCCAGCCGGACCGGTAGTAGTCGGCGGTCCAGCGGGTAAGGGCGAGGAGTTCGTCCGGGATGCGTTCGTCCGGGGGCGATAGACTGTCCAGATCCCGGATAAGCTTCGGATCGATGGGCGGACGGTCGCCCAGGCTGACGACGACGCCCCGCGTCTTCCGGTTGGCGAAGACGATGGCGGCGCGGTCGCCGGGCCGGATGGTGGCGCGGTACCGCTCCGGCACGCGGTAGTGGAAGATTTTCGTCAGGGGCGATTCGACGACAATGCCGGCGTACAACGTCGGGGCAGCGCCGCCGCCGTCAGAAGCGTCAGCGTCGACGTCGGCGTTCGGGAAGAGGCCGGGGGGGTGTGCTTCTGCGGGTGACCGGGGCGTTTCCATCCTGCGGTTACACCGCTTGCGACGTGAAGGTGGTGGCCGGTTGAGCGAGTCTTTCCTGGGCGCGGACCAGTTGCAGTTCGAATTCGCCCGCTTCCTTCGTCGCCTGCATCACTTCGTAGACGGAGGCGGTGGTGAATTCGAGCGCTTCCCGGTTGGACATTCCCTTGAGGAGGCACGAGAGGACGATGCCGCTTATGAGGTCGCCGACGCCGACCGGATGGCGGTCGAATTCGATCATCGGCCGGCTGATGTGGAGGGCCTCGTCCGCGGTGACGAGAAGCATTTCGTAGGAATTGACGTCGCGGGCGGCGTAACTGAGGTGTTTGACGACGATGAGCCGGGGCCCTTTCCGGATGACCTGGCGGGCGGCGGTGACGCAGTCCTCCACCGAATCGAGGTCGCGGTCGACCAGTTTGCCGAGTTCCAGGACGTTCGGCGACATCATGTCCGCCGCCTTTACGGAATGGTCCCGGTGAAATTCGGCCACGCCCGGCGCCACCTTGCAGTCCTTGGCCGGATGGCCCATGACCGGATCGCAGAAGAATATGGCGTTCGGATTGGCCTCCTTTACCTTCCGGACGATGTCGAGGACGGCGTCCCCCTGCGGGGCGGACCCGATGTAACCGGAAAGGACGGCGTCGGCCCGGCCGAGAACGCCGATATTCCGGATGCCGTCGACGATGGAGGTGAGGTGTTCGGGCGGGAAGACAATCCCTTTCCAGCCTTCGGCGTACTGGGTGTGGTTGGAGAACTGCACCGCGTTCAGGGGCCAGACCTCGATGCCGAGGCGGCGCATCGGGAAGACGGCGGCGGAGTTGCCGGCGTGACCGTAGACGACGTGGGATTGTATGGAAAGAACGTTTTTCATCGCGGTGTCCTTTTATTCATCTGTCCTGTTACTCTGGAATCATTGAATGGTACGCCTCCGCCGGCGGCTGTCAAGTCGATGGCGGCGCGGTCGCCGGTGGGCGGCGCGGCGGGGTCAGCCACTTTTCGGCGCTTTCGGTGCCGGGAGCGGAGCAGGCCGGAACGGCGTGACAGTGTTGTGAAACTGTCTGAAGAAAAAACCGGCCGGACTGCCTCCGGCCGGCGTTTATAAATGTAAGAGGGTGTCTTTGACTCTCCGGCCGGGGAACGGCGCGGCTTTACGCCTCCGGCTGGGCCAGGCCGATGTCTTCCAGCACGCCCTGGACGCTGAGGACGAGGCCGACGCGGCCGTCGCCGAGGATGGAACCGCCCTGGAGGCAGCGGATGTTTTCAAATTCCTTGCCGAGATCCTTGACGACGACGGACTGCTGGCCGATAAGCTCGTCGACGAGGAAGGCGGCGGACTTGCCGGCCTTGCCCTGGACGAGGACGGCGGTGGCCTCGGTGATGGCTTCGGTGACTTCCGGGCCGTAGATGCCAAGGATCTGGTTCAGGCGGACGATGGGGTGGAGTTCGCCGCGAACGTTCAGAACCTCCTGCGATCCCTTGATAATGTGGACCTGATCCTCCGCCGGCTTCACCGACTCCCTGACGTCCGACAGGGGGATGATGTAGAACTGGTTCCCGATCCGCGCCACCAGGCCGTCGATAACGGTGAGGGTGACGGTCATCGGCAGGAGAATCGTGAAGACTGAGCCCTTGCCTTTTTGCGAATCGACGTTGATGTTGCCGTTCATCTTGGTGATGTTCGACAGCACCACGTCCATGCCGACGCCCCGGCCGGAGACGTCCGTCACCACCTTGGCGGTGGACAGACCGGCGTTGAAGATAAGGCGGTAGGCCTCCTTGTCCGGCATGGTGCGGGCGGCGTCTTCCGTCAGGAGGCCGCGGCTCACGGCCTTGTCCTTAATGG
Source organism: Planctomycetaceae bacterium (assembly GCA_021201355.1). Classification (GTDB taxonomy): domain Bacteria; phylum Planctomycetota; class SZUA-567; order SZUA-567; family SZUA-567; genus JAJBSZ01. The sequence continues at coordinate 1,879 of JAJQFC010000115.1, read as the reverse complement.
TGTCAACGTCGAGGCCCTTGCCGTCGTCGGTGATGGAGAGGGTGAATTGCTCTTCCGTCGCCGACGCCTTGATCCAGACGTGGCCGGTTTCCTCCTTGCCGGCGGCGACCCGTTCCTCGGGAGGCTCGACGCCGTGGTCGACGGAGTTCCGGACCATGTGGACGAGCGGGCTTTCAAGGCCTTCGAGGAGCGACTTGTCGATCTGGACGTCCTCGCCCTCGATTTCAAATTCGATTTTCTTGCCGAGGGCGGCCGAGGTGTCCCGGATGATGCGATGGAGCTTCTGGAGAACCGATTTCAGGGGCACCCGGCGCACCTCCATCAGGCTCTTCTGGAGGTTTGACGACAGTTCGCCGAAGGACAGGTTGGCGTTTTTGAATTCCTGGGCGACCTGGCGCACTTCCGGATACTGTTCCAGCTTTTTCTGGATATAGGCGAACACCTCGCCGGTAATGATCAGTTCGCCGACGAAACTCATGAAATGGTCGACCTTCTCCTCGGCGACGCGGAGGGTCTTGCCGGAATGTTCGGCGCCGGCGCCGCCCTTGCCGGACGGTTCCTTGGCCGGGGTCGTGATCTGGGAATCGGCCGGACCGGGCGCGGCCATGACGACGCTGTCCGCCGGGGACGGCGAGGCCGGTTCGGGTTCCGGTTCTATCGCGACTTTTTCCGTCTCGGCGACGAGTTTCCCAAGGCGGTCCGTGACCATGGCCTCGATGTTCGGGTCGAAGCCGACGTCGGAGGCGAGGATGCAGTCAATGTCGGAAACGATGGCGGCGGCTTCCGTGCCGAGTTCCGGCTTGCCCACCGATTCCGCCGCTTCACCGAAATTCTGGAGGCCGATGACGAAGGCGTTTTTCAACTTGTCGTCGGCGAGGCGGGTCGGGTCGGCCGCCACCTGGTTGACCGTCTTCACGATCTCCGTGACGTCCTTGTCGCCGAGTTTATAGACGTACTGGACGGCGGCGCCGCGGTCGAGGTGCGACATGACGGTGGTGAGGCGGTCGGAGATAAGGCTTTGCATCAGGTCGTCGAAGCCGATGCCGGATTCGTGGATGGTGAGGTAGTCGTCCTGGATCTGTTCGAGGGCCTGGACGATTTCCTGCTTGTCCCCGGCCATATCCTTCAGCATGGCGATGTTCGACGTGAATTCGTCCGACGGGCCCGATTCCTTTTCGAGGGTCTGGATTTTCGCGACAAAGCCCTGCATCGATTTAATGACGTCGGTGACGTTTTCGCCGGAGAGGAAGAAGTCGCCGTCGCCGCCGATTTCCACCTTCTGGACCAGTTTCATGATGGCGTCGAACCGCTCCTGGATGAGGCTGGTCATTAAATCGTCGAAACCGATGCCGGATTCGTGGATGGTGATGAAGTCGTCCTTGATCTGTTCGACCAGGGTGACGATTTCCTTGTCGTGCTTGTCGCCGATGTCCTCGATGGTCTGGAGGGAGGTGAGGAAGGATTCGCAGAGGGCCTCTTCCTTTTCGTTCCGTTCCAGGTTCTTGATAAAGCCTTCGATGGTATGGACGAGGCCGGTGATTTCCTCGCCCGCGAGCATATAACCGACCGAGACGGCGCTGCCGTCCGATTGGGAATTGAAAAAGTCCGGGAGGGTGAGGCGGATGAGCTGGCGGATGGCTTCTTTCAGTTGACCCGTCGCTTCGCCGTTGGCGCCGGCCTGTTTCACCGAGTCGAGGGCTTCCATGACCTTGCCGGCCGCCGCTTCCGGGGAATCGGGCGCTTCCGGTTCGGCGTTGCCGGCCGAGGCGGCGTTCAGGAGGGCGAGGTGGGCCTCCTCCTCCGGGGTGAAGGCGCCGGAGTAGTCGCCGTTCGCCAGACGGTTCATCATGGCCCGGAGGTAGTCGACGCCCTTCAGGAG
>JAJQFC010000082.1 GCA_021201355.1 Planctomycetaceae bacterium | reverse complement strand
CTCGGCCAACGGCATTTCGTGGGGGGCGACGCGGTCATCCACCCCGGCGGCGTTGACCCAGATGTGCAGGCCGCCGAAGTGCTCCACCGCCGCGTCGCGTAACGCCTGTACGCCCTCCTCCGCCCCGACATCGGCCTGCACCACCACCGCCCGGCCGCCCGACTGTTCAATCGCCGCTTTAACCCGTTCGGCTCCGGCCTGGTCGGAATGATAGGCAATAACCGCCGCCACCCCTTCCGCTCCCAGCCTGGCGGCGATGGCCGCACCCAGCCCCTTCGATCCGCCGGTGACGACGGCGATTTTTCCTTTAAGATCCGGATACATTCGGCTCTCCCGTATTCCCCGTCACCAGATTTATGGTATGGATATGGGCGGAACGACGCAAGAGTCATCCGTTTATATTAACGGTTTTTTAACACATTTCACCGATATCTTCACGAGAGTTTAGGGCATCGTCGTATCGCATGTGGCGATTTGTTTTTTCACTTGTCGTGGGGTTCATTCATCTTATACTTTAAATGCTTCACATAGTTTCGCTGAGTTGGCTTGTGGAGAGGTTTTCCCGTAACCATTTCTAAATAACATAGCTCAGGTTATAGGCTCTAATTCCTGGTAATACTTTATCAGTCTCTTATACCTGCTCGCCGTCTCCAGTTTGGAGGCGGCGTTTTTTTTGTTTGCATTTTTTCAGACACTAGTAATCCGCATTCCCTACCTCCATCCCCCAAAATATCGTCAGCCCTATAACCTGAGCTATGTTACCAGTGTTCTCCATTTAAAAATGGAAACGCCCGGGAAAGGGACCTCTCCTCATGCAGGAAAGAACGAAAACATATAATGTAATGGAAGAGACCATAGAACCGGCATCGTTATCCGCCAATGTTCCTGTGATCTTCTGCTGCGATGCGAACTATTTTCCTCATGCCATGACTCTTGTTGCCTCGATCATATCCCATTCCTCGCCAGCTCGAATGTATGATTTACTGCTATTCATCGATAAAATTGACTACGACAAGCTTTGCATTGCACAAGAGTGGATGAAGCAGTACCCAAATGCCTGCCTTAGATTCGTCGACATATCCAAACTGAGCGATAAAATGCAGTTAAATATCTTACCAACCACCGCAAGATTAACCACAGCCATGTATTTTCGGTTGCTGGCACCAGCAGTGCTCAAAAATTATCATAAGGCGGTTTATTTGGACGTGGATATAATTTGTCTGGACGATATTGCATTACTTTTTGAAGAGGATCTGGCGGGGTTTCTCGCCGGAGGTTGTGAGGATATACTGTTAATGAGATTGAGTAAATGTGATTCCCAGTATCAGCGGTATTGGAAGGAAAGCCTACGCTTGAAGCCTGGATCTTTTTATTTTAACAGTGGCGTTCTTTTAATGGATTTGGAGGCGATGAGAAAGGATTGTACAGTCGATAACGTTATTGAAATGATTCACACCATTCCAGACCTCATGTATCTTGACCAGGATGCCCTGAATGTCGCCATGAAGGGCCGTATCAAAGAAATGCCAGCTAGGTGGAATTGTTATGACTGGTTCGATGAACAAATGACGGCTTTGGATGAGACGGTCCATTCTCGCATAGTCCTTCCGAGGGAAACTATCGGCTGCCATCACTTTATCGGCAAGAAACCGTGGAGTTGGGACCACCTAGGTAATAACGCCGATTTATACTGGGAATACGCCGCCGAGACACCGTTCCATGAAGAAATGTGGCGCGCTCTACAACGCCAATGCTCCATACCGAAGATGATATATCTCTATGGAAAGTATTCGGTTCAGCTAATAAACGCAAAAATTAGGCATAGACTGGCATCCGCTAATAAAAAGAAAAAGTTCGTCGGCCGAATGACCAGTATTCTCTCAAAACGCAGAGCTATTGTGAAAAATATGTGGAAAATACGGTTTAATAAACTCTCTTCGGAGACCGCCGAAAAGTTTATTCGGTGACAGTGATTTCCTGCCAAAGAATAGACGCTTCTACATACCCTCTTCCGTAACGGCTAGTCCACCGCACCGTATTTATCGTCGAAGACCAGGGCGGTTTCGCCAAACACCGAACCGACAGCCAATTCTTCCCGGAAGCCGTCCTTGTCGAACCCGCCGTAGGCGGCCGAAGCGCCGTGCAGGCAGAGCGTCCGGCCGTCGTCGAGGAGGAGCCACATGCCGCCGCCGGCCGGCTTCAGGCCCACCTCGTGCATGGGCATTTTGACGCGGCGCTGCCAATGGGCGACGATGTCCCGGTGCTGGTTGTCCTGCTCGTAGTCGGAGAAAATGATTATGTCGTCGCCCGTGCCGTATATGCGCCGGGCGATGACGAACTTTCCCGATCCCGCCGTGATTCCCTCTAGGCAGAAATTATACACTTCGAGAGCCATTTTCCTGCCTTTCCGAAAACAGGGTCGCATTTCCTGAAGCACGAGTGCGGAAACCGGAGTGCGCCGGCTTCCGCTACTTTTTCCGATCGCGCGCAGTACCGGCTTTTCGCCGGACCGAACGTTTCGCAGCATCCTGCCGGCGTGCCGCCTCGCGCCTCTGTTTCTTGCACAGCGTGGCAACAGCTTCAACCAGCAGTGAATTGACGCTCTCTCCCGTGCTCTCGGCGTGAACGGAAAGCTCGTAATGCAGATCGGCGGGAAGCCGTAAAAGCACTTTGCCGGAAAATTGCTTTTGCGGCGGTTTACCAATTTCCTCGCAGGTTTGTAAATACGAGTCGACCGCGTTCCTGAAGTCTTCGCGCAGTGCGGAGACGCTTTCGCCTTCAAAGGTGACGCTGTCGCGGATGCCGTGAATCCGACCGATAAAACATTCGTCCTCGGCGCTGTACTCGACCGTCCCGATATACCCTTTGTACTCCATCGAATTATCCGTCATGGTGTGACTCCGATAGCCAAAAGAAACGCCCGTACTGCCTTGACCTGGTAGGGCTTGAGTTCCTTCCCGGGGTGCGGTTCATGTAAATGCAATGTGTCCCGGCCAAGGAAGAAATCGATCCGTGAACCTTCCCCCTGCCTCACCGTAAAGCCGAGCGCCCGTAGCAGCGCGACCAAATCCCGAAAAGGAATAGTTCGCGCCACCGGCCGGGCGAAGAGGGCGGCAAGGGTTTTTCTGTGCTTGGCGTTCATGGCGAAAATACTATCATTATATGATATCACTGTCAAGCGAGGCTCGTTCGCAATGCGATTCGGCGTGGTCGGACAGAATGGGAAAAGCACTCCGCTGTAACGGCGGAGTGCTTTATACCGGATGCTTTTCTAAAATAACCGTCCAGCCGCCGGATGCGTCGCCACATCTAAAAATTCACCTGCAGCGCCACCCGTCCGGCGTGGTTGCCGGTGCCGGAACCGAGGTAGCCGTCGTAGCCGACGTAGAGGTCGGCGCGGGAGGTGAGGTTGATGTCGAGGCCGAGCTGGACCTTGACGGCGTTCCGGGGGACGGTCACGCCGTTAATCGAGAAGGCGTCGCCGCCGTCGATGAAGCGGAAGGCGCTCCGCGCGTCCTTTTGGCCGTAGGTGTGTATCCAGCCCGCTCCCGCCCGGGCGGTGAACCGTTCGGTGACCGGCAGCGCCGTCCGCACGCCCAGCGTTTGCGACACGTTCGTCGTTCTCTCGCCGGCGGCGGACAGCGCGGCATCGCCGCCGCGTTCGCTGAATCCGCGCGTCCGGATCGAGTGGACGCCGAGACGGAGATACGGTTCGACTTCCAGGCGGTTCAGGAAAAAGGCGAAGCCGAGGTCGCCTATCGCCTGGAAGGCGTGGGCCTTGTAGTCGGCTTCGAGAGTCTGCCCAAGAAGCGTATGGGTCAGGCGCCGTTCCGAATCGATGTCGTGGTAGCTGTAGGCGGCACCGAGGTTGAGGCGGAGCGTGCCCAAATCCATCGCCACGTCGCGGCCGGCATAAAGGCCGAAGCTGAACGAATCGACGTCGGCCTTCGAATTCCGTTCGTCCACCTTGAACGTGGTGTTGCCGTAGCGGAATGCGCCGCCGAGGAGCCAGCCGCCAAGGAACGTTTTCTCCGCGCCGATGGTCGCCCGGACGCCGTAAAGCCGCGACTTCGCGACGCCGGCCCGGCCGTTCGCCCGGTTCTCGAAACCCTGGCCTTCCGCCCAGATGGGGAAAGCGTCGTCCTGAACGCCCGGGCGCGACGCCCGGTCCATCAGGGAAAAGCCGAAATCGCGGTCGGAGTCGGCCAGGAGGCGGCGGAGACTCGGGTGCATTTCGCCGGACAGTTGATCATACGCCGCCGGCATCGAGTCCGCGTCGGTGGCGCCGAGGAGGCGGTTGTAAAGGGAGCTGGCGTCGTCCATCCCATCCAAAACATTCGCGACGGCCAGCTGGTTCGGCGTGCCGGCATAGTCGGAGAAGCTTCCGGACCGGCCGACCCGGAGGAGGACGTCGTTCCCCTCGTAGAGAAGCGTTTCATCGAGGAACAGGTAGCGGCTCTCCACCGTATCGGCGAAGCGGCTGTCGCCGTAGCCTTCGCTCGCCGTGAGGATGACCCATTCGCCGACCGACGGGTAGGCGTCCTCCTCGCCGATGCCGGTGTGGCGCACGGTCGCGCCGCCGAGATCCGCCGTGCCGTTCACCATGATGTGGTCGGCGACGCCCTCGTCCTCCGGATCAGTCTCCACTTCGTATATCGATCCGGCTTCAAAGACGACATCGCCGTTCACCGTCAATGCGCCGACGGAATGGCCCGGCGCGACGCGCGCGCCAGAGGCCAGGGTCAGCCCGCCAATGCTGCCGTTGCCGGCAAGGGCGGTGTCAGCCGCCAGGGCGAAGGTTCCGCCGGTTTCGTAGGTGTTGGTTCTCGTGGTGCCGAGGGTGACCGATCCCGACTCGACCGTGACG
>JAJQFC010000283.1 GCA_021201355.1 Planctomycetaceae bacterium | reverse complement strand
TTCGCCTGGTACTCGTCGCCGTAGGGCCATTCATCGTAGGCAGCCCGGCTGATCGGGTGGGTCGGCGACGAGGCGGCCAGAACATAAGTGATGAAACATTCGTTATAGCCGAGAATTTTCAGGCCGTGGTGGAAGCCGCGTTCCGGATCCCAATGCCAGTACAGGCCGTTTTCCTCGTTATTGGTGAACCAGTCCCATTCGACGTCTTCCCACAATTCCGTAATGATGGCGCGGATTTCCGCCTCGATGCCCGGGCCGTTAAAGTAGGCGCGGGCGAGAAGGAGCCCCTGCATGAGGAGGGACGTCTCGACGATGTCGGCGCCGGTGTCCCGGTCGCCGAACGACATGGCCTTGCCGGTGCGGCCGTCCAGCCAGTGCGGGAACGCGCCCCGGAGTTCGCGGCGGGGCGTGCGGTCACGGAGGAAGGTGACTATCTTCAGGAGCCGGGCGACGGCGTCCTGGTGGCTGACCCATTTCCGTTCCACCGCCACCACGAGGGCGGCGAGGCCGAAGCCGGTGCCGCCGACGGCGACCGGTTTCACGTCCATCGGCCGGCTTGATTCGTAGGCCATGCCGGAGACGGGACAACCCGCCTCCCAGAAGTAACGGAAACTGTCGGCCTGGATTTGATCGAGGACGGCGCGGTCGTTCAGGTATTCACGGTCCGGCACGTGGCCGGCAAAGGCGCCGGCGGACAGGGCCAAGACAACGGCGAAGGCCAGTCCGGGCACCCGCCGGCGGAGAACGCCTCGCCGGGCCGGACCGGACCGCTCCCGGCTTGGGCGGACGTAGTAGTGTAAACAAGACGGTTTCATCATGGTATTCCCCAGGCGGCGGCGTCCTCCAGCCGCCATACCAGTGCGTGCAGCCGGGAAAGATGCCGGGGCGATGAGAGAAGAAGAATTTTTTCCGACCGGGACAGCCCGTCCGGACCGGTCCGGACGGCTTTCTCGACCAGGTCGTCGAGGAGCGCTTCCTTCTCCGCCACCACCGCCGGCTTGTCCGGCGTCATGGCGACGTGGAGGGAATGGACGGACGGCGTCGTCACCGCCCGGATAAATCCGGGCGCCTCCGTGACGGCCTTTTCCTTGTGCGCCATGCGCCAGGCCAACGCCCGCAGTTCCGCCGCCGGCCGGATGTCCGCCGGCGTCAGGAACAATCCGGCCCGAACCGCACCGGTGCCGACGCCGACGCGGCTTGTCAGGACGGACAGCGGAACGGAAAGGATAAGCCCGGCGATGATCGGCGACAGCCAGAGGAAAAAGTCCGGGTTAATCAGGTACATGAACGCCCCCCAGACCACGCCGATGACCACGCCCCACCAGTGGAAGCGGATGGCCTGGAGCCAGGTGGTGCCGGAGGCGTCGCGGTTCTGGGTGTTCCAGCGGACGGTGAAGCCGAGAAGCGTCGTGATAATGAACAGGCTGTGGTACAGCATCCGCACCGGCGCCAGGAGGGCGGAGAGGAGGAGTTCGAGGACGGCGCTGGCGACGAGGGCGGGGCCGCCGCCGAAGACCCCGGCCCCGCCTTTGGCGAGAACGAGGACAAGGACGAAGAATTTCGGAAGGAAAAGGAGGACGGCGGTGCCGGTACAAAGAGCCAGCATCCAGCCGGAAAAGAATTCGGGGCAGACCGGGAACAGGGTGCCGTCCGGAAAATAATCGGGCAGGTTGAAGAGGATCGCCACCGCATGGAACGAACTGACAAGAAGGAAGAAAAACCAGAGAAGGGCCGACAGGTACGACATTATGCCGTTAATGAAGAGGGCGCGGTGGGTCAGGGAAAAACCCTGGGCGAAGACAAGCTTGCTGTGCTGAAGGTTCCCCTGGCACCAGCGCCGGTCGCGGATCAGTTCGTCGATGAGGGACGGCGGCGTCTCTTCGTACGAGCCGTCCAGTTCGTAGGCGAGCCAGACGCCGTAGCCGGCCCGGCGCATGTGGGCGGCTTCGACAAAGTCGTGACTGAGGATGGGACCGCCAAGCGGCTTCCGGCCCAGCAGGACCGGGAGATGGCAGTGCCGGATGAACTGTTCCGTCCGGATAATGGCGTTATGGCCCCAATACTGGGCGTCCCCGAGCTGCCAGTAGTGGAGGCCGGCGGCGAAGGCGGGGCCGTAGAGGTGATTGGCGAACTGCTGGACGCGGGCGATGAGGGAACGGCTGTTGATGGCTTTCGGCGTGGTCTGGAGAATGCCGATGTCCGGCCTTGACTCCATCGCCCGCACCATCCGGACCAGGGTCTTGCCGACGATGAGGCTGTCCGCGTCGAAGACAATCATGTACGGGCAATCGGCGCCCCAGCGCCGGCAAAAGTCGGCGACATTGCCGCTCTTGCCTTTCCGGTTGATTTTACGGTGCCGGTAGAAAATATGGTCGCCGGCGCTTTCTTCCTGGCAGAGAGCGTGCCAGGCTTCCTCCTCGTTGACCCAGGCGTCGGGGTTGGTGGAATCGCTCAGGATATAGATGTCGAAATTGGCCTGGCAGCCGGTGGCGGCAAGGGAGCGCCAGACCACCCGGACGCCCTCGATGACGCGGGAGACGTCTTCATTGAAAAGGGGAAAGAGAATGGCGGCCCGCGCCTCCGGGGCAAGCGGCACGCCGTCGGGAAGGCCGGCGGTGACGACAAACCGATCGTGCCGGAACAAAAGGACGAGGAGACCGGCGACGGCGCTCCAGAACCCCATCGACACCCAGGTGAAAAGTGCGGCGAAAAGGAGGGCGATTACGGCATTGAGGAGCGGCGTCTGCTTGTTCGGGAGTATCCCGTACATGACCCACGACGCGGCCAGGGACGGTATGACGGTCAGGATCAAGAGAAGGCAACGGCGGCGCCAGGCGGCCTTTTGCCATGATTCTTCCACGATGGTGCCCTTTCAAGGGAATAGCTGGAACAGGATTCCAATCTCGAAGCAGTTCGTCACGCCCGGCCGGATGCGATCCACGCTGCCGGGATAACCCCGGCGTTCGGCATCCCCGGAACCGGAACCGAACCGGGGGAACGGGCCGGCTGAACCTATTCCGGCCGACCGGCATCGGCCGCCAGTCGCGAACGGAACAGGCCGAGAAGGCGTCGGCCGCACCCGCCCACGAAGGACCGGCCGACCGGAGCCTTCGACACCATCGACCGGCGGTTATGGCGGGGAAAACTGCGAATGGTCTGGCCGGGGACGGCGCCGATCGGAAGGCCGCGTTCGCGGAGCACCTCGGCCAAGGCGTCCATCGCCCTGGCGTGATCCGGTTCCGGCCCGATGCGGCGGAGGCACTCGACGGTGATTTCCAGCCCGGTGATTTCGTCCAGACCGGTGTTCCCGAGATAGAAGAGGAGCCGGTCCCGCACCGCCCAGGGCCGGCAGCCGCCGCTCTCCACTCCGGTAAAAAGCACGCCGGAATCTTCCCATTCATGTTTCATGCGTTGTCCGTTTCCAAATGATGGTTTTACCCCGTTTTCCAAAGTCGCGACGCATTCCCGACCGCCTGATTACGGAACTATCCGGTAACGCCAGGTTTCGGTGAGCGCCTCGGGGAGGTTTTCACCCTGCTTCAGGTACGCGGCCAGCCAGAGTTCGGGCGGGCCGCTTCGCGCCGTGAGAATCCCGTCCAGCACGCCGGGCCGGGGCAGCGCCACCTTCACGACAAGGCGCCAGCCGCCGGTCACCCGGTTCTTCACCAGGTGCTTTTCCACCAGGGTGATTTCCTTCGGCAGTTCGACGACGCTGGTGAGGCCGGTGTCGGCCGGGAGAAGGTTCAGGTCAGTCCCTTCGAAATCGATGTGGAAGGTGAGGGTGCCGTCGTCGCCGTTCCGTTCCAGCCGGGTGTCCCGTACGGCGCCGTAGCGGTGCATCTGGATTCCCGCCGGGCTCCAGTACAGGCGGTAGTCGAAGGCTATCGGCGCCGGTTCGGCGGTCTCCGCCGGCGCTGACGGGGCGGCGGCAATGCGGTCCGGCACCCAATAGGCGAGGATGTTGTTATGGATTTCCCGGGTGCTGGGGATTTCCATCAATTCCAAGCGGCCCGGGCCCCATTCCCCGAGCGGCTCGACCCAGACCGAAGACGACTCCTCGTAGGCGGTGCGGAGATCCTGGTAGTGATCGAAATTGGTGTCGCGCTGGATAAGGCCGAATCCTTTCGGCGCCGGGCCGGGAAGCGCGCTCAGGGTCAGCCGTTTCGGGTTCGAGAGGGGGAGCCACTGCCAGTCCGTTTCGCTGTTCGAGACGAGGAGGCCGTCGGCGTTATGGACTTCCGGCCGGTAATCGTTGGCGTCCTTGGCCGTTTCTGAAAAAAGGAACATGCTGACAAGCGGCGCCACGCCGATCATCGCCGGTTCGGCGGCGGCCGGGCGGCGGTGGAGGACGGCGTGGACGTCGACAACGGTGGAGGTGCCGGGCCGGACGGCGAAGGAAAAGGCGCCGGTCATGGCCGGCGAATCCATCAGGGCGTAGACGGTGAAGCTGTCGTCGCCCTGGACCGGCGGCACCAGCCAGTATTCCCGGAAGGTGGCGACGGATTCGCCGTTCCCCGAAGCGATGTCGATGACTGCCGGACGGGAAAACGACGCCATCCGGGAGTTCCGGCCGGCAAAGCAGAACAGGGAGGCGAAAAAGGCGCCGATGGCCCGGGCGCCGTCCGGGTGCGATACGGAAAACCCGGCAAATTCCGGGGCGGAACGGATTACCTTGTCGACCAGTTCGGCATTGCCGCCGACAAGGGATTCCGGAACGAATCGGAGCGGACGCACGGCGTCCGCCTCGACAATGTTAATGGTTATGGCCTGACCGAGAAGCGGACGCGGGAGGCGGAGGTCAAGGCGGAGAGGCGCCGGACGGTCGCCCCACAGTTCGGACCGGGACGGGACGTACCGGAGATCGCGGAGCTGGTCTTCCTGGGCGGTTTGGAAAATTTCGGGTGGCGGTGCGG
>JAJQFC010000050.1 GCA_021201355.1 Planctomycetaceae bacterium | reverse complement strand
GTATTATCAGAGAGGGTGAAGGGAAGCGGAGTATGGCCGCTCATCCTTCTCGTCACCGGGGTGGTGGCCCTGGGGGCGCTTGTCATTGTCATCGCCATTCTACTGACAATGATCGGGTGGGGCGGCTGGCTGAAAATGCTGGCGGCCCGCGCCGGAATTCGCCCGGCTTCGGCTCCGTCCCCGGTCCATCATTCCACCGCGTTCCGGGAAGACGCCGGTTTAGTTGAGAAACATGCGGAAGTTGTCGTGACACTAGATACTACATCCGAACGAGCCGACGTCGGAGACGGTGGAAATGATTTGGAGCGGTCAGACAATTCGCTACCTTCCTCGACTTCTGATATCCAGATGCCGGGCGAGGAGAGTAAATCCGGAATTAGTCCAGAAACGTCATTGGACGATAATCGCGGGGAGTAATTGAAACCTCATTTTAAAACCGTGGCAGGAATCGTAAAACGTTACCGTATTCAGTATTCACGTGGAGAAGCGGTAAGGGATACCGTTGTCGGCCGACAATACTGGACGACCGGACAAACCTTTACGCGGTACGCTTCGTGATACATTTATTATCTTGCTAAATACTACTAAATTAAATTAACTAAAATAATAGTAAAAACATTTGTACGTTTAAATCTGCCTGTCCATCCCGGAATATAGCGGGATGGACATTTTTTTTATGATAATGAATATCACTTTTTAATGGGTGTTTTGAGATGTTATAATCCAACAGTTAAATACTTATATATAATTTTTGGCAAACCATTGAGTTATGATAAAATTGGAGTGAGGATGCGTAGGCAATTGTGCGGCGAAATAACAGTAGTAACAAGGAATATTATGTCACCTGAAACGAAAAATTAAAGAATTCTCGTACCAAAGTAGTTGCGTTAGGGCCAATCGAGGAATAAACTATCAATAGGAATTGCGAACGAATTGTTGTCAAAGTTTTGATAAACGGTATCGCCATTACAACAGAATGTATGAACTTTGGCACGATACGCTTCGCTCTTTTATCTCGAACAATAGTTAGTATTCTAAGCAATCCGCGAGCATGTGGTCGCGAGGCATTTTCCGCCTCACGATCAGATCTCGCATTATATAGACAGGATGACGCGCTCCGGACCCCTACACGGTAAGCGGCTGTCGCGACGCGGACACAGCTGATTGAATAATGAGCAGAAAGGAAGGTTGCAGTTTATGCCGAAAGATATCAAGGCGGAATTCGGGAGGCTCATGCGCCTCTCCCGCGATGCGAAGGGAATGTCGCGGGCCACATTGGCGATGCGTCTCGGGATTAGTCCAAAAACCATACAGAGTTGGGAAATGGGCCGAACTTTTATTGAAAGGCTCGATTTAATACCGCAACTGGAAGCAGAACTCGAGTGTTCCCTCTCGACCCTTATCGCCAAGGCGACGGGAGCCATCGTTTCAGGTTCCGTGCCGGTTGGAACCGGTACCAGTGGCTCGTTGTCGCCGCAGGTCGATGCCGGCGTCACCTTCGAGGGCCATCAGATGGGCATGGCCTCGCAGCAGCGGCTCATGACCCGGCCGGGACCGCTTTCACCGAAGTTCAACCTGACTTCGGCGGCGGCAGTGGCGATGGATAACGAGGTCGAAAAATTCGAAGCGGAATGGGTCTCGGTGCCGATGCTGAAACCGAGCGCCGTTCTCAATCCGATATTTGAAATTCAGCCGAAGGACATTATCCGTCAGGTCATTATTCCCCAGGAATGGGTGCCGCGAGCCGGCGTGCTGGTGGCGGTGCGGATGGGCGATTCGGCCATGATGCCGATGATTCCCCTCGGCGCCATCGTCATCATCGACCTCCGGCCGTTGCCGCTCGAAAAGGCGCTTGGGAAAATCACCGCCCTCGAGTTCGCCGGCAAAGGCCTCCGGATTCGCCAGGTCAAGCGGGACATGGCGGGAGAACGGTATTACGGCGCCAGCATTACCGAGTACGGCCGGGCCCAGATCCAGATCCGCCCGAACCGGGGCGACAAGGTGCTGGGAGAAATCATCGGCATCCTGGCGTCGGTGTGCTGAAAAATCACAAAACCGCGCGCCTGTCCGGGCCTTTCACTTGACAGACGCGAGGTAATCTGCATCGTAATGGAATGGGACGGGGACCGGTCGGTCTCCGTCCATTCCTTTTGGGGGACGAGCGAGGAGGAAACGATGGGACATATCAAGGATTTTATCACGCACAATTACCGGCACTTTAACGCCGCCGCCCTGGTCGACGCCGCCCAGGCCTACACCGACCACCTGGACAACGGCGGCAAGATGCTCCTGGCCATGGCCGGCGCCATGAGCACGGCGGAACTGGGCATAAGCCTCGCGGAAATAATCCGCCAGGACAAAATCCATGCCGTTTCCTGCACCGGCGCCAACCTCGAGGAAGAAGTCTTCAACCTGGTCGCCCATGATCACTACGTCCGCGTGCCGCACTACCGCGACCTGTCCCGGGAGGACGAAAAAAAGCTCCTGGACAGTCACCTGAACCGCGTCACCGACACCTGCATTCCGGAAGCGGAGGCGATTCGCCGCATTGAGAACGAAGTCCTGGAAATCTGGACAGACGCGGACCGGAAAGGGGAGCGGCTGTTCCCGTACGAGGTCATGTACTGGTTGCTCCTCTCGGGGAAGCTTGAGAAATCGTATCAAATCGATCCGAAAAACTCATGGATGCTGGCGGCGGCGGAAAAGAACATCCCGATAATCGTTCCGGGTTGGGAAGACTCGACCCTCGGAAATATTTATGCCAGCCACGTCATATCCGGCGAAATCAAGCACGTCCACACCGTCCGCACCGGCATCGAATACATGATGATGCTGGCGGAATGGTACAAGGAGACGTCGGAACAGTCGTCTATCGGCTTTTTCCAGATCGGTGGCGGCATCGCCGGCGACTTCACCATCTGCGTCGTACCGATGCTCCGTCAGGATATGGAGCTGGACGTGCCGCTGTGGGGGTATTTCTGCCAGATAAGCGACTCCACCACCAGCTTCGGCAGTTATTCGGGCGCGGTACCGAACGAAAAAATTACCTGGGAAAAGCTGGACGTCACCACGCCCTCTTTCATCATCGAGTCCGACGCGACCATCGTCGCTCCGCTCGTATTCGCCTACGTGCTTGGCCAATAAGAAGACAACCATGGCAAAAGCCGCCACGACCGCGACGCGGAAAAAAACAGGCAGAAAACCGCCCCACAACCCGGGCGCCTTTCTCGGCCTTCCCGAGGAGGCGAGCGGTTATGACCGGTCCCGGGTGGTTATTCTGCCAATGCCCTTGGAGGCGTCGGTCAGTTACGGCGGCGGCACCGCCCAAGGCCCCGAGGCAATCCTGACCGCCTCGCAGCAGGTGGAACTGTACGATCCGCGCCGGGACGATGAACCGGCCATGCGCTACGGCATCCACACCCTGCCGGTCCCGGCCGTATTTCTCGAAAACGGCGGCCGTCCCGACCCGGCCAAAGCCCTGGACGCGATTCGGGACGAGGCGGCGAAGCATCTGGCGGCGAGGAAGCTTGTCGTCGGCCTCGGCGGCGAACACACCGCCAGCCTTGGCATGGCGAAGGCGGTGGCGGAGACGATCGGCAGTTTTGTTCTGGTTCATATCGACGCCCATGCCGATCTTCGCGACAGCTATGAGGATGATCCCCTGAGTCACGCTTCGGTTGTCCGCCGTATCGCCGAACTGCCGCAGTGCCGGGAAATACTTCAATTGGGCATCCGGTCGACCTCGAAGGACCAGGCCGACTTCGCCCGTGAGCATTCCGGCCGGAATGCGCGTCCCCGGATTCGCACCTGGTACGCCTGGGATATGCACGGGTCGAAGGAATGGCGCCGCGAACTCCGGAAACGCGTTGCCGGAAAACGGGTTTTCCTCACCTTCGACGTGGACGGGCTGGACCCGGCCATCGTGCCGGCGACCGGCACGCCGGAACCGGACGGGCTAACCTGGCGGCAATTGATGCGGATCATGGCGATTACGGCGGCGGAGGCGCGGGTTGTGGCGCTGGACTGTGTCGAACTGGCGCCGGCTCCAGGTCTGCACCATGCCGACTTCACCGTCGCCAAGGCGTTGTATGAATGCATCAGCCGAATCGTTCTGCCGGTGCGGGTGTAAAATTTACCAGGTGTCCGTCGTGTCATGAGACGCACAGCCGCACTACGAACTTACGATCGGGACGGTGCAGGGCAGGCGGGTGCCGGGTTACGCGTGCCCGTGCCTGACGGAGTGCACCGCTGATTTCTGGTCAGGGCGACAAAACCTATTTGAACCGGTTGGTGGACCGTTCAGTCGGTTGACATTGGTTCGGTCACGACGAAAATTGCCTTGATGCGGCCTACGTCTCGGGTCACGGAACCGGTTTTAGTCATGGCGGAACGTGCTGCCGGACGGGGTGTACCCCGTATTGTCCGGCGGGAGCGGGACGCCGCAGTTCACTTGAAACAATGCCGGAATGCGGATTGCCGCGCGGTATGACATGATGAAAAACGTTTGGAAGGATTAGACATGGAATTCTGCTCTGTGCCGGAAGCGCTTGAAGAACTGAAGGCCGGCCGCATGGTTGTGCTGGTCGACGATGAAAACCGGGAAAACGAGGGTGACCTGGTCGCGGCCGCCGAACTGATCGACGCCGACGGCATCAACTTCATGGCGACCCACGCCAAGGGATGGATTTGCCTGACCCTGGACGCGGAAAGCTGCGAACGCCTTGACCTGCCGCAAATGGTGACGGAAAACCAGGCCAGCCTCGGCACCGCCTTCACCGTCACGGTCGAAGCGGCCCACGGCGTCACCACCGGCATCAGCGCCGCCGACCGCGCCCATACCTGCAATGTCGCCGCCCGGCCCGATTCCAGCGCCGCCGATCTGGTTCGCCCCGGCCATGTCCAGCCCATCCGGTCGCGCCCGGGCGGCGACATTGCAGGTA